>DASZPY010000068.1:0-3795 GCA_035549855.1 Devosia sp. | reverse complement strand
CCGCAACTGCGCTATCCTCTTCCGTGGGGATCCGGCGACCGGGATCTGATTTCGATCGCGGAGTCAGTGAGGGAGATCGTGAAATGTTTCGTATTGCGATGGTGGTCGCTGCCACTCTGGCAGGCGCCGGGGGAGCGTTGGCCCAAGGCGATGTGGCGCTCGGCCAATTGGTGTTCGAGGACAAATGCGCCTCCTGCCATACGGCGGGCGGGGGAGAGGCGAAGCGGGGACCAGACCTTGCCAATATCATCGGCCGGCCCGCGGGGACGGTCGAGGGCTATAAGTACTCGGACGCGCTGCTCGAGGCTGCCGCCGCGGGTCTGGTGTGGGACATCGAGACGCTCGACCGGTTCATCACCAAGCCGCGCAAAGTGGTCAACGGCTCGTTCATGAACTTCACGGGGATCAGCAACCCCGACGACGTCGCCAATGTCATCGCTTATCTCGTCACGCTGTCCACGCCGGCGCAATGAAGCGACCAGGGAAACGCCCGGCCAGCTTCTGAATAGATCAGGGGAAGGCTTGGAGCGCCCGGCGCCGAGCCAGCATCACGATAAACCCCCAAATTGACATCGGGACCGCCAACCCTCAAAGCACTCTGCATTCATGCCCTATGACGACGGGGATGTGCGCGATGTCCGCAGGGCTTCAGTTTACCTTCTTCCTTGCGCCCTCCGATCAGGCTGCATTCGACTCTATATTGCGGTCATCCGGAGATATCGCATTCCTGAGAGTCTTCTCCCCCTCTCCCAGCGCCCAAGAGGCGCCGACTTCAGTGATCGAAGCGATGGGAAAGGAGAACATTAAGCTGCTCATCGCACGTCGAGCTGACGTCTCGAAGATTGGGCTTGTGCCTGTTAAGGGCCGCAATGAATTTTCGTATGATTCATTCAGTGACCCGATCATTGAATTTAGCCGTTGCTACGCTAACGACCACTTCATTCGCGCAGGACGCCTATATCGCACCGATAGATACTGGAACCGTGCCGGAGAACGAATAAGCAAGTCGCCAGAGTTTATCGAATGGGCCAGCCGACTCTACAAGCTCGCAAGGGGTTCACTGACTAGGGTTGAACAGGGCTGCTATGCGGGCAAGGGAGCGTTGGAGCGGCGCAAAGCAGACGTCGCGTTCGAGGGCCTTGATATCGAAGTTGGCTCCATTCCAGATTAAGCCGCTGCTGCGGGGTAGGAACGAGCTCCCTTTTTAAGGGCAGTGACCTGGAGTCTCGCTAGATCAGCGTCGCCGTGCCTACGGCCACGATCGGGCCTTGCGCCACACCCGTCGGCGAACCGCCCTTCTGCTCGAGGGTCACGGCCAGGACCGTGCCGGCGCCGAAACCCGGGGCTACGGTGACGGGCAGTTTCACGTCCACCTTCCGGTCGACCGGCACGACGCCCATCGAGATCGTCTGGCCGCCCTGGATGGCCCAGAGTTCGTAATCCTTCTCAGGCACCGGCGCGCCGGTCAGCGCGGTCAGCCTTACGCTGCCGGTGGCGGAATCGTAGACCGCCACGAAGCTCACGCCACTGCCCTGATCCTGCAGCGCCGCGACCAGCTGCTCGGCGAACTGCCGGGGATCGGGTCGCGGATTGAGCACGTTGAAGCCGATGGCAATGACCGCCACCGCGACGGCCCCGGCGGCGATGCCCCGCCAGAGCGCCAGCGAATCCCAGAAGCTGGTTCGTGCGGATGTGCCGAACAGGCGCGCCTCGATGCGCGGCATCACGGCTGCGGGCGCCGACGCTTCGACGAACTCGCGGTCGAGGCTGGCAAGCCGCAGCGTCCACAGCCGCTGCTCGGCGCGGAGCGCCGGCTCGGCCGCGAGGCGAGCGGCCATCCGCGGATGCTCAGCGGGTGGCAGCAGGCCGAGCACATATTCGGCGACAAGGACGCGATCGTCCTCGCTCACTGCCGGCATGTGTCCGTCCTGGCTCACGAAAGGCACTCTCTCAGTTTCAGCAGGCTGCGGCGCAGCCAGGTTCGCATCGTATTGAGCGGCACGCTGTAGCGGGTCGCCAGTTCTTCATAACTATAACCATCGAGATAGGCGCCGCGCACGGCCCCCGCTCTGTCCGACTCGAGTTCGTCGAGGCAGGCGTCGATCCGCGCGCGCTCACCGGCGTCGGCGGCGGCCTGCTCGGGATCGGGCGCGGCGTCGGCGACATCGAGGGCGACATCGATATCCTCGCTCGCCGGCTTGCGGGCGCGGAGGATGTCGAGCGCATGGTTGCGGGCAATGGCAACCAGCCAGCTGATCGGGCTGTAGCCGCCCGCGACATAGCGGTCCGAACGCTGCCAGATCTTGACGTATACCTCCTGAAGCGCCTCTTCGGCCTCCGAACGGTCCCTCAAGATACGCAGGGTCACGCCAAACAGTTTCGAGCTCGTCCGCGCGTAGAGGTCGCGGAATGCCTGCCGGTCCCGCAGTGCGCAGCGGCCGATCAAGGCGGCGATTTCGTCGGCCCCGGGGGTCATAGCGCCGTTTTAGCCCGGCACGGGGCCACTGCCTATCCCCGCTCGCGGCACGGGATCGATGGACGCACCGACGGAGGTCGCCGGCAGGAAGATGGGGCTCGACGGCCGGTCTTCTTGATTTCCGCTTTCCAGCGCGAGCAGATGCTTTATACCGTCGCGCCCAAGATGAGCACGAAACGCAAGATGCCCGATATCGAGTCCTTTTCCCGCGATGCCGCCGTTCTTTCCCAGGCGCTGCCTTACATGCAGCGCTACGAGGGCAAGACGGTCGTGGTCAAATATGGCGGGCACGCCATGGGCGACATTGCACTTGGCCGGAACTTCGCGCGCGACATCGCGCTGCTCAAGCAGTCGCGCGTCAACCCGATCGTCGTGCATGGCGGTGGGCCGCAGATCGCGCAGATGCTCAAGAATCTCGGCATCGAGTCCAAGTTCGAAGGCGGACTGCGCGTCACCGACCAGCGCACGATGGAAGTCGTCGAAATGGTTCTGGCCGGTTCGATCAACAAGGAGATCGTCGCGCTCATCAATGCCGAAGGCGAGTGGGCGATCGGGCTCTGCGGCAAGGACGGCAACATGGTCTTCGCGAGGAAGGCCAGCAAGACCTGGAAGGATCCGGGCTCCAATATCGAGCGCGTACTCGATCTCGGCTTCGTGGGTGAGCCGGTGGAGGTCGACCGCACCCTGCTGGACCAGCTCGCGCGCTCAGAGATGATCCCCGTCATCGCGCCGGTGGCACCGGGCCGCGATGGCGCGACCTACAACATCAACGCCGACACATTTGCCGGCGCCATCGCGGGCTCGCTCGGCGCCAAGCGCCTGCTGTTCCTCACCGATGTGGATGGCGTGCTCGACGGGAACAAGAAGCTTATCCCCGAGCTTACCATGCGCGATGCCCGCGCCCTGATTGCCGATGGCACGATCTCGGGTGGCATGATCCCCAAAGTCGAGACCTGTCTCGAGGCGCTCGAGAACGGCGTCGAGGGCGTCGTCATCCTCAACGGCAAGACGCCGCATGTGGTGCTCGTCGAGCTCTTCACCGAACACGGCGCCGGCACGCTGATCGTTCGCTAGACAAAGGGCGCCCCGAGGGCGCCCTTCTTGTTCAGGCCTCTGCGACCACCGGCGGGCCTGCCGGTGCGCGCATGTTGCCCTGGCCGGTCACCGGGCCCCTGCCTTTGAGGAAGAACACCAGCACGATCACGGCGCCGAAGGTTGCGATCTGGTACCAGGTGGCGCTTGCCGCCGCGTCCGCGAAACCGCCGTGAACCGCCGCCGGGCCTTGCTGGAACAGCGAGCCGATATCGCCAAGGCTGGTG
>DASZPY010000067.1:0-9576 GCA_035549855.1 Devosia sp. | reverse complement strand
CTCCTGCGTCTTCAGCATCTTCATGAACTGCCACGCATGCATGGATGACGCGCCGATGTAGCGCGCCTTACCCGCCTTCACGACGTCATGCAGCGCCTCCAGCGTCTCCTCGATCGGCGTGTTCGGATCGAAGCGGTGGATCTGGTAGAGGTCGACATAATCATGGCCGAGCCGCCGCAGCGAATTGTCGATCTCGCTCATGATCGCCTTGCGCGATTGTCCCCTGCCGTTCGGGCCGGGCCGCATCTCGCCATTGACCTTGGTCGCCAGCACATAGGAGTCGCGCGGCCCCAGTTCCTTGAGCAGCGCGCCCGTGATCTCTTCGCTGGTCCCCTCGGCATAGACATTGGCCGTATCGTAGAAATTGATCCCGCCCTCCCACGCGGCGCGGAAGATCGGCCGGGCGTCGTCGAGGGAAAGCACCCACGGGCGGCTCGACGTCGATTTGCCGAACGACATGCAGCCGAGGCAGATGCGCGAGACTTCGAGGCCGGTGCGGCCGAGGCGTGTGTATTGCATGGTCAGAACCCCGCAACCCAGAAAGTCTGATAGGGCTTCTCCAGCGACGCGATTTCGTCTGCACTGAGCTTGAGGCCAACCGCCTTCACCGCGTCGTCGAGCTGGCTGAGCTTGGAGATGCCCACGATCGGCGCATGCACGCCGGGCTTCGCCAGCAGCCATGCCATGGCGACCTGCGCCATCGGCACGCCGCGCGCTTTCGCCAGCGTCTCCACCGCATCGACCACACCCTTGTTGATGCTCTCCTCATACATGTGCTTGTTCCACCTGTCGGTCGAGGCGCGCTTGCTGGACGTTTCGCCCCAGGGCCGCGTCAGCTTGCCGCCACCGAGCGGCGACCACGGGATCACACCGATGCCGTCGGCGATGCAGAGCGGCAGCATCTCCCGCTCCTCCTCGCGATAGACGAGGCTGATCTGGTTCTGCATCGAGACGAATTTCGCGCCGCCGTCGCGCTCCGCCGCCAGCTGGTATTTGGCGAACTGCCACGCATACATAGACGACGCACCGATATAGCGGGCCTTGCCGGCCTTCACGACATCGTCGAGCGCCCCCATCGTCTCCTCATAGGGCACATGCGGATCGAAGCGATGGATCTGGTAGAGGTCCAGATAGTCCGTCCCCAGCCGCCGCAATGAATTGTCGATCTCGCTGAGGATCGCCTTGCGCGACAGCCCCATGCCGTTGGGCCCTTCATGCATGCGGCCATTGACCTTGCTCGCCAGCACCCATTGCTCGCGCGGCGCGATCTCCTTGAGCAGCGCGCCGGTGATCTCCTCGCTCGTGCCCGCGGCATAGACGTTGGCCGTGTCATAGAAATTGATCCCCGCATCCCAGGCGGCGCGGAACATCGGACGGGCATCCTCGATGGGCAGCGCCCAGGGACGCTGTTCCGTCACCTTGCCGAAGCTCATGCAGCCGAAACAGATGCGCGAGATCTCGAGTCCCGTCTTTCCCAAACGCACATAGTCCATGGAGAACTCCCTGGTTGGACCGGCAGCAATGTCGGTGATGACGTCAGATGGCGCCGAGTTTTCGCCGCCTCATTTGAACAGTCAACGCTTATCCGCGCGCGCGACGCTCAAAACCCGCCCTTGCGGTTCGAGATCGGCTCGAAAAGGGTATCGAGACGAGCAATTGTCGTCTGCATGTCCGCCATGCCTTCGGGCGGAGCGGGCGTATAGACCGGCACCGGCACGCCGCTCGGAAACGCACCGAACTGCGTGAAGAAATTGACGACGTCCTGCAGGATCGGCATGCGCCAGCGCCAGAGCTGGCCCAGCGCAAACACCGGCTCGAGATGGCCGAACCCGTCATAGTATTTTTCCGTAACCCAATCGCCCGACGCCAGCAGCTTCTTGGCGAGGTTCTGCGTGTTCTGCACCCGCACGATCGGATCGGACGTGCCGCTCGCGAGGAACATAGGCGGCAGGCCCGGCGTCACCAGGTTTATCGGCTGCGTCCCCTCCGGGTTGTCGGTATTGTCGAAGGTGTTGCGCACCTGATCATATTCGAACGGATAGAAATCATAGGGCCCCGAGATGGCAGCGATGGCCTGGATCGGCATCGTGACGCCGAAATCGCGGAGAAACGACTTCTCGACGCCCAGCATCACGGCATTGTAAGCACCGGCCGAATGGCCCGCGAGATAGAAGCGCTTCGTGTCGCCGCCATATCGGCCGATGTTGTCCTCGATCCACTTCACCGCGGCGGCATTGTCGACGAGGAAATCGGGATAACGCACGTCGGGATAAAGCCGATAGTCGGGAATGACGACCACGAAACCGTTGGCGGCGAGCGCGCGCCCCGCGAACTCGTAGCCCTCCTTGTTCCCATGGTCCCAGGCGCCGCCATAAATGAACATCACGACCGGGGACGGCCCATGCGGATCGACCGGCCCATAGATGTCGAGCTTCCGCCGCTCGCCGTCGGAATAGGCGAGATTGCGCTCCAGCACCTTGGCATTGGCATCCATTGCCGGCCCGACGTTGAACATGCCGAAGATGTCGACCTGAGCGGCCGCAGGCAGCGTGGCGAGAAGGAACATGAAGAGGACCGCGAGGGGCCGGAAGATTCGAAGCATTTGGGGGTCGCAGCAGATTCGGGATGCGACCCCATGCCCGCCAAACCTGAAGATTCTGTGACCCTTCGGATCACGCAAATTTGGCTTCAGGTCTTGAGCCGATAGCCCGTGCGGAAGATCCACGAGACGATGGCGAGGCAGAGCAGCAGGAAGCCGACCGTCGCGCCGATGGCCACGCCGATCGCCACATCCGAGATGCCGTAGAAGCTCCAGCGGAAGCCGCTGATGAGATAAACTACCGGATTGAACAGCGACACCGCCTGCCAGAAGGGCGGCAGCACATTGATCGAATAGAAGGTGCCGCCGAGGAAGGTCAGCGGCGTGAGGATGATCAGCGGCACGATCTGCAATTGCTCCATCCCTTTGGCCCAGATGCCGATGATGAAGCCTACCAGGCTGAAGGTGAACGCGGTCAGCACGAGGAACACCACCATCCAGACCGGATGGTCGATACGGATCGGCACGAAGAAGCCGGCGGTCGCCAGCACGAGCACGCCGAGAATGATCGATTTGCTCGCGGCGGCCCCGACATAGCCGATGACGATCTCGAGCGGCGACACCGGCGCCGACAGCAGCTCATAGATCGTGCCGAGGAACTTCGGGAAATAGATACCGAAGGAACCATTGGACACCGACTGCGTCAGGATCATCAGCATGATCAGTCCCGGCACGATGAACGCGCCATAGCTGACCCCGTCGATCTCAGTGATGCGCGAGCCGATGGCCGAGCCGAACACCACGAAATAGAGCGAGGTCGAGATCACCGGCGCGAGGATCGATTGCCAGGGCGTGCGGAAGGTGCGCGCCATCTCGAACCTATAGATGGCCTTGACGGCTTCGAGATTCATTGTCCGTCCCTCACCAGATTGACGAAGATGTCTTCGAGCGAACTCTCGCGGGTCTGCAGATCCTTGAAGCGGATGCCGGCCGCGACGAGGTCGGTGAGCAGGGAATCGATGCCGCTCTCCTTGTCGGTCGCATCATAGGTGTAGGTCAGCATCTCGCCGTCCGCGGAAAGCGCCAGATTTCGTCCACTAAGCACTGCCGGCACCGCCTCGAGCCGCTCATGCAGAGTCAGCGTGAGCTGCTTCTTGCCGAGCTTCTTCATCAGTGCAGTCTTCTCCTCGACCAGCATCAGCTCGCCCTTGTGGATCACGCCGATCCGGTCGGCCATCTCCTCGGCCTCGGCGATATAGTGCGTGGTGAGGATGATGGTCGTGCCGGCGGCGCGGAGCCGCCGCACCATTTCCCACATGTCCTTGCGCAGCTCGACATCGACGCCTGCCGTGGGCTCATCGAGGAACAGCACTTCGGGCTCGTGGCTCAGCGCCTTGGCGATCAGCACGCGCCGCTTCATGCCACCCGAAAGCTGCATGATCTTGTTGTCTTTCTTGTCCCAGAGGCTCAGGTCGCGCAACACCTTCTCGATGTGCGCCGGATTCGGCTTCTTGCCGAAGAGGCCACGCGAATGGGTCACCGTTGCCCACACCGTCTCGAACGCATCTGTCGTCAGTTCCTGCGGCACCAGCCCGATCAGCGTCCGCGACTGCCGGTAGTCGCGCACGATGTCGTATCCGCCGACGGTCACCTTGCCGCTGCTCGGCGTGACGATGCCGCAGACGATGGAGATGAGCGTGGTCTTGCCCGCGCCGTTGGGCCCGAGCAGTGCAAGGATCTCCCCCCGCTCCACTTCGAGCGAGACGGTCTTCAGCGCCTGGAAGCCGCCCTCATAGGTCTTGGTCAAACCGGCGATGGAGATGATCGAGCCCGGCATGTCTCCCCTCGTGCCGTCCGTTTTGGGGCGTGACACATAGGGGCCGGCCTCCTGCCGGTCAATCTGTAAGGTTGCGGTCATCCTCGCCTCATTGTCGGCTCATCCTGATTCCACTCCGCCCCTGTCGATTCCTGACGCACTCATCCGTCATGGCAGTGAATGCCCGATCTCAAGGAGCCTGACATGTCCGCCGTCCAAACCGCCATCGCCGCCCTCAAGGGGCTGAAAGGCAAGCTGATTCTGCCGTCCGACGCGGACTACGACGCGGCGCGCAAGGTCATGTATGGCGGCTTTGATCCCAGACCCGCCGTGATCGTCCGGGTCGCCGATGCGGCCGACATTCAGCGCGCGGTCACGGCAGCGCGGGACAATGGCGTCGAACTCGCCGTCCGCAGCGGCGGCCACTCCAATGCCGGCCACGGCTCGTCCGAAGGCGGCATCGTCATCGATCTGCGCGACATGAAGGCGATCGCCATGGATGCCGCGGCGGGAACGCTCACGGCCGAGACCGGCGCCATCGCGCTCGACGTCACGAGGGCGGCGGGCGAGCATGGCAAGGTTGTCGGCTTCGGCGATGCCGGCACGGTGGGCGTGGGCGGCATCACGCTGGGCGGCGGCGTCGGCTATATGGCGCGCAAATATGGGCTCAGCATCGACTCGCTACTGAACGCAGAGATCGTCACCGCCGATGGCAGGCTGCTCACGATCGATGCCACGCATGAGCCCGACCTGTTCTGGGCCATCCGCGGCGGCGGCGGCAATTTCGGCGTCGTGACCAGGCTCACCTACAGGCTGAGCCCCCTCCCCGAATTCGCCGGCGGCATGATGGCCCTGCCCGCAACGCCCGAGACCCTGGCCGGCTTCATGGCCGCGGCGCGGAATGCGAGCGAGAACCTCTCGACCATCGCCAACGTCATGCCCTGCCCGCCAATGCCGTTCGTTCCGGCGGAGGTGCATGGCAAGCCGGTGATCCTCGCCATGCTGGCTTACTCCGGCCCGGCGGCTGAGGCGGAGGACGCGCTCAAACCGTTCCGCGAACTCGCGACGCCCTATGCCGATTTCGTCAAGGCCGGCGACTACGCGCAGCTCATGTATCCGCCCGAGGACCCCGATTATCATCCGACTGCCGTAGCGCGGACCATGTTCATGAACTGCGTCGGGATCGATGAGGCCAAGCTCATCATCGACGAGATCACGCGTTCCGATGCCACCTTCAGCGTCGTGCAACTGCGTGAGCTCGGCGGCGCCGTGGCCCGCGTGGCGCCCGATGCGACGGCCTATGCGCACCGCAGGGCGCCGATCATGGTCAATGTCGCGGCCTTCTACACCGACGCCGCCGACAAGCTGAAGCGCGAGGCCTGGATCGCCGATTTCGGCGGACGCCTCGAGCAGGAGGAGAAAGGCGCTTACGTCAACTTCCTCGGTCTCGACGGGCCGCAGCGGATAGACGCCGCCTATCCCGGCAAGACGCTGGAGCGGCTGCGGCAGGTCAAGAAGCGCTACGACCCGCAGAACCTCTTCCACCGCAACCAGAACATCGCGCCCGCAACCTGACTTCCGCGGGCCATTGATATTGCTCAAGGGCACCGTCCTCCACGCTGCCACTCTGGGGCCTTCACAAAGCCCGGAGCCTTCACGGTGCCAGACGCGAGCGACAGCCGGATCCTCCCCTATGGCAAGCTGAGACGCGGGCTGGCTGTGACCATGCGCTCGGCGGCACATCTGCCGACCATCCACGCCTTCGTCGAGATTGACGTCACGATGGCACGCGAATGGCTGCACACCCATCCGTTTGCGGATGGCGGCCAGCTCTCGTTCACGGCCTTCATTGCCCACAATCTCGCGCGCGCCGTCTCGGAGCAGCCGGAGATCCAAGCGCTGCGCAGGGGCGGACGCCAGATCGAAATCTTCAACGATGTCGATGTGGCGCTGATGGTCGAGCGCGACGTCGATGACCGCAAGCAGCCGGTGGTCGCCATCGTGCGGCACGCCGACGGAAAGCCGCTGCGCGCGATCCACGACGAGATCCGCGCGGCGCAGCGCGGTGACATCGCCGAAGTCTGGGACGGCTACAAGAGCATGGGCTGGCTCCCGCTCTTTGTGATCCGCCTCGGCTGGCCGCTCCTGTGGTGGCTCATCCGGCGGCGGCCCTCGCTCTATCGCCGCTATCGCGGCACGGTCGGCATCAGCGCCATCGGCATGTTCGGCAAGGGCGGCGGCTGGGGCCTGCCCTTCACCACCGGCACGCAGCTGACGCTGGGCGGCATCTCGCGCAAACCGGTCGTGGTCGGCGACACGATTGCGATCCGCGAAATCCTCGATATGACCGTGAGCTTCGACCACGCGCTCGTGGATGGCGGCAACGCCGCCCGCTTCGTATCGCGCCTCCGCGAGCTCATCGAGAGCGCCAACGGCCTGGGCTCCACGCAATAGAACATCGTTACGGGCGAGCGGAAGCCTCCGGCTGGCCGGGTGCGGCTTGCCGCCTGGTGGGCGGCGGGCGGAGCTCCGTCCCCGGAGCGGGTAGTCCGCGTAAATATGGGGTTGGAGCCCCGCCACGCGGCCGGGATTTTGGATTCGGGCAGCGGGTCCCCGGCCTCTTGACCGCGGATGCGCGCCGGCTCCGGACGGGGGCGAACAGCCTCGCGTCCCGGCCGATTCCCCGCGGGCGGCGAATGCCCACGGGGCGGCGCGGGCCCCGGACCCAGGATAGACTGGTCCGCGGAGCCCCGATGCCCGGACCTCCGCGAAGCCGACGCCGCGCGGACCCGGTCTCCCCTGCCGGCCACTCGTCATGACCGCGCCCGGCAGCGGATGGACGCAAGCTACCACTCCTGCCAGGCGCGTGGATAAGTCTTCGCCCGGAACGATTTCGACTGCCGGTACAATGATTTGAGCGACTCGATCCCTTCCAGCACCGCGACGAAGAGATCGAACATCACCGGGGTTTGCGCCGACCCCAGATAGTCAGTGCAAGGGAAAGCCTGCCGCGCAGGAAAGAACAGTCGCAGCGCATTGACGATGCGCAGCGCCTCGCCGCGCAGATGGGCCGGCGGCGGACCGACGCGCGGCAAGTCCTCGAGCGCGGTGAACAGCCGATCAAGCCGCCCGGCGAGCCCGGTGAGCTGCTTGGCCTTGTTGCGGGAGAGAGGTGGGAGGGGATGAGACAAAGGGGAACTCCATGGGATGAGGGGCATGGAGTGTAAGGGGGGATTTGGGGGATGGGATAAGTTATAGTGACGTACGGGCTCTTGTAGAGCGTTTACGTCAGGTCTTGTTCGCAAAGGGTTCTAAAAACATCAACCAAAGGCGCCGGCACCAGCAAGGGGTGACTACGCAATACAAGATCGATGATCCTAAGCATCAGTTTGCCCGTTCCCTGATACCGCTGAAAGGGCGGAAGCATGGTTTCCGGAAACTGTAAGATCGACTTATAGATCGACCTCTGAGTCAAGGTAACGTGGCTCGCAACCAAGGGACGCCCTCTCTGGACCACTCCAGTTTGCAGAATTGGAGGTGCCCAGCAATGGCTTACTGAGTTGCCCCTCGCCCCGTCCCCTGCTACACGCGCCTCACGGTCTGCAGTTCACCGAGGCGCCGCCACCCCGTGAGGGGACGCTAAACCTGTAAATACCGGAACCCGACACTTGTTCTCGTGCCGAGTCGGCCAAGGGCGGCCAGCGACATCCTGATGTAACGGCCAATGACGAGGATGAGAAGATGCCCCGCACACAAATCGCCTATGCGGCGCCCGATCTGTCGGCGCTCGCCAGATCCCTCCGCGACCAGCTGACCCGGCTCGGCCAGACGCCAAGCCATGTGCAGATGCTCAATATGCTGGCGCGCGCCGCCGGCCACGCCAATTTCCAGGCGCTGCGCGCCGGCACCATTCCGCGCGCAACCGAAGCCGCGCTGCCGCCGGCCGACGAGAAACGCGCGCTCCGCGCCGCCGGCTATTTCGGCGCGGACGGGCGGCTGAAGAGCTGGCCGGCCAGGACCAACCTCCAAGCGCTCTGCCTCTGGGTGTTCTGGTCGCGCCTGCCGCGCGGCACGAGCTTCAGCGAGATCGGGATCAGCGAGCTGCTCGACGGCTGGCACGATTTCGGCGACCGCGCGCTGCTGCGCCGCGAGATGGTGGATCACCGCCTGGTGCAGCGCACGCCCAATGGCAGCGACTACCGCCGCATAGAGCAGAAGCCGCCAGCGGAACTGGCGGTGATGCTCGCGGCGATCGGGCGGGCGCGTTAGGGCGCCGCAGTGAGGACTCCTCTCCCGCGACTTCGTCGTAGGAGAGGATGCCCGACTGCAGGCTTCGCGCAAGCGGCGCCCCCTCCGTCGCCTTCGGCGCCACCTCCCCCGTGCTGCGCACAGGGGAGGATGCAGCTCGCGAGCCAAACAAAAACCCCGCCACCTTGCGGCAGCGGGGTTCGAGTTATTTCGACATTTGGAGATCAGATGTTCTTGGCAGACCTGGCAGCGACCTACTCTCCCAAGCCTTGAGACTTAGTACCATTGGCGCAACAGGGTTTAACGGTCGAGTTCGGGATGGGATCGGGTTCTGGGCCCTGCGCAATAACCACCAGATCGGCGAAAAACATCTGAGTGAATTCTGGTTATCTGGAACATTGTTCCAGGCTCCGTGCAACCCATGCAGTTGCACCGGAGAAGGGTCTGAGCCGATCGTTTCGTTCCAGCCCCGCGACCAGCCTGCCGGCGCGAGGCCGACAGAAAGTCACGGGCATGGATTAATGAGAACGATCAAGCCAATCGAGCTATTAGTACCGGTCAGCTTCACACATCGCTGCGCTTCCACATCCGGCCTATCAACGTGGTGGTCTTCCACGGCTCTCAAGGGAATACTCGTTTTGGAGGAGGCTTCCTGCTTAGATGCTTTCAGCAGTTATCCCGTCCGAATATAGCTACCCTGCAATGCGGCTGGCGCCACAACAGGTCCACCAGAGATTCGTCCAACCCGGTCCTCTCGTACTAGGGTCAGCTCTCCTCAATATTCCTACACCCACGGCAGATAGGGACCAAACTGTCTCACGACGTTTTAAACCCAGCTCACGTACCACTTTAAATGGCGAACAGCCATACCCTTGGGACCTGCTCCAGCCCCAGGATGTGATGAGCCGACATCGAGGTGCCAAACACTGCCGTCGATATGGACTCTTGGGCAGTATCAGCCTGTTATCCCCAG
>DASZPY010000066.1:0-5663 GCA_035549855.1 Devosia sp. | reverse complement strand
CGTGCTTGCGGGCGACCGCGAGCGCGCGCGGCACGTTCGGGCTTTCCATGAAGCCGAAGCGCAGCACGACGCGCGAGAAGGTCTCGCCCAAGGGCTCGATGGTGACGCGCTCGCTGGGGTGAACGCGCGGCGAGTCCGTCGTCTCGATGGTGAGGATGACGTTCTTCTCGTGCAGCACCTTGTAGTGCTTGAGGCTGTGCAGCAGCGCCGTCGGCGCACCCTCGATGTCGGACGTGAGAAAGATCGCAGTGCCCGGCACAATGGTCGGCTTCTTCTTGGCGAGATTCTCGACCAGGAACTCGAGCGGAACCTCGTCGCGCCGCGTCTTGTCCGCGAGGCGCCGCCGGCCGGCGATCCAGATGGTCATGATGCCAGCGGCGATTGCCGCGACAAGCGCCGGCACCCAGCCACCCTCGGCAATCTTGAAGGCATTCGAGACGAAGAACGTCACATCGATGATGAGAAACGGTGTGATGGTCAGCACGACGGCCAGTAGATGCCACTTCCACACGCGCCACATGACGATCGAGATTAGCGTCGCGGTCACCAGCATGACGCCTGAGACCGCGATGCCATAGGCGGCGGATAAGGCGCTCGAAGACCCGAACGAAACGACCAGCAGGATCACCAGCACAAACAGGATGCCGTTGATCTGCGGCAGGTAAATCTGACCGCTCTGGGTCTCCGACGTATGCAGCACGGTGAGGCGCGGCAGGAAATTGAGCGCCGAAGCCTGCCGAGCGAGCGAGTACATGCCTGAAATCACTGCCTGGCTCGCGATGATGGTTGCGAGCGTCGTCAGCCCGACGAACGGCAGCTGGAACCATTCGGGCTGCATGGTGAAGAACGGATTCTCGGCCGCCACCGGACCGCCATTGATGAGATAGGCGCCCTGCCCGAAATAGTTGAGCAGCAGGCCCGGAAATACCAGGCCGAACCAGGCAATGACGATGGGCCGCCGGCCGAAATGGCCGAGATCGGCATAGAGGGCTTCCGCACCCGTTACGGCGAGGAAGATCGCACCTACCACGACAAAGGCTGTATCTGTGTGACGGATCAGGAACAGGATTCCATTGGCCGGATTGACTGCCCAGAGCACGCTCGGATGCTGCACGATCTGGATCAGCCCGCTGATGCCGAGCGTGATGAACCAAACCACCATCACCGGCCCGAAGATACGCGACACCGTCGCGGTGCCGAAGCGCTGCAGGAAGAACAGCACGCAGATGATGAGCACAGTGATCGGCACGACCCAGGGTGTCATGGTGGGGGTCACGACCTCGAGACCCTCGACCGCCGACAGCACGGAGATGGCCGGCGTGATGATCGCGTCGCCAAAGAACAGGGCGCCGCCGATAAGCCCGATGGCCACGACCCAGCTGGTGCGGCCCGTCAGCGTCGAGCGGACAAGCTGCATCAGGGAAAGCGTGCCGCCCTCGCCCTTGTTGTCGGCGCGGGTGACGAAGAAGACGTATTTGATCGAAACCGTGAGCGTCAGCGCCCATACGATGAGCGAGAGAAGTCCGAGAACGTCGGCATTGAGATCGGTCGTCTTGCCGTGGGCGGCGAAGGCCTCGCGGAAGGCATAGATCGGGCTGGTGCCGATATCGCCGTAAACGACACCGAGCGCGCCAAGGACGAGAAGGGGAAGATGCTTGTTTGCGTGGCCGGCCACAGGGGTCGCAACGTCGCCGGCGGGAGCGCCGGAAGAGATCGTCTGCGTCATTAGCCTTCATATCCCCGCTATGGGGCGGGCGCGGGAATACACCCGGAGATTCGGGGGTTCAACCGCCATAATGGCGGATTGGTTGCCCAATTTGGCTTGCATGCGACACAGGCCAGTGACAGCAGGCCGAAGAGCAAACCCCGCCCGGACGAATCCGGACGGGGCTTTGCAAACGCACTCCGGAAGGGCCGGAGCGGCCTGTCGTCAGGCGGCTTTGGCGGCGGCCTGCTGATCGGCGAGGCGCGCCGTCCTGGTGGCGTTCACCCACCAGGCGAGATTGTCGAAGAGATCCTTCGTAAACGGCACCTGGCCGGGAAGCACGTCGTCCCAGGTCTTCTGGCCCATCGCGATGGGACCGAAATCGGAGCCGCCGATATGGATGCCGTGACGGACCGATACCGTCTGCAGCTCGACCATGACGTTGCGCAGATGCTCGACCGCGCGGGCACCGCCCACCGATCCATAGGCGACATAAGCCACGGCCTTCTTCATGAACGGCTTATATGCCCAGTCGATGGCGTTCTTCAGCGCGCCGGGGATGGAACGGTTGTACTCGGCAGTGACGATGATGTAGCCGTCGAATTCGTTGAGCTTGGCCTGCCATTTGGCGGCAGTCTCATTGGGAGTCGGCATCCAGAAATCCGAGGCCGGCGCATCGAACAGCGGCAGCGGATAGTCCTTCAGGTCGACGACCTCGACATCGAAATAGCCAGTTTCCTTCGCGAGCTTCGCGATCCAGTTCGCCGGCTTGTCGCCCTGGCGATTGGGACGGATACTGCCGATGATGACGGCAATCCTTGGCTTGGTAGTCATTATCTGGTCTCCAGTAACAGAATGTAACTGGGTGCGAATATGTGCCTGCGGCGCCAGTCTTCAAGCGGGCACCTTTGGCTTGCAGGAGCACACCACCCTCACCACAGCAAGTCCCTGTCACCAAGGCACAGCAATGTGCGCTAAGGCATTGCAGGGCTTACAGGGATTTAATCCGGGCACAGCCGAGCGGTTGCGCCGGGACCGGTCAGAGTTCCTGTGCGGATTGTTCGCGATTAGCGATCGGTAAGAATGTCGGCGTAGCGGCGGACGGCGCCGGCGAATCCGTAGATCAGCGCATCCGCGGTGAGGGCGTGGCCGATCGAGCACTCGGCGAGATCGGGAATCGCCTGCTTCAGGGCCGGCAGATTCTTCAGCGTCAAATCGTGCCCCGCATTGATGCCGAGTCCCGCACCGCCGCGGGCCGCGCGAAGCCCGGCCGTCCTGCAGGCAGTGGCGGTTGCCTTCAGCTTGTCGAGCTCGGCTTCGGCGTCCGAACCCGGCAGCCCGTAGGGGCCGGTGAACAACTCCACCCGATCCGCACCCACCTCGGCGGCGAGCGCCGGCACCTTGGGATCGGCATCGATAAACAGCGCGACCCGCATCCCGCCGTTCTGCAACCGCTCGATCACCTCGGCGAGCATGGTGGCATTGGCCGCGATGTCCCAGCCATGATCCGAAGTGGACTGGCCCGGATCGTCCGGAACGAACGTCACCTGGTCCGGCCGCGCCGCCTCGCAAAGCGCGATGAAGTCTGCGGTCGGATAGCCCTCGATATTGAATTCCTTGTCCGGCCATTCATTGCGCATGAGGCTCTGAAGCTCGAACACGTCGGTCCTGCGAATATGCCGCTCGTCCGGACGCGGATGGATGGTGATGCCCGCCGCGCCGGCGCCCAGAGCGAGCCGCGCCATCTCCGGCACGCTGGGCCAGGGCAAATTGCGTCGGTTGCGCAATTGCGCGACGGCATTGAGGTTGACGGACAGGTCGGTCATGGTTCTGGCGACATGCGCGCCTCGGCTATCGGCGTCAAGCGCCGCTTGCGCTCATCCAGCAGCGCGACCACCACGCCGCTGAGCAGGATCAGGCCGATGCCGACCAGCGCCAGCGTGTTGGGAAGCTGATGGAAGACCAGCAGGCCCGAGATCACCGCCCAGACAGCGAACATGTAATAGAATGGCGCCACCACGCCCGTCGCACCAGTCCGATAGGATAGGAAGATGAACAGATGACCGAAGGTGAGGAAGAAGCCCGAGCCGGCGAGTAGCAGCGCATGGCGCATCGTTACCGGCTGCCACGGCTCGAACAGGAATGTGGCCGCGCCGGCGCCGACCAGCACGGTGATGCAGGTCCAGTAGGCAACGACGAGCGCGGGAATATGCACCGGCACCTTGCGCCCGACAATGTCGCGGCCGGCCGTCAGGATGGCGCAGGAAAAGCCGAGCAGCGCGTAAGGCGAGATCCCGCTCATGGTCGGCTGCGCCACCAGCAGCGCGCCGGCAAAGCCGACAATGATGAGCCCGATCCTCAGCCACCCGATCCGGTCGCCGAACAACAGCGCCACGCCGAGCAGCAGGAGCATTGGCGACGTCTGGTTGATCGCCGTGATGTCGGCGAGCGGAAGGTTGGCGAGTGCGACGATGAAGCAGAGGACCGCCGCCGTCTCGAAACTGTTGCGAAGCAGCACGATCCAATGCGCGCCCTGCACCATCTTGCCGCCATTGCCGGTGAACAGCACCATGGGCAGCAGCCACAGGCAGGCCGACACCCCGCGCAGGAACAACGTCTGGAACGGCATAAGCCCTTCCGTCGCGAGCTTCATCAACGTGTCGTTGCAGACGAACGAAGCAGTGGCCAGCACCATGAAGATGATGCCGCGCAGATTTGGGGAAAGCCCGTGCATGGAAGACCCGGTCGGAAACGGCGCTCTCTAGAACGCTGTCCCCTGCGCGGTCAATCGCTACATTCCCTCGGCACCGCGCGAAATGGCGGCCAGGCCCGTGCGTACGACTTCGACCAGCCCGAGCGGAACCATCAGGGCGATGAAGCTGTCGATCTTGCTCGGCTTGCCGGTGATTTCGAACACGAAGCTTTCGGTCGTGGCATCGACGATCTGCGCCCGGTAGGCGTCGCCGAGCCGAAGCGCCTCGGCCCGCGGTTCGCCGGTCCCTGCGACCTTCACCAGCGCCAGTTCGCGCTCCAGCGCTTTACCCTCGGCCGTAAGGTCGTGGACCTTGTGCACCGGCACCAGCCGCTCGAGCTGCAGCTTGATCTGCAGCAGCACCTTGGGCGTCGCCACCGTCACCACCGTGATGCGGCTCAGCCCCTTCTCGTGCTCGGTCTCGCTGACCGTGAGGCTGTCGATGTTGAACCCACGGGCCGCGAACAGCCCCACGATCCGCGCGAGGATACCCGGCTCGTTGTCGACCAGCACGCTCAGCGTATGCCGCTCCGGCGTCTGCGTTTCCGCGGCGAGAAAGTAAGCCGAGCCACTCGGCTGCAAATGCGCGTTCATTTCATTCACTCCCGGGCATCGCCCGCGTCACCCGGACCGCATGGTTCGACAGGCTCACCATGAGGTCCTCACAAATTCCCAGTAGCCCTCATGGTGAGCCTGTCGAACCACGAGGGCGTGGCAGGCTACGCCGTCCGCATGCGCGCCCGCGCCGATGCCTCGATTGCCGCCGTCACCAGCCGGTCGATCTTCAGCGCATCGCGGATCATCTCCAGCAACCGCAATTCCTCCTGCGGCAGCGCCAGGTCGACGACCGTGATCTCGACTGCCAATGCATAGGCCGTGTCCTGCAGCTTGTCCGGGATCGCGGCGAGCGCCGCCTCGACCGCCGCCTCGATGCCCGAGGCATTGATCAGGTCGACCGCCGTGTTCGCGACCGCCGCGAAACGCCCGCCGTCGAACCCGTTGAACACCGGCGTGCGCAGCACCAGCGACTGGATGCGTTCGAGCTCGACCTCGGAGATCGCATCGTCGGACGCCGCCGCCGCGACCATCAGGTGGATCAGCGCGTCCTGCGTGGAAAGTGCCATGTCGAAAACCCTCGCCGGTGAAAAGCCCCGCATAACTATGAAGCGGCGGCGCCCTTGGCAAGCGTGGCGGCTCCGGCCATTG
>DASZPY010000065.1:0-24939 GCA_035549855.1 Devosia sp. | reverse complement strand
TTGGCTGAGCCGGTGCGCATCCGCGGTCAAGAGGCCGGCTTATCCTTTGTTCCTGCCCAAAACCCCGGCCGCGAGGCGGGACGAGGAGTCCCTTAACTCGCCGGACTACCGGCTGGACGCTTCGTCCCGCCTCGCCCGCGCCCATTCCTGATGGGCGCGACTGCCCCAACCCTCCGGGCGTGCCAGCGCTCCGGATGCCTTCGTTCGGCCTTGCGGCGCGGGCCAGTCTCGTGCATCAGCCTCAAAAATCGGAGCGCCTCATGACAGCCACACTCATCGCCGCCCTCGATCTCGACAGCCGGGCCGAGGCCGAAGCCGTCGTCCAGCGCCTCGGCGACAGCGTCGGCTTCTACAAGATCGGCTACCAGCTCTTTTACGGTGGCGACGGACTGGCGCTGGGCAAGGCCCTGATTGCCGCCGGCAAGCAAGTCTTCTTCGACCTCAAGCTGCTCGACATCGACAACACGGTGGAAAGGGGCGTCGCCGCCATCGCGCGGACCGGAGCGGCGATGCTCACGGTCCACGCCTATCCGCAATGCATGCGCGCCGCCCTTCGGGGCGCGGCCGAATCGGGGCTCACGATCCTCGGCGTCTCGGTGCTGACTTCGATGGACGACAATGACGTGGCCGAGGCCGGCTTCACGCTCGACGCGGCCGGGCTCGTGGCAATGCGGGCGCACCAGGCGCGGGACATCGGAATCGGCGGCCTCGTCTGCTCGCCGCTCGAGGCGGAGATGGTACGCGAGATCGTCGGACCGGGCATGGCCATCGTGACGCCCGGCATCCGCCCTGCCGGCAGCGCGATGGGCGACCAGAAGCGCGTCATGGGTCCGGCGGAGGCGATCGCCGCCGGTGCCACACATCTTGTGGTCGGCCGGCCGATCACCGCCGCGCCCGATCCGCGCGAGGCCGCCGAGGCGGTCCTGCGCGAGATGGCAGGCGGGACTCGCGTGGTGTAGCGGGCTGCGTTAGAGGGAAGCATGAGCGATCTCAAGGTTTCCATTGCCGGCGCCGGCGGGCGCATGGGCGCCGCCAACATCAGGGCCGTCGCCGAAACGGCGGGGCTCGCGGTTCATTCCGCCTTCGACCGGCAGGGCTCGCCCGCTATCGGCCGCGATGCCGGAGAATTCGCGGGGATCGGCCGCCTCGGCGTGACGATCACCGGCGATGTCGAAGCGGCCCTCGACGGCGCCGAGGCGATCATCGATTTCTCGGCGCCGGAGGCGAGCGTGGCGCTGGCGAAGATCGCGGCGCAGCGCGGACTGATCCATGTGATCGGCACGACAGGCTGCTCGGCCGATGACGAGATCGCCATCCGCACCGCCGCGCTCAATGGCGCACGCATCGTCAAGTCGGGCAATTTCTCGCTCGGCGTCAATGTGCTGCTCGGGCTGGTGAAGCAGGCGGCGAAGGCCCTGCCCGGCTTCGATGCCGAGATTCTCGAGATGCACCACAACCGCAAGGTCGATGCGCCGTCCGGCACCGCGCTGATGCTGGGCCAGGCGGTGGCCGAGGCGCGCGGCATCGATCTCGACCAGAACGCCGTTCGCCAGCGCGACGGCCATACCGGTCCACGGATCGCGGGCAGCATTGGCTTTGCCGCCCTGCGCGGCGGTGGGGTGGTGGGCGACCACACTGTCTATTTCGCCAGCGAGACCGAGCGGATCGAGCTGACGCATCGCGCCCATGACCGCGCCATGTTCGCGGCGGGCGCCGCGCAGGCCGCCTTGTGGGCGCGCGGCAAGGGAACCGGATATTATAGCATGGCCGATGTGCTCGGCTTCAGGGACTGAATGATGGCAGGAACGTTGATCCTCGTGCGCCACGGCGAGAGCGAGTGGAACCTCAAGAACCTCTTCACCGGCTGGAAGAATCCGGATCTCACAGAGAAGGGTATCGCCGAGGCGCGACGCACCGGGCAATTGCTCAAGAAGGCAGGCCTCAAGCCGTCGGCGTTCTTCACCTCCTCGCTTCGCCGCGCCCAGCATTCGCTCGACCTCATGCTCGAGGAGCTGGGCATCGTGAATCTCACTATCGTGCGCAACCAGGCGCTCAACGAGCGCGACTATGGCGACCTCAGCGGCCTCAACAAGGACGATGCGCGCGAGAAATGGGGCGAGGAGCAGGTGCTGATCTGGCGGCGCTCCTATGACGTGCCACCGCCGGGCGGCGAGTCGCTCAAGGACACCGCGGCGCGCGCCCTGCCTTACTACGAAAAGAACATCCTTCCACTGGTCAAAGACGGTGAGACCGTACTGGTCGCCGCGCATGGCAATTCGCTGCGCGCTCTGGTGATGGCGATCGAGAAACTTACGCCTGAAGAGATTCTCAAGCGCGAGCTCGCCACCGGCGAGCCGGTGATCTACCGCATCACCAAGAGCGGCAAGCTCAAGGAGAAGGTCGCGGTCTAGGCTGAGATCACTCCGGCTTCCCAGCCCAAAATCGCGCGTTTGCGCGGCACGCCCCAGTGATAGCCGGTGAGCGCGCCCGTGGAGCCGACGACGCGGTGGCAGGGGACGACGAAGGAGATCGGGTTCTTGCCCACTGCGGCGCCCACGGCACGCGAGGCGGAAGGCCGGCCTATGGCGTTGGCGACGGATTGATAGGTCGTCGCCCGGCCGACCGGAATCTTCAGCAGCGTCTGCCAAACCTGCACTTCGAAATCCGTACCGATCAGCACAATCCTGACCGGCTGTTCGGCGTGCCAGCGCGTGGGATCGAAGACACGGGAAGCGATAGGCGCCACCTTCGCGTCGTCGCGAACATAGCGGGCATTGGGCCAGCGCGACCGCAAATCTTCGAAGGCGGCATCGATACTTACGTCCCCATCGGCAAAACCTATCCCGGCGAGCCCATAGGCGGTTAGAATCAGCACGGCTGTACCAAAAGGAGACGGCGCCGTGCCCCAGATCATTTCGAGACCTTCCCCCCGCGCCCGAAAGGCACCAGGCGGCATGGCTTCATAGGCGACGAAAAGATCATGCAGGCGCGAGGTCGAGCTCAACCCCACCGCATAGGTGGTCGACAGCACGCTCTCCTTGTCGGCGAGCAAGGTCCGCGCGTGATTGAGCGCTACGGCCTGTGCGAAGCTTTTGGGGCTGAGGCCGCACCAGCGGCGAAAGAGATCGGTCAACTGCCGCTCGCTCATGCCGAGGGCGCGGGCGAAGCGGGCAAGATCGATCTGTTCGGGGCCGGTCTCGCTGATATAGGCGATGGCCGAACGGATCGTCTCGTAGTCGGAAGCAGGGGTGATGGTCTGGTGCTGGGTCATGGTGGCCATCAGATAGGCCTCTGCCCGCGCCGCTGCGACCCGGTTTTGACGCTAATTCCGCGCCTTGCGCAGCGCCGTCCCGAATGCCTTAGAGAAGCTCAGCTTTTCTTCGGGGCTCAGGAAAGCGCCGAGCGGATGACGGTCGTCGCGCTGGCGCAACCAGAGACCGGTCACGCGCTCATTGTAGTCGCGATCGATGACGAAGCGGACGTCGAAGGGCTTGAAGCCGAGCAGGGTCTCGCGGCCCTTGGGATCGATGCGCTTGAGTTCAAGCGCATCGGGCCAGAGCGTCACGACTTCCGAGGCCTTGCCCTGGCGCATGGAAATGGTGAGCGCGAGCCAGATGGCGACGATATCGAGACCCATGAAGCCGACCACCGGCCATGCGCCCACGGCATAAAAAAGGAGGCCCGGCACGAGCGCCAGAAGTGCGACCAGCACGATGACGACGCGCTTGCCGCGCGGACCGAGCGAGCGGTGCGGCGTGAGCGTCGCGGCGAAAAGCGGCTTGGCTTGAGTCTTAGTGGCCATGGCCAGACTATAAACCGCGAATCGGAGAGCTGAGAATGGCCAAAGCGCCGCAAAAGCGATCAACAAACCGATCAAACAAGCGCCTCCGGCCGGATGAGGTCGAGGCCATGTTCGCGGCCTTCCAGCGCGATAATCCCGAACCGAGGGGTGAGCTCGAACACACCAATCCGTTTACCCTCCTGGTCGCCGTCGTCCTTTCGGCGCAGGCCACCGACGCCGGGGTGAACAAGGCGACGCCGGCCCTGTTCAAGCTCGCCGATACGCCCAGGAAGATGGTCAAGCTCGGGGTCGAGCGGATACAAGACCTCATCAAGACGATCGGACTCTACCGGACCAAGGCCAAAAACGTCTTCGCGCTCAGCCAGAAACTGGTCGAGGAATTCGGCGGCGAGGTGCCGCGGACCCGCGAAGCCCTGGAATCGTTGCCAGGCGTCGGGCGGAAGACCGCCAATGTGGTGCTCAACATCGCCTTCCGGCAGCCGACTATCGCCGTCGACACGCACCTTTTCCGGGTGGCGAACCGGACGGGGCTCGCGCCGGGAAAGGATGTGCTCGAGGTCGAGCTGGGACTGCTCAGGATCGTGCCGGAGAAATATTTGCTCCACGCCCATCACTGGCTGATCCTCCACGGCCGCTATGTCTGCAAGGCGCGCAAGCCCGAATGCTATCGCTGCATCATCGCCGAATGGTGCCGCTTCGAGCCCAAGACGCCACCGCCGAAGGATTGGGACGGTGCGCCTATATGATGCCGTAGCCGCGCGCCATGGCGGCGGCGAAAACCGGGATCAGCGCGAAGGCGATGAGTTCGGCGATATAGAAGCGCCGGAGTCCGCCGATGGTCGCGGGATCGGGCGAAAAGGCCGGGTCGGCAGCGAGCTTTCGCCGCCAGCCGAGAATGGCGAGGGTCGGCGGAATGGAGAGCAGGCCGACCGCGAGGAAGGCCGCCATCTTCAGCCAGAAGGCCCAATTGTGGATGTAGTAGTCGGGGCCGGCGGCGCCGAAGATCACCCTGAGGATGCCGACTACGATGACGAGCCCGGCGACCGCGCCATAGGCGGCGTCGATGGCGCCGAGTTGGCGGATGTGCCCGGGGGACAGATCGGGCCGCAACAGGGCCACTTCGGCGACCAGCAGGCCGGTCAGGGTGAAGACGCTCAGATGGTGGGCGATGGCAAGGATGAGATCGGTCATGGCGATGCTCCTTTGCGGCTCGTATCTATGAATCATCGGCAGTGCGTCGGGACAAGGGCAGGTTGCGCGGCGCGCCGAAGCCCGCTATCTCCGCGCCCGGATTTCAATTTTCGGGACGGCTGATGGTCGACACCGCTTTCGACGTGCTCACCATCGGCAATGCGATCGTCGATGTGATCGCCCCCACCAACCCCGAATTCCTGAAGCGCGAGGGCATGGACGAGGGCATCATGCATCTCGTCGATGCCGAGCGCTCGGCCTATCTCTATGACCGCATGCCCGAGGACAAGCGACAGATATCGGGCGGCAGCGCGGCCAACACGGCGGCCGGCGTTGCCTCGCTGGGCGGCCGGGCTGCCTTTGTCGGCAAGGTGGCCAATGACGATCTGGGCGATGTATTCGCCGAAGAACTGCGCGAGATGGGCGTGCATTACGGCGTCAGCCGGCTGGTCGACGGGCCGGCGACCGCCCGCTCGATGATCCTCGTTTCGCCCGGCGGCGAGCGGACGATGAACACATATCTCGGTGCGTGCCACCAGCTCACGCCGGCCGATATTCGGGAAGAAGAGATCGGCGCGGCGGCGGTAACCTACATGGAAGGCTACCTCTGGGATCCGGTGGAGGCCAAGAAGGCCTTCGTGACGGCCGCACACTTTGCCCACAAGCATGAGCGCGCGACGGCGTTCACGCTGTCCGATCCGTTCTGCGTCAACCGCTTCCGTGACGAGTTCCTCGACCTGATGCGGAGCAAGACCATCGAGATCGTCTTCGCCAATATCGAGGAGATCAAGTCCCTCTACCAGACCGACAATTTCCAGAATGCGGTGCAGCAGATCGGCAAGGATTGCGAGATGGCGGCGGTGACCATGGGCTCGCAGGGCGCGATGGCCATTGCCAATGGCGAAGTGGTGAGCGTGCCGGCCTACCCGGTCGATGCGGTGGTGGATGCAACCGGCGCAGGCGATCTCTTCGCTTCGGGATTTCTTCTTGCGCACGCCAGGGGCCGCGATCTTAGAACAGCGCTCCAGATCGGCTGCCTTGCCGCCTCGGAGGTCATCAGCCATATCGGCGCCCGGCCGATCCGCGATCTCGAACAGCTGGTGCGCGAGCACAAGCTCGAGGCGTAAGACCTAGACGCGGCGCAGGGCGACTTCCTCGACAGCGTGATCCGGACCCTTCTTAAGGATCAGCTGGGCGCGGCTGCGGGTGGGCAGGATGTTGTCGCGCAGATTGGGAAGATTGATCGCCTCCCAGGCCCAAAGTCCGAACTTTTCAGCCTCCGCCGTGCTCATTTCGGCGAAGCGGTGGAAGAAGCTGCGCGGATCGGTAAAGGCCGTTTCGCGGAGCTTCCTGAACCGCGCCATGAACCAGTCGCGCAGATCGTCCTCGTCGGCATCGATGAAGACAGAGAAATCGAGGAAATCCGAGGCGAAGAGGATAGGCTTGCCGGATTTGGGCAATTCGCCGGGCTGCAGGATGTTGAGCCCCTCGACGATGAGGATGTCGGGCCTCTCGATGGTCACCATCTCGCCCGGCACGACGTCGTAAACAAGGTGCGAGTAAACCGGCACCGTGGCCGACGGCTTGCCGGACTTCATGTCACTCAGGAACGCGATAAGCGCGGCACGGTCATAGCTTTCGGGGAAGCCCTTGCGCTCCATGAGCCCGCGCTTGTCGAGCTCGGCATTGGGGAAGAGGAAGGCGTCGGTGGTCACCAGCTCGACTTTGGGTGAGGTGCGCCAGCGCTGTAACAGCGCGCGAAGGATGCGCGACGTCGTCGACTTGCCGACTGCGACCGATCCGGCAACACCGATAATGAAGGGAACCTTGCGGTCCTCGGTGTTGAGGAAGCGGGTCGAGACGCGATGCACTGCCTGCGCGGCTTCGACATAAAAGGAGATGAGGCGGGAGAGCGGCAGGTAGATTTCTTCCGCTTCGCCCAGTGAGATCGGATCGGTCAGTGCGCGAAGCCGCTGGATATCGGCCTCGGTGAGCGTCATGGGCTCGCCGTCGCGATATTGCGCCCACTCCGCCTTCGTGAATCGATGATAGGGGTTGAGGTCGCGCCGATCGCTCACTGTGAACGCGAGGCCTTTTCCTCAAGGCCCGTCTGGACCGTGCGGCGTTCGAGACTCGCCATGACTTCATCGAGGGTTACACCCGAGGCCTTGAGGAGAACGAGCAAGTGATAAATCACGTCGGCGCTTTCTGTGACGACGGCCTTCCGGTCCTTCATCGTCGCGGCGATGGCCGCTTCGACCGCCTCTTCGCCAAGCTTCTTGGCACAGCGTTCCACGCCTTCCTTGAGGAGCTTGGCGGTGTAGCTCTCATTGGGGTCGGCTTTGGCGCGAGCGAGAACCCGCTCGTTCAACTGCTCGAGAGTGAAGGTCATCAAGCTCTCCTCAGGAGGGCGGCTGGTCCATCCGGACCGCGATGCCGTTCTTTAGAAGGTGCGCCTTGGCTTGGGCAATGGTGAAGGTGCCGAAATGGAAAATGGAGGCGGCGAGGACTGCGCTGGCATGACCTTGCTTGACTCCGGCCACGAGGTCGTCGAGCGAACCGACACCCCCCGAGGCGACCACGGGTACGTGCACGGCATCGGCGATGGTGCGGGTCAATTCGAGATCGAAGCCCAGCTTGGTGCCATCGCGATCCATTGACGTGACCAGTAGTTCCCCTGCCCCGCGCGCGACGGAATTTACGGCGAATTCTACCGCGTCAATACCCGTCGGGGTGCGGCCGCCATGGGTGAAGATCTCCCATCCGGAGATGTTGGCCCCACCCGGCGCGCGGGTCTGGCGGCGCTTGGCATCGACGGACACGACAATGCACTGGTCGCCGAACTTGTCCGCGGCGCGGGCGACGAAATCGGGATCGTTGACGGCGGCGGTGTTGATGGAGACCTTGTCGGCGCCGCTGAGAAGGAGCTTGCGGATGTCCTCGACCGTGCGCACGCCGCCGCCCACTGTCACCGGCATGAAGCATTGCTCGGCGGTGCGGGCGACGACGTCGAAAATGGTCTCGCGGTTTTCGGAACTGGCGGTGATATCGAGGAAGCAGAGCTCATCGGCACCGGCGGCATCATAGGCGATGGCAGCCTCCACCGGATCGCCCGCGTCGCGGAGGTCGACGAAGTTCACGCCCTTCACGACGCGTCCATCCTTGACGTCGAGGCAGGGGATGATGCGGGTCTTGAGCGTCATGCCGCGAGGCCGCCGAGCATGGCCAGGGCGGCCTTGGGGTCGATGCGGCCGTCATAGAGGGCACGGCCCGTGATGGCGCCTTCGAGAATCTGGCATTCGGGACGGCTCAGCCGTTCGATGTCGGCCATGGATGCGAGGCCGCCGGAGGCGATCACCGGGATAGTTACAGCGCGGGCGAGGGCCAGCGTCGATTCCCAGTTGATGCCGGCGAGGATGCCGTCGCGATCGATGTCGGTGAAGATGATCGCGGCCACTCCGGCGCCTTCGAAGCGCTTCGCCATTTCGATGGCGTCAAGTTCCGACGTCTCCGCCCAGCCTTCGACGGCGACCTTGGCGCTGCGGGCGTCGATGCCGACGGCAATCTTGCCGGGGTAGGCCCTGGCCGCGGACTTCACCAGTGCCGGGTCGCGAACCGCAACCGTGCCGAGGATGACGCGGGCGAGACCTTTGGCGAGCCAAGCGTCGATTTGTGGCAGTGTGCGAATGCCGCCGCCGAGCTGCACGGGCATCCGCACCGATTTGAGAATGGCTTCAACGGCCGCGCCATTGCGGCTTTCGCCGGCGAAGGCGCCGTCGAGATCAACGACATGAAGATACCGGAAACCCTGCGCCTCGAAGGTGTGCGCCTGTGCGACCGGATCGGTGTTGAACACGGTCGCTTCGGCCATGTCGCCGCGCTTCAGGCGCACGCACTGGCCGTCCTTGAGATCGATGGCCGGAAACAGGATCACGGCGACCACCTCAGGAAGTTCTCGATGAGTCTCAGGCCCAGAGTCTGGCTCTTCTCGGGATGGAACTGCGTTCCAAAAAGATTGTCGCGGCCGACACAGGCCGTGACCGTCTGACCATAATCGGCAGTGACAAAGAGCGTGTAGGGGCTCGAGGTCTCGAGATGATAGGAGTGGACGAAATAGGCGTGGAGACCGTCGTCGCCATCGGGGATGCCCTCGAAGAGCGGATGCGGCTGCACGAATTTCAGCGTGTTCCAGCCCATGTGGGGCACCTTGAGGTCGCCCTTGGGCGCGAGGCGCACAACGGCACCGTCGATCCAGCCAAGTCCGGGCCAGACGCCCTTCTCGCGCCCTTCGGTGGCCATCAATTGCATGCCGACGCAGATGCCGAGGAATGGCACGCCGGCTCCGTTGACCCGCTCGTTGAGTACCTCAACCATGCCGGTTACGGCATCGAGCCCCGCCTTGCAGTCGGCGAAGGCTCCAACGCCGGGGAGGACGATGCGCTCGGCGGTGCGGACCAGATCGGGATCGGCGGTGACGCGCACGTCGATATCCGCATCGAGCGCTTTCACCGAGCGCTCGAAGGCTTTCGCGGCCGAGCGGAGATTGCCCGAACCGTAATCGATGATCGCGACGGTGCCGCTCATCTGCGAAGGCTCAGATAGTCCCGCTCCGCAAGGTCTTCTGCGCCAGCAATGATGTCGCCCCGCCAGGTCCAGCCGCGTGCGGTTAGAGAATCGCGGCGAAGCGCTGAAGCTTCGAAGCCGAAGAACAGGGCAACGAGGACATAGAGCCAAAAGACGGCTTCGCTGCCGATGGCCCTCTCGGTAAAGGCGAGCCCGACAACCAGCGCAATCCAGAAGACCAGCGCGAGGATCAGGCCATGACGCAGCGCATAGATCGGCGGCAGGAGCGCCGCGAACCACGAAAAGCGCTCGGGCACCGCGACGGGGCCGAGCGCGGAAGCCTGCTGCAAATCTTCTTTTTCGAAGATAGAATAGAGCGTCATGGGAAGCCTTTCGGGTTGCCCTTAGAGCAAATCCCCTGACGAGGGAAGATTGGCGGGACTTCCCGCCCCGAGGAGAGACCAGGATGGATCACGAGCATACCGAGATGACCGTGCGGGAAACGCCGTCGCAGGCCAATTTCATCGGCTGGCTGGCGCTGGCGCTGCTGGTGTTCGCGATCGTGATCGCGGCGTTCGGGCTGATCGCAGGCTCAAGCCACGGCTGGCAGTAGGCCGCCGGCCGAGGTCAGAGGGTCCCCTTGGTCGAGGGGATCCGGTCCTTGGCGCGCGGATCGATCTCGACCGCGTCGCGCAATGCCCGTGCCAGCGCCTTGAACGCCGACTCGGCGATGTGGTGGTTGTTGTCGCCGTAGAGATTTTCGACGTGGAGCGTGATCCCGGCGTTCATGGCGAAGGCCTGGAACCACTCGCGGAACAGCTCGGTATCCATCTCCCCCACCTTGCCGTGGGTGAAATTTACCTTCCAGACCAGGAATGGGCGGCCGGACACATCCAGCGCCACGCGGGTAAGCGTCCCGTCCATCACCAGATCGGAACTGGCGTAGCGGCGGATGCCCTTCTTGTCGCCGAGCGCTTTCTTGACCGCTTCGCCTAGCGCAATGCCCACATCCTCGGCCGTGTGGTGGAAATCGATATGAAGGTCGCCCTTGGCGCGGACTTTGATGTCGATCAGCGAGTGCTTGGCCAGTTGGTCGAGCATATGGTCGAGAAAACCGATGCCGGTCGCCATGTCATGGATACCGGAGCCGTCGAGGTTCACGGACACGGTAATGTCCGTCTCGTTGGTTTTCCGCTTGATCTCAGCCTTGCGCATTCTGGTCCCGGGTGCCGGTTTCATCGCCAAATGCCGATATTGTAATCCGCCGTCCAGCCCCTAAATACGCAGAAATCCTTTTGGAGTGTTGAATGTCGAAGGACAGTGAATTTCCCGGCTGGCATGGCACGACGATCGTGTCTGTCCGCAAGGGCAACAAGGTGGTCATCGCCGGGGACGGCCAGGTTTCGGTCGGCAATACGGTGATGAAGCACAATGCCCGCAAGGTTCGGCGGCTGACCGGAGACAAGGTCATCGGCGGCTTTGCCGGCTCCACGGCGGACGCATTCACCCTGTTCGAGCGCCTTGAAAAGAAGCTCGAGCAGTACCCGGACCAGTTGATGCGGGCGGCGGTGGAGCTGGCCAAGGACTGGCGCGGCGACCGCTATCTCCGCCACCTCGAGGCGATGATGATCGTCGCCGACAAGGAGACGACGCTGGTGATCACCGGCAATGGCGACGTGCTGACGCCGGACAAGGGCGTGATCGCCATTGGCTCGGGCGGCAATTACGCGCAGTCGGCGGCGCTGGCGCTTGCCGAGAATACCGAGATGGATGCAGAGACCATTGCGCGCAAGGCGATGAAGATCGCCGCCGAGATCTGCATCTACACCAACGAGAATGTGACGCTCGAAGCGATCGAGGCCTAATATGCTCAACGAACAGGACAACAGCCCGGCCGGCACTGGCGGGAACGAGGACGCGCTTCGCAGCGAAGGCGTCCGGAAGGACAAGAGAGTGGTGGATTCCCTGTCGCCGCGGCAGATCGTTGCCGAGCTCGACCGCTACATCATCGGCCAGAAGGACGCGAAGCGCGCCGTGGCCGTGGCGCTGCGCAACCGCTGGCGACGGCAGCAATTGCCGGCGGACCTCCGCCACGAAGTGACGCCCAAGAACATCCTGATGATCGGGCCGACCGGTGTCGGCAAGACCGAGATCTCGCGGCGGCTGGCAAAGCTCGCCAATGCGCCCTTCATCAAGGTCGAGGCGACCAAGTTCACCGAAGTGGGCTATGTCGGCCGCGACGTCGAACAGATGATCCGCGACCTGGTGGAGGCCGGCATCGGCGTCCTGCGCGACATTCGCCGCAAAGAAGTCGAGACGCAGGCGCATCAGAAGGCGGAGGACCGCGTCCTCGATGCCCTGGTGGGTGCCAGCGCGGGTTCGGCAACGCGCGACTCGTTCCGCAAGAAGCTCCGTGCCGGCGAACTCGACGACAAGGACATCGAGATCGAGGTCTCCGGACAGAGCCCGCAGGGCGGCATGTTCGAAATCCCGGGCCAGCCCAATGTCATCAACATCCAGGACATGATCGGCAAGGCGCTCGGGCAGAAGCCGCAGAAGCGCAAGGTCAAGGTCAAGGACAGCCACGCGCTGCTGATGGCCGACGAGGCCGACAAGCTTCTCGACCAGGACCAGCTGCAGCGCGAGGCGGTGGAGCTCGCCGAGAACCACGGCATCGTCTTCATCGACGAGATCGACAAGGTTGCGTCGGGTGGTGCCTATTCCGGTCCTTCGCGCGAGGGCGTGCAGCGCGATCTGCTGCCGCTGATCGAAGGGACGACCGTGTCGACGAAGTATGGGCCGGTGAAGACCGACCACATCCTCTTCATCGCCTCGGGTGCGTTTCACGTCAGCAAGCCCTCGGACCTCCTCCCGGAACTGCAGGGACGCCTGCCGATCCGTGTTGAGCTGTCGGCGCTGAGCAAGGACGATCTCATCGGCATCCTCAAGGACACCGACGCCTCGCTGATCAAGCAGTATGTGGCGCTGATGGCGACAGAGGGACTGACGCTGAGCTTCACCGACGATGGCATCGATGCGATTGCGGACTCAGCGGTGAAGGTCAATTCGACAGTCGAAAATATCGGCGCAAGGCGGCTCCAGACGATCATGGAGCGGCTGGTCGAGCAGTTGAGCTTCGAGGCCGATGAGAAGAAGGGCGAGACCGTTACGATCGACAAGGCCTATGTCGCCGACAAGGTCGGCAAGATGGCCGCAGACGCCGACCTCAGCCGGTTCGTGTTGTAGGTTTCACCCAGTCTAGGATATCTCACGGGCGGTACCCCAGGTGCCGCCCGTTTTGTTTGCGGTGTGGCGGGGCGATCTTCTATCAAGCTCATCTCCGACTCGGTGATCCGGCTTGCTCGACCTCAAACTCAATCCACGCGACGTGCTGCACAAGACGTTCGGGCATTCCGAATTTCGCGGGCAGCAGGCGGAGGTGGTCGACCACATCGTCGAGGGCGGCGACGCAGTGGTGCTGTTCCCCACCGGCGCAGGGAAATCCATTTGCTATCAGTTGCCGGCGCTTTGCCGAAAGGGCGTCGGCATCGTGATCTCGCCGCTGATCGCGCTGATGCGCGACCAGGTTGAGGCCCTGCGGCAACAGGGTGTTCGCGCCGAGGCGCTGAACTCGGCGCTGACGCCCGAACACGCGAGTCACGTGCGCGACCTGTTGCGGCGCGGGGCGCTCGACCTCCTCTACGTCGCGCCGGAGCGGATGATGACGCCCGGCTTCCTGCAGCTCATCGCTGATATCGACATCGCCCTGTTCGCGATCGACGAAGCGCATTGCGTCAGCCAGTGGGGCCATGATTTCCGGCCGGACTACCGGGCGCTGTCGCGGCTGGCCGAACTGTTCCCGCATGTGCCGCGTATCGCGCTCACGGCGACAGCCGATCCGATGACGCGGGCCGACATCATCGAGCGGCTGCAGCTCGGCAATGCACGCGTGTTCGAATCGAGTTTCGACCGGCCCAACATCTCCTATGCCATCGCGCAAAGATCGCATGGGCCGAAACAGCTGCTCGCTTTCCTCGAGCGCCACAAGGGCGAAAGCGGCATCGTCTACTGCCTGTCGCGCAACAAGGTCGAAAAGACCGCGCAATGGCTGACGGAACACGGCGTGCCGGCCCTGCCCTATCATGCTGGGATGAGCGCGCAATTGCGTAGTCGCAACCAGGATGCCTTCCTCAATGACGACGCGGTGTGCCTGGTTGCGACCATCGCCTTCGGCATGGGCATCGACAAGCCCGACGTGCGCTATGTCGCCCATCTCGACATGCCGTCGTCGATCGAGGCCTATTATCAGGAGACGGGACGCGCGGGACGCGATGGGCTGCCGTCGGAAGCGCTGCTGCTCTATGGCATGACCGATGTGGTGCAGCGCCGCCGGATGATCGATGAAGGTGACGCGCCGGGCGCGATCAAGCGGATCGAGCAGGGCAAGCTCAATGCGCTGCTCGCCATCTGCGAAAGCACCGAATGCCGGCGCAAGGGAATTCTCGCACATTTCGGCGAGGCACATCCGGGCGCGTGCGGCAATTGCGACAATTGCGTCAGCCCTGCGGAAACCTGGGACGGCACCGAGGCTGCGATCAAGGCGCTCGCCGCCATCTATCGGACGGGGCAGCGGTTCGGCGCGGGGCATATCGTCGATGTGCTGATGGGCCGCGAAACCGAAAAGGTGCTGGCCAACGGCCATCAGAACCAGGCGGTGTTCGGGCAGGGCAGCGAACTCGACAAGAAGAGCTGGCAGTCGGTCCTGCGGCAGCTCGCTGCCATGGGCGTCGTCATTGCCGACACGGCCGGATTCGGCGGGTTGCGGCTGGGCGAGGGCGCTCGTGATATCTTCAAGCGCACGCGGCAGGTGAGCTTCCGCAGGGACCAGTCGGTCAAGGCGTCGGAGACGCGGCGCTCATTGCGCAATGCGGTGGATTTGCCGGCCGAAGCGCAGGCATTGTTCGAGGCATTGCGCGCCGAGCGGAGCCGTTTCGGTAAGCTGCAGAGCGTGCCGCCCTATGTGATCTTCCACGATTCCACCTTGCGAGCGATGGCCATTGCGAGACCGCGAAGCCTCGATGACATGGCCGAATTGCCGGGCATGGGTGCGAGCAAGCTCCAACGCTACGGCGCGGCATTTCTCGCCATTGTCAGAACGGCGGCCTAGCGGATCCGCTTGATCAGTTCCGAGGTGATCGCCGCGGCGTCTTCCGGAGTGAGGCGGCGGATGTCGCGGGCGAGGCGGTTGGCGAGCTCGGTCGCTTCGGGCGCCATGCCGGAGGTGTCGACGCTGACCTTGGGATCGGAGAGCTCGGCGAGGCGCTGGAGCTCCTCGGCTTCGTCCCAGATGACGTTGAAATAGTGGATGATGCGCTGCAGCAGGATCCAGGTCGGCTTGCCGCGCTTGCCGTGCTCGAGGGCACTCAGATAGGCGCTTGAGACATGGAGCGCCGCGGCCATTTGCTTGAGGGTCACGCCGCGCTCCTCGCGCAGTTGCCGCATCTTCAAACCAAGCGGCGTCATCGCGCGCGCTCGAGACGTTTGAGGCGGACGTAATAGGCACCGGCACCGCCGTGAGTCTGGTGCGAGATGTCCCAGCCGGCCACCAGCGGTGCGAGCTCGGGCGAGGTCAGCCAGATGGGCAGCATGGTGCGCAGAACGCCCCGCTCGACGATCGTCGCCGCGTCGCCATCGACCTTTTTGAGCCCCTTGCCGGTGATGATGAGGAGGGTCCGGTCGCCCCGCGACGACCGTGTGTCGATGGTCCGGCGCAGCGCGGCATAGGCCTCGTCCTGGCGCATGCCGTGCAGGTCGAGGGTGTAGTCGATCTCGACCCGGCCGCGCTGAAGCTTCTTTTTCAGGCCGGGCTCAATGAAGGAATTTGGCTGATTTCCGGGCTTTTGTGCCGATTGATATGGCGGCATAACAATGATCGTCGAGCGCTTCGGCTTCGGACTTTCGGCCGGCGGCAGGGGCCGTGGAGCATCAGCGGCCCGTCGTCTGCGCGGGCGTGGGCGGAGCGGGGTGACGGTTTGGGTCACCTCGTCCCAAAGATGAAGATCTGTTGGCTTGGAGGGTCCAGCCCGCCGGGCCATGACCCTTGCTCCTCAGGCCAGCTGGTTGGTCGCGACCAGCTTCCAGTTCGGATCGCGTGATTTCGTGCTGCGCGCGAAAGTCCATTCATCGGCGATGAGTTGGACCTGATCGGCATTGCCCTCGATCAGCGTGCCATCCTTGTCGCGCGTGGCCGAAACGACTTCGGCATTGAAGCGCATGGTGATGCGCGCATCGCGGCGATCCATCTCGGCTTCGGCGATCTCGACTTTGGGGAGGCCGACGAAGGTGAAGTCGATCTTTCGGCCGGCAGCCTCGCGATCGGCGATGGCTCGCTCGAACCCGTCATAGACGTCCTTCTCCAGAAGGTTCCGCAGTGTCTTACGATCCCCGGCGGCGAAGGCCGTGACGATCATCTCATAGGCCTGCTTGGCGCCTTCGACGAAGGCTTTGGGCGAGAAGCCGGTATCGGCGTCGGCTATAGCCTTGAGACCCGAGGATAGGGCGGTATTCCCCTGGGCGGCAGCCTCGATCTCGGCAGCCAGCTTCAGTGCGCGGCGCTCGGCATTGCCGTCGGCCGGAGTCTCGGCAGGACGTGGACGGAGCGGGACGACCTTCTCCTCGGCCGCCGCCGGCTTCTGGACCTGGGCCCGGCGCTCGAGTGGGGAGCGCTCATTGCCGGTGCGCGTCCCGAGGACCGAGCGAAGGCGGACCAGCACCACGATCGCAAGGCCGATGACGATCAGGGTGGGAATGTCGAAGAAATCTTCCATGGACCGGCACCGGAATTAGGAGGAATTGCCGCACTGGGTGGCAGCGGGTTCGCCCTATATATAGGAAATGCTCTAACCCGAAACCAGTTCACGATGCTGTCAGGGCGACGGCAAGCTTAACGAAGCAAGGCCTTGGATGCTCACACGCCTCCTGTTTGCCGCCTTTCTGGCGATTCCGCTGATCGAGATCGCATTCTTCGTGCTGATCGGGCAGGCGATCGGTCTCTTGCCGACCTTGCTGGGCGTGGTGATCACCGCACTGGTGGGTGCAGGCCTGATCCGTTGGCAGGGCATGCAGGTTATTGCCGACTTGCGGCGGACAGCCGAGCGGGGAGAATTGCCCGGCCGGCAGATTGCCGACGCCATGCTGATCGGGCTGGCCGGACTTCTGCTTCTCTTGCCGGGCTATTTCAGCGATCTCATCGGAATTCTGTTGCTGTTGCCGCCGATCCGCAGCCTCATCTACCAACAGTTGTCGCGCCGCTTCCGCGTCGTGCCGGCAGCACAATGGGGCGGGCAGGCCGAGCCGGGACAGCTCGGGGGGACCATCGACCTCGACGAGCAGGACTGGCGCGAGCGCTGAGCGCTCGCCTTGCGAGGGTGGGGCAAAGCTGATAGGCCGCGCCGCACGATTTTTGCCGGGGACAGACGACATGGCCGACGAAACCGCCGCAGGCGCCAATGCAGCGCCGGGCCCAAGCTACAATCTTATTGGCCAGTATATCCGCGATCTGAGCTTCGAGAATCCCGGCGCACCGGCGTCGATCATCGCGGGCGGCCCGCAGCCGAACTTTTCGGTCGGCATCAATGTCGGGGTCAAAAAGCAGACCGACGATGTCTATGCTGTCGAAATCACGATCAATGCCAAGGCCGAGCGGGACAAGACGATCCTGTTCAATGTCGAGCTCGTCTATGGCGGCGTCTATCGCATCAAGAACGTGACCGAGCAACAGCTCGCGCCGCTGCTGATGGTCGAGTGCCCGCAGATGATCTTCCCATTTGCGCGCCAGGTGCTCGCAACGACGGTGCAGTCGGGTGGCTTCCCCCCCGTCATGATGGAGCCGGTCGACTTCCGGCAGATCTATCTGCAGAATTTGCGGGCGCTGGCGGCGCAGCAGGCTCAGCCGACGACGCCGGCGAACTGAGTTCGGGTTACGCCGCTTCGTCGCGGTAGTCGGACCAGAGTGCGTCCTTGCCCAGCGACTTCACCAGCGCCAGATGCGCGGCGAGCTGCGCCGTGTCAAGCCGCGAGGGCAGAGGAGTTGGACGCTGCGGCGCCGCGATAGGCGCCGCGAATGCCGCCCCCGACACCACGATGGTGGTTTCCTCGACCAGGGCCAAGGTGACCTGTCGGCCGCCAATAAGCTCGAGATAGACGTCGGCGAGTATCTCACTGTCGAGCAACGCGCCGTGCAGCGTGCGGCGCGAATTATCGATGCCATAGTGCTTGCACAATGCGTCGAGGCTGACCCGTGCGCCCGGGTGGCGTTCCTTTGCGAGCGTCACCGTATCGATGACAATGTTGGTCAGCGCGGCGCGCCTCGCCTGCTCCAGTTCGTAGTTGATGAAGTTGATATCAAAGAGTGCGTTGTGCGCGATAAGCGGTGCATCGCCAAAGAAGGCCAGCATCTCGTCTGCGATTTCGGCGAAGCGTGGCTTGTCGGCGAGGAAGTCGTCGCTCAGCCCATGCACCCTGAAAGCATCTTCGGACATGCGCCGTTCGGGATTGAGATAGTGATGAAAATGCTTGCCGGTTGGAATGTGATTATAGAGTTCGATCGCGCCGATTTCGACGATACGGTCGCCCGTCAGGGGATTGAGTCCGGTGGTTTCTGTGTCGAGGACAATTTCGCGCGACATGCTCAGGCCTTGGGATTTGCGCGAAGGGCGGCGACTAGCGCCGCGACCTCGCCGCGAGTCCGCTCAATCGGGCCCGACGTGTCGAATACATAGTCCGCCCGCTTTCGCTTTTCATCCTGGGACATCTGCCGGGCAAGGATGGCGTCCAGCTTTTCCACATTCATGCCTGGCCGGGCGAGGACGCGCCGGCGCTGCGTCGCTTCGTCGACCACGGTGACGATGACGCGGTCGAGGCCGTAGTCGAAGCCGCCTTCGTAAAGGAGTGGAATATCGACCACCGCGATCGCAGACCCCTTTTGTTCCGCATTGGCCAGGAAGGCGGATATTCGCTTGCGAACCAGTGGATGAACCACTGCCTCAAGCTCGGAAAGCCGTGCGGAATCCGCCAGAAGGGCCGCGCTCAGCTTCTGCCGGTCGATTTCTCCATTGATGATAACTCCGGGGAAAAGCTGCCCGACGAGCGGCACCGCTTCGCCGCGGTAGAGATCATGCACCGCCGCGTCAGACGAAAAAACTGGCACACCCAGATCGGCGAAGGCTTCGAGCGCTGTCGACTTGCCCGTGGCGATAGAGCCAGTGAGGCCTATCTTCCACATCAAAGGTTCGCCTCGACGAGGCGCCTCAGGTCGATGGTGACATCCGGGCGTATGCCGAACCACGCCTCGAAGCCGGGCACGGCCTGATGCAGAAGCATGCCCAGACCGTCCACAGTACTTAGTCCAAGGGCACGCGCTTCGGCGAGAAGCGGAGTCAACAGCGGCACGTACACGATGTCGGTCACGAGCGCGCCCCGGGGCAGTCTGGAGAGGTCCAGGCCGTCGAAGCGCGTGCCCTTCATACCGACCGAGCTGGTGTTGACGACTAGCCCTGCGGACGGTGCGCGCACGGCAAAGTCGGACAGTGTGCCGGGGCGGATCGGACCGCCCAGGTCCAGCGCCATATCGTCGGCCTTCTGCCGTGTGCGGTTAAGCAGATGGATGGTCGGGATATCACGTGACTTGAGGGCGACGAGGATCGCCCGTGCGGCACCGCCAGCGCCCAGGACGATAACCTCGCTGAGTCCATCGCTCCAACCCGGAGCCTCGTGGTCGAGATTGCCGAGGAAGCCGAGATAGTCGGTATTCGACCCGGTGATGAGACCCTGTTCGACAACGATGGTGTTGACCGCGCCGATCTCTTCGGCCAGCGGATCGCGTTCGTCACAAAGCGAAAAGACCGCTTCCTTGTGCGGGATCGTTACATTGCCGCCCACGAACTCACCGCGGCGGACGCGCTCGAAGAAGGCCGTGAGCTGCGCCGGGGCGATGTCGATCGCCTCGTAAGATCCGTCTATGCCGTAAGTCTTCAGCCAATGATTGTGGATCAGGGGCGAGCGAGAATGCGCGATGGGGTGGCCGATGACGAAGGCGCGTTTCACGTGAATCCCTGCCTATCCCCAGGACGGAGAGGAATCCTCCTATCGCGAGGGATAGGCTTTACGCGACTCGATTTTTCGAGTCTGGCGCAGATGTCCTGATGGTTTGGCGAATGATTGTGACCCGAATCTCCCCGCCGTCGCAGATAGTCACAGAGTCATTCACGGGCCGGCCCACGGGCTGTTGAAAGCCTAAGGGCTGCCGCCCGTCATGGCGGTCTTCCCCGGTAGGTTCGCAGGGGTTCCACAGGCGGGTGTTAACGAAGGTTAACGAAAGGTTAACAGTTAAATCGGGAATAAGGAGATTCTGGCGCTCGCATCTTTCCACAAGTGCTGCGGGTGGGCGGGCGTGGTGAATCGAGTGCTAAAGCTCACTTGGCTGGCCGTCATAACGTGATTCACAGCGGCGGATTCACAGCCGCAGAGGTCGGATTTCCGCGCCCTTGTGCCACGTCGGCTTTGATTGAGGCGGGCATGAATTCGTGCAAAACACCGCCATGATAATGATGATAAAGATTCAAGACTCTTCTTGTCGGACCCGACTGTGAGGGCGGTGGTCAAACCGCTTCTGGAAGTAGTGGAGGGTCGCCGGCTTGCTCGGCCGCCACTCTGGATCATGCGCCAGGCTGGCCGGTATCTTCCTGAGTACCGCGAGGTGCGAGCAAAGGCGGGAAGCTTCCTCGAGCTGTGTTATCGGCCGGAGCTTGCGACAGAGGTCACGCTGCAGCCTCTTCGCCGCTTCGACCTCGATGCGGCGATCTTGTTCTCCGATATTCTGGTTGTTCCGGACGCGCTGGGACGGAAGGTCCGTTTTGAGGAAGGCGAAGGCCCGAGGCTGGAACCTCTGACGGTGGAGGACATTGATAGGCTTCGCCCGGACGGCTTAACCGGCCGGCTAGAGCCGGTGCTTGAAACAATGGGTCGGCTCAGAGATGCCTTGGCGGCGGACAAGGCGCTGATCGGCTTCTGCGGGTCGCCCTGGACGGTGGCAACATATATGCTGGCTGGCCGTGGGTCGCCCGACCAGGCCGAGGCGCGGCTGTTCGCTTTGCGGGAACCGGAAGCGTTCGCACGGCTGTTGGATATTCTGATCGAGGTTTCGATCGCTTATCTGGTGGCCCAGTTCCGGGCGGGAGCCGATGTCGTCCAGCTTTTCGAGAGCTGGGCTCTCAATCTGGATGAGAGCGCATTCCGGTCACAGGTGATCGAACCTAATCGGCGGATCGTTGCTGGCGTCCGGGCGCAGGTCCCCAATGCGCCGTTTATCGGGTTTCCACGCGGAGCGGCCGGGATGATCGCTGAATATGCCGCGGCGAGCGGGGTGAATGTCCTTGGGCTCGATTACGCGACGCCCGTCGGTTTCGCCGACAGGCAGCTGCCAGCGGGTTTCCCAGTGCAAGGTAATCTCGATCCGCTGCGGCTGCTTGGCGGTGGGGCGCAGATGGAGGAGCGGGTGCACGAGATCATCGCCGGCTTTGCCGACCGGCCGCATATCTTCAATCTGGGGCATGGGATTGTGCCCGAAACGCCGATCGCGCATGTGGCGCGGCTGGTGGAGCTGGTCAAAGGGGGGCGATGATGGATTGGGCGTATTTTGCCGCAACTTGGATAAAGGCGCTGCATGTGATTTCGGTGATCGCCTGGATCGCGGGGATGATGTATCTGCCCAGGCTCTTCGTCTATCACGCCGCGGCCGAGAAGGGGTCGATCCAGTCCGAGACCTTCAAGATCATGGAACGGCGGCTGTTCAGGGGGATCATCAATCCGGCCATGATCCTCACCTGGCTGTTCGGGCTGATCATGGTGTTTTCCGGCCTCGTTGACTGGAGTTCGGGCTGGCCCTGGGTCAAGGCTGCAGCGGTGATCGCGCTTTCGGGAATCCACGGCTTTTACAGCCGGCAGGTCAAAAATTTCGCTGCCGACCGGAATATGCGGCCGCAAGGATTTTTCCGGGTGGTCAATGAACTGCCCTTTGTGCTGGTCGTCATCATCGTCGTCATGGTGATCGTGAAGCCGTTTTGATCCGATATTCATGGTTTCACGTGAATCGCGGAATCCGCGAGGTGGGCGTCTGTTCACTCTTGAACGCGACAGGGCTTCACGCTATCTGAGTGCCCGCACCACCAAGGGCTGGCGTCTCCCCGACGCGTAACAGCGGTGCCCCCTCCCCCATATCCAAGTCTCTCCAGGGTCATTCGCCGCATGGAAAATCTGAAGCTCAGCGAGCTCAAGGCCAAATCTCCGGCCGATCTCCTCACCTTCGCCGAGGAGTACGAAGTCGAGAATGCCTCGACCATGCGCAAGCAGGAACTGATGTTCGCCATCCTCAAGGAGCTGGCGGCGCGCGAGGTGGAGATCACCGGCGAAGGCGTGGTGGAGGTGCTGCCCGACGGCTTCGGCTTCCTGCGCTCACCGGACGCCAACTACCTGCCCGGTCCGGACGATATCTATGTCTCTCCGTCGCAGATTCGCCGCTTCTCATTGCGGACCGGCGACACGGTCGAGGGCGAGATCCGCTCTCCCAAGGAAGGTGAGCGTTATTTTGCGCTGCTCAAAGTTGCGACCATAAATTTCGAAGACCCCGAGAAGGTTCGTCACAAGGTCAATTTCGACAACCTCACCCCGCTCTACCCGGATGAGCGGCTGAAGCTCGAGCTGCCCGACCCGACGGTCAAGGACAAGTCGGCACGGGTGATGGATCTGGTGGCGCCGATCGGCAAGGGACAGCGCGCACTGATCGTCGCGCCGCCGCGCACTGGCAAGACGGTGCTGCTGCAGAACATTGCGCAGTCGATCGCGACCAATCACCCCGAGTGCTACCTCATCGTGCTGCTCATCGACGAGCGCCCTGAGGAAGTCACCGACATGCAGCGCTCGGTGAAGGGCGAGGTAATCTCCTCGACCTTCGACGAGCCCGCTTCGCGTCACGTCCAGGTCGCTGAGATGGTGATCGAAAAGGCCAAGCGCCTCGTCGAACACAAGCGCGACGTCGTCATCCTGCTCGACTCGATCACGCGCCTCGGCCGCGCCTACAATACGGTGGTGCCAAGCTCCGGTAAGGTATTGACGGGCGGTGTCGACGCCAACGCGCTGCAGCGACCGAAGCGTTTCTTCGGCGCGGCGCGCAATATCGAGGATGGCGGATCGCTGACCATCATCTCGACGGCGCTGATCGATACCGGCTCGCGCATGGACGAAGTGATCTTCGAAGAATTCAAGGGCACGGGCAATAGCGAAATCGTGCTCGACCGCAAGGTCAGCGACAAGCGCATCTTCCCGGCGATGGATGTCACCAAATCCGGCACCCGCAAGGAAGAGTTGCTGGTCGAGCCGGATATTCTCAGGAAGATGTATGTGTTGCGCCGCATCCTCAACCCGATGGGCACGGTCGATGCTATGGAGTTCCTCATGGACAAGCTGCGGCAGACCAAGACGAATTCCGACTTCTTCGATTCCATGAACACCTAATGGCATTTTGCGTCCATGGACGGTGACACTATCGTCGCTTTGTCCTCGGGCGCCCTGCCCTCCGGCGTCGCCGTCATCCGGCTTTCAGGGCCGTCGACGGCCGCTGTTGTGGAACGTTGTTCAGGCCCGCTGCCCGAACCCCGCCGGCTCGCATTGCGACCGATCATCTTGGATGGCGAGACTATCGATACCGGGCTCGTCGTGTGGATGCCGGCGCCGCATTCCTTTACCGGTGAGGATACGGCCGAGCTGCAGGTTCATGGTTCGCCTGCCGTCGTTCGCGCCCTGCTTCGCGGCCTGTCGGCCATAGACGGTGTACGGTTCGCGGAGGCGGGCGAGTTCACGCGCCGCGCTTTCCTAAATGGCCGGCTCGACCTTACGGAAGTCGAGGGCCTCGGCGATCTCATCGAGGCCGAGACTGAGACGCAGCGGCAGCAGGCGGTGGCGCGCCTGGGCGGTGGGATATCGAACAGGATCGCAACGTGGCGTGAGGTACTGTTGGATGCACGTGCCGAGATCGAAGCCCGGCTCGATTTCTCCGACGAGGGCGATGTGCCGGAGACCCTTCCGGCGACAATGCTTCAGACTTTGGAACGGCTTTCCAGGGAGCTGGGCGAAGCCACCGAAAGCGTCGCGCGCGGACGCATCGTTCGCGAGGGATTGCGCGTCGCACTGGCAGGTCCGCCCAATGCCGGCAAGTCCTCGCTGCTCAATGCGCTCAGCAAATCGGATCTCGCCATTGTCAGCGATGAGGCGGGAACGACTCGCGACGTTCGCGAGGTGCAGCTCGATCTCGGCGGGCGGCTCGTGATCCTGGTCGACATGGCGGGACTGCGGGAGGCCTCGACCAAAGCGGAGGCCGAGGGCGTGCGTCGCGCCGAGGCGGAGATCGAGCGGGCCGATCTCGTGCTATGGTTGGTCGCGCCGGACACAGAGGCAATTGAACCGCCGTTGCGCGAGCCCTTGTGGACAGTGGGCACCAAGGCCGATCTCGGGCCGGTCGCGGCTCAGCATTCCCTCTCGGTCAGGACCGACACCGGCGTGAGCGCGCTTGTGGAGAAACTCGAGGCCTTCGCGAACGAGGCCGCGGGTGCCGGACCCCCTGCCCTTCTGAGCCGTGAGCGGGACCGCGCGGCGCTGTCAGATGCTCAGGCGGCATTGAGCGCATTCTTGAGCGACGGCGCGACCGACGAGATCGCGGCCGAACATCTGCGCCAGGCAAGTCTCGCGCTGGAGCGGCTGGTCGGGCGGATCGATACCGAGCAGGTTCTGGACCGGCTGTTCCTCAGCTTCTGCATCGGGAAATGATTGAATGATTCACGTGGAACACTTACAGCCGCGCGCATGAGCGATTTCAGCGCAATCATTGTCGGCGGGGGCCACGCGGGGTCTGAAGCGGCCGCCGCTGCGGCGCGTCTTGGTGTGCCAACGGCGCTGATTACCCACAGATTCGCGACCATCGGCGAGATGAGCTGCAACCCGGCCATTGGTGGTTTGGGTAAGGGTCACCTGGTCCGGGAGATCGATGCGCTGGATGGGCTGATGGGCCGTGTCGCCGATGCGGCCGGCATCCAGTTCCGCGTCTTGAACCGCCGCAAGGGACCAGCCGTTCGGGGTCCCCGCGCCCAGGCGGACCGCAAGCTCTATCGCAATGCGATGCAGGCGGCCCTCTCGGTGCAGAAGAACCTTACGATCATCGAAGGTGAGGTCGACGACCTGATCGTCGAGGCTGGGCAGATCGCCGGCGTGCGGCTGCTCGACGGCCGGGGCTTTTCGACCAAGGCGGTGGTGCTCACTACGGGGACGTTCCTGCG
>DASZPY010000064.1:0-15771 GCA_035549855.1 Devosia sp. | reverse complement strand
ATCGACGGCATCGAGGTCCGAGAGGTTCGCCGGCAGGATCGGATGCTCCGCCGACCGCGCCAGCCCCGCGCGCGTTTCCTCCAGCGCGCCCACGCGCGTCCCGCTCAGCGCCACCTTGGCCCCGGCCTCCGCCAGCGCCTTCGCGATCTCGCGCCCGATACCACCCGATGCGCCGGTGACCAGCGCGCGTTTGCCGGTGAGATCAAACATTTGGCGGTACACCCCTTTGGCTCTTTGAGTAGGACGTCCAATATTTGAGGACAATCTCGTAGTAGTCGTCCGCTTTGAGATGGGCCGCGCCAGGTGTCGAGGTCACATAGTTTGTGCCCACTGTCTTGAGAATGGGCCCTAGGAGCTTCGGCCCGGTCTTGATCGGGAAGGCACGGAGAAACCCCTCCTCCAGCTTCAACCGTACACCGGAAAGCCTGCCATTGAGGTGGTGAGGCGAAACAGCGGCGATGGCGGACCACGGAATTGGTTGGCTCGACAAATTGTAGTCTTTGAGCCCCAGCGAAGACAACGTCAGTTGGGGTGCTTTCAGTCTCAGCACGCGCCCGATTCCGACGACAGCAAGAAGCAAGGAAACCAGCACGACTCCGACGCCGGCGAACTCGAGGCGAGCCGTTCGGGGGCCAACGTGCCCAAATAGACCGGTTGCCATTGCCGTGCCTAGCGCAAGAAAGGCAAGAGAACCGGCAAGCAACAGGCCCACCTTGTGCGGCGCGGGGAAAAATACTCGAGTGGGCAGGACATCTTCCACCGCGACCTATGCACCGGGGCGCGCCGAAGCCGCCAACGCCGCCACGAGCGCCTCAATCTCCGCCGGCCCGTTCACCGCGCTCGCCACCGCATCCGGCGCAATGCGCTTCGCCAGCCCGGTCAACACCTTGCCCGCGCCAAGTTCATACAGTTCCGTCACCTCGCCCTCGCCCGTCAGCCATTTGACGCTCTCGGTCCAGCGCACCATCCCGGTCACCTGCTCGACCAGATGCGTCTTGATCGCCTCCGGGTCGCTCGTCGGCGCCGCCAGCACATTGACCACCACCGGCACGCTCGGCGCGTTCATCGCCACCTGCCCCAGCGCGTGTTCCATCGCGTCCGCCGCGGGCCGCATCAGCGCGCAGTGGAACGGCGCGCTCACCGGCAACGGCAGTGCCCGCTTGGCCCCGGCGGCCTTGAGCAACTCGATCGCCCGGTTCACCGCGCCGGCATGGCCCGAGATCACCACCTGGCCCGGCGCGTTGTCATTGGCGACGCCGCAGATCTCGCCGTCCTCGGCATCGTTGACCGCCCGCAGCACCGTTTCGAGGTCAAGCCCGAGGATCGCCGCCATCGCCCCCTGCCCCACCGGCACCGCCTGTTGCATCGCCTCGCCGCGCGTCCGCAGCAGCCGCGCCGTGTCCGCCAGCGAGAACACGCCGGCCGCACAAAGCGCCGAGTATTCGCCCAGCGAGTGCCCCGCCACATAGGCCGCCGCGTCCTTCAAGGCCACGCCCTTGGCCTCCAGCACCCGCACCACCGCCATCGACACCGCCATCAGGGCGGGCTGGGCATTGGCGGTGAGCTGCAGCGTTTCCGCGGGGCCGTCGAACATGATCGCGCTGAGCTTTTGCCCCAGCGCCGCATCGACCTCCTCGAACACCGCCCGCGCCTCGGGGAAGGCCTCGGCCAGATCCTTGCCCATGCCCACGGCCTGGCTGCCCTGTCCGGGAAAGGTGAATGCGCGCTTGGCCATGAAGTCTCCTCGCCGGCAAGGTTAGGCCGGAGGTCCTGCGGCCGTCCAGTCGCTGGGCGTTTGGCCGAGCTTGTGGGTGAAGTCAAGGAAGGCCCGCGAACTGGGCATCGAGCCGCTCGGCATCGAGGAAATCCCGCCGCAACAGAGGATCGCCAGGCTCCAGCAGCGGCGTCGAGGCCGGGTCGAGCGACCAGAACGGCGTGTCCGGCGAATGGACGATGGTTGGGCGCGCCGGCTGGCGTCCGAACATGCGGACCGCCACCGAAACAGGATCTGCGAGCAGAGCCTCGGAAAGCAGGTGTAACGCGTACCGCCTATCGTGTGGCCACATAGAGCGGGCGTAAACGCCCATATAGCCCGCAAGACCGCGCCGAAGAGTGCGACGGTCGAGGCTGGGGAAGGCGTCGCCCAAGAGCTCATAGACTCGGCGCGTCTCCGTTGCCATCCGCCTGGCATTGCGCGAATAGGAGCCCGGGACCTGGCGATAGCCCACGAGATATCGCGGCACCGTGGCCATCGTGCCGTGAACCAGCAATCTAGCCTGGATGAGATAGTCGCATGTGGCCGGTATGGCGGGATCGAAATGCCCGAACCGGTCGCCTGCCTCGCGCAGATAAACGAAACTGGAGCCAGTGTAGACGAAGTTCCGCGCCATCAGGCGATGGATCGCCCAGCCGTCGACCCTTGGCTGGATCAGGGTCGCGGTAGCGTTGCCGGCGGTGTCGACGAGCCGGCATGGGCTGTAAGCGTTCACCGCCCCCGTCTCTTCCAGCCGTGCGACCATCATTTCGAGGTAGGTCGGATGCCACAGATCGTCGGCGTCGAGCGGAGCGACATATCGGCCCGACGTCGCAGCGATGCCCGCATTGCGGGCTGCAGCGACCTTGCCGTTTGGCTGCTCGACGAGCCGGAAGCCCGGCAGCCTATCTCGGAAGGGCTCGACAAGCGGAGCGGCCGGCTCGGGCGAACCGTCATCGACCACCACCACCTCGAAATCGTGGAAGGTCTGGCGTGCGACCGACTCCAACGTTGCCGCGATCGTGGCCTGCGACCGGTGGTAGGGAATGACGACACTTACACGAGGCAATTCTTGGTGGGTCTCCTCATCGCCGAATTATGGTCTGCGCGGTCTGGCCGTCCAGTCATCTGCCAGACTGCGTTGCCGCCGCTCCGGAGTCATGAACGCTTGCGCTTGGTCAAAGCCGCACTGCTCGCGCCGTGCTGCAACATGGGGACGGAGGTTCCAATCATGAGCAAGATCAACGCCGAGTGGCATCGGGCGCATGTGATGCCGAAGAATCCGACCGACAAGCAGCGGGCCGAATGGCATTATGAGCATGCCCTCAACTGCGGTTGCCGCGAAGTCACACCCTCGATCGCGGCCCTCCTCAAGGCCAATGGGTTCAAGCTACCCAAGCCGGCGAGCCGTCAGGCATCGAAGTGAGCGGCCAGTCCGGACGGAGCGCCGGGGTGAAGACGATCGGGTTTGTGATCTTCACCGTGTTCTGCATGCTCTGCCTGATCTGGCCGCTGGGTAACATTGCCGACAATTACGGCGGCGACCGCGGTCCGGGAAATACGAGCTCGACGCTGGCGATCATCGGCGTCGGAAGTGCGTTGGTCTATTTTTCGCAGAGGCTGCATTTGGGCCGCCGCAAGGATGTGGGGGCCGCCCGAGACTGGCCGCCCCTCGACGTCTTTTTGGGGTCGGCCGCGGCGCTGCTTGCGATCCTCGTAGGCCTGTGGGCATCCCAGGGTCTGGGCTTCTTTCTCACAATCATGGGTGTCGCTACGGCCATCCGGGCGATCGGCTTCGACTTGGCGGAGGGTAGGCCGGGATGGGGTGTGGCGATTGCCTCCGACCTGTTCCTTGGAGCGGTGGCATGGGTGGAAGTCCTCCGCCTCGGCTATTCGGAGCTGGGGTTTGTCCATCGTGGCCCGGTCCCCGACTGGGCGATCCCGCTTTCCGCCGGCTGGTACGGACCGGCAGTGTTCCTGTTGCTCCTGATCGGCTTTGCGGCGATGATCCTCACCCAGCGGGAGCGATAGTCGCATTCCGGCGTTCGCCCTTGCCTTTTCCGGCCTTTTCCCCTATCTCCCGCCTCGCATTCGTTCGGCCGGGGGCTGAACGGAGGGTCCGGTATAGCTTCGGCGATGGCGGATAGGGCAAGTCCCGGCCTCCCGTGTTCCCGCTCTTTAGAAGACTGCTTTGTCGCCCTTCCCGGCTTCAAAGGGGCTCCGCGCCAGCGATGCAGGTGTTTAACCAGAAGGAAGGCGCTTCATGCCCCTTTACGAGCATATCTATCTCGCCCGCCAGGACGTTTCGCCCCAGCAGGTCGAGGAAATGACCAACGCCATGACCGAAACCCTGACTCAGGGCGGCGGCAAAGTGACCAAGAACGAATATTGGGGCCTCAAGTCCCTGTCGTTCCGCATCAAGAAGAATCGCAAGGCACACTACAGCCTGCTCAACATCGACGCGCCGGCTCCGGCCGTCGCCGAGATGGAGCGGCAGATGCGGATCAATGAAGACATTCTGCGCTTCATGACCGTGCGCGTCGACGAGCTCGAGGAAGGTCCGTCTGCCATGATGCAGAAGCGCGACCGCGACGACGAGCGCTCCGACCGTCCGGGTGGACGCCCCGACCGCGGCGGTTTCGACCGCGGCCCGCGCCCGCCGCGCCGGTTCTGATTGGAAGGATAAAAGCAAATGGCCATCAAAGACCTCACCACTTCCACCTCGCGCCGCCCCTTCCAGCGCCGCCGCAAGACCTGCCCGTTCACAGGCCCGAACGCGCCCAAGATCGACTACAAGGACGTCCGGCTCCTGCAGCGCTACGTTTCCGAGCGCGGCAAGATTGTGCCGTCCCGCATCTCGGCGGTCTCTGCCCTCAAGCAGCGCGTGCTCGCCCAGGCCATCAAGCGCGCCCGCTTCATCGGGCTCATGCCCTACGCGGTTTCGTAAGCCGCTCTCAACCCGTTGGGGTGGCGGAATGGTCCGCCGCTCCTAACCGGCCCCGAGCCGGGACAGCAAAGGACATCATCATGAAAGTCATCCTGCTCGAGAAGGTCGGCAAGTCCGGCCATATCGGCGACGAAGTGAACGTCAAGAACGGGTTCGCCCGCAATTTCCTCCTGCCGCAGGGCAAGGCGCTTCGCGCCACCGAGGCCAACCGCAAGCATTTCGAGGCCGAGCGCGCGACCATCGAGAAGCGCAACACCGAGCGCCGCGAAGCCGCCGCCGGCATCGCCTCGGGCCTCAACGGCAAGACTGTGGTCATCATCCGTCAGGCCGGCGAGACCGGCCAGCTCTACGGCTCGGTCAGCTCGCGCGACGTCGCCGAGGCGCTCACTGCCGACGGCTTCTCGGTCGCCCGCTCGCAGGTCGATCTCGCCAACCCGATCAAGACCGTTGGCATCCACGCCGTGGCGCTGCATCTGCACGCCGAGGTCGCGGTGTCGGTCAATGTCAACGTCGCCCGCTCGGACGACGAAGCCGAGCGCCAGGCCAAGGGCGAGGACATGACCACCCACAATTACGACGACGAAGCCGCCGCCGAATTCACCGCCGCGCAGTCAGAAGCCGCCGCGGAAGCGGAAGCCGAAGTCCAGTAAACTTGCCGCGAGAGTCGAATGCAAAGGGCCGGGAGCGATCCCGGCCTTTTGCTTTACGTCCGCCCCACCCCCATCCGCGCCAGCAGATGATCGCGCCGGATGACCTGGTGATAGAGCGCCGCCCCTACATGCAGTGCGAACAGCGCCAGCAGGATCTTGCTCATGATGCCATGCGCCATGCGCGGGATCAGTTCGGAGAAATCGGGCACCGGTCCGCCGCTCAGGATTGCCGGCATCGCCCCTGAGAGGATGAGCGTGGTGATCCCGCTCGTCGCCATCAGTAGCAGGATCACATAGAGCGCGGCATGCACGACATTGGCGGTGACCCGCTGCCAGCTCGGCTGGTCCGCCGGCGGTGCCGGATGCTTGTCGGCCACCAGCCACCACACGATCCGCAGCAGTGTCAGCACCAGCACGATGATTCCCAGCGTCACATGCACGACGAGGATCGGCGCCTGCCGTTCGGGCGGCGCGAGATTGGCCACCGAGAAACCCGCCGCGAAGGCCAGGATCACGGCCGCCGCACTCGACCAGTGGATGGCGATCGCCACGCTGCCATAGCGGGTGAATGTGCTCTTCACGCTCATCGGAAATCTCCTTGCGCGGACGTCTCAGGCGTGATTGCATAGCACACTATATATTTGGATAGCAAGCTATGGAATCACCCTATCGGCGCGAGGACTCGGCGGGCTACCTGACCAATTGGACGGCGCGGCTGTTCCAGCGCGCGCTCGAGCGGCGGCTGAAGGGCGGCGGTGCGGGCTCGATGCCTGTGTTCTTCGCGCTGCTCAATGAGGGCCCGCTGTCGCAAAGCGCCCTCGCCCGCTGGGCCGCCGTCGAGCAGCCGACCATGGCCAACACACTCAACCGCATGGAGCGCGACGGACTCATCTCCCGCGCTCCGGACCCCGCGGATGGCCGCAGCGCCATTGTCAGCCTCACCCGGGGTGGCCGGCAGCTTGCCCTCGATTCGATGAAGGTGGCCCGTGAGGTCAACGCACTCGGCCTGTCGGCGCTCAAGCCCGCCGAGCGCGATGTCTATCTCGACATGATCCGCCGCATCGCCGCGGTGCTCGACGCGGACGGCGCTCAATCATAGCCCACCGATTCGGCTTCGATGACTCCGGGCAACATCTTGCCCGATTGCGAAATTATCCACGCTAATCTCAACTCCCACAGGCGGCCGGGCGTGAGTCGCCGGTGCGTGCTTGCGGACGCTGCCACAAAGGTTAACAAGGCCCTGAGGGGGCACAAGCTCAATGGCGGAAACGAACATCGCGCGCATCCGTCCGGCGGATGAGAAGAGCTTTCGGCTTGCCCCGCAGAATGTCGAGGCCGAGCAGGCTTTGCTCGGCGCCATCCTCGTCAACAACGAGGCCTTCTACCGCGTCTCCGATTTCCTGCTGCCCGAGCATTTCTACGAGCCGATCCATCGGGAAATCTACGACGTCCTTGGCAAGATCATCCGCGCCGGCAAGACGGCGACACCGGTCACGGCCAAGACCTTCCTCCCCGACACGCTCATCGCCGATGTGTCGATGTCGCAATATCTTGCCCGGCTCGCGGCCGAAGCGACGACCGTCATCAATGCCGCCGATTACGGCCAGACCATCTACGACATCGCCATCCGCCGTTCGCTGATCCAGATCGGCGAGGAGATGACGGCGGTCGCCTATGACGCCGATGTCGAAATGACCGCGCCCAAGCAGATCGAGGAAGCGGAAAAGCAGCTTTTCGACCTCGCCGAGCGCGGCCGCTACGATGGCGGCTTCCAGTCCTTCTCCACGGCCCTCGCCGAGGCGATCCAACTGGCGGGCGAGGCCTACGGCCGCGACGGCTCGCTTTCGGGCACCGCTACCGGTCTCACCGATCTCGACCGGCTGATGGGCGGCCTGCAGAAGTCGGATCTCATCATCATCGCGGCGCGTCCGGCGATGGGCAAGACCTCGCTCGCCACCAACATCGCCTTCCATGTCGCCCATTCCTGGAAGGGCGATGTCACGCCCGACGGCCACCGCAAGACGGTCGATGGCGGACAGGTCGGCTTCTTCTCGCTCGAAATGAGCGCAGAGCAGCTCGCGACCCGTATCCTCGCCGAGCAGGCGGAGATTTCCTCCTCCGACATCCGCCGCGGCAACATCCATGAAAGCCAGTTCACGCGGCTCGTCGATGTGTCGCGCATGCTCGAGACCATCCCGCTCTATATCGACGATACTGGCGGCCTCTCGGTCAGCCAGCTTTCGGCGCGTGCCCGCCGCCTCAAGCGGCAGAAGGGTCTCGACCTCATCATCATCGACTATGTGCAGCTGCTCTCGGGCTCCTCGCGCCGGGCCAATGAGAACCGCGTGCAGGAGCTCACCGAGATCACCACCTCGCTCAAGGCGCTGGCGAAAGAGCTCGACGTGCCGATCATCGCGCTGGCCCAGCTCAGCCGCGCCGTCGAGCAGCGCGACGACAAGCATCCGCAGCTCGCCGACCTCCGCGACTCCGGCTCGATCGAGCAGGACGCGGACGTAGTGCTCTTCATCTATCGCGAGGAGTATTACCTCAAGAACAAGGAGCCGCGCGAAGGCACGCTCGAGCACATCAAGTGGCAGGACGAGATGGAGCAGGTGCATGGCCGCGCCGAGGTGATCATCGGAAAGCAGCGCCATGGCCCCACCGGTACCGTGCAGCTCAGCTACGAGCCGCAGTTCACCCGCTTCGGCAACCTCGCGCGCGATTCCTACCTTCCGGAACGGCAGCAATGATCCCAGCGCCAGTGCTTTCGACCGGCTATGGCTGCCGCCTCACGGTCGATCTGGGCGCCCTCAAGCGGAACTGGCAGGCCCTCGACCAGGTGTCTGCCGGTGCCCTCACCGGCGCCGTCGTCAAGGCTGACGCCTATGGCAGCGGCCTCGTCGCAGCGTCCCGCGCCTTCTACGACGCGGGCGCGCGCTTCTTCTTCACCGCGACGCCGGATGAAGGCATCGTCGTCCGCCAGACGCTGCCCGACGCCCATATCTTCATCCTCGATGGATTGTTCCCGGGCGCGGCGCCGCTCTATGTCGGCGAGCGGCTGATGCCGGTGCTCAATTCGGTGCCGATGCTCGAGGAATGGCTGGTGGCCTGCCTTGGCCGCAACGAGGCGCTGCCGGCGGCGCTGCATTTCGACACCGGCATGAACCGGCTCGGCTTCCGTCTCAGCGAAACCTCGATCGTCAAGCGCATGGTCGACGAGGTGGGCTACGCCCCGCAGATGATCATGAGCCACCTCGCCTGCGCCGACCAGCCGGCGCATGAGAAGAACCGCACGCAGCTCGCGCTGTTCTCGTCGGTGGTCGCGCAATTCCCTTCCATCCCCGCCTCACTCGCCAATTCGGCCGGCACCATGACCAGCCGCGACATGCACTTCCAGATGGTGCGTCCTGGAATCGCGCTCTATGGCGGCCGTGCGGTGATGGGACGACGCAATCCGATGCTGCCCGCGGTCAAGCTCGAAGCTCCGATCCTCCAGATCCGCGACGCCAAGACCGGCGAGTCCGTCGGCTATGGCGCGACCTACACCCTCACCCGCGACAGCCGCCTCGCCACCATCGCCATCGGCTATGCCGACGGCTTCCTGCGCCATCTCTCGGCCACCAACCAGCATGCCGGCGGCCGCGCCTTCGTGCGCGGCACAGTGGTTCCCGTCGTCGGCCGCGTCTCGATGGATATGAGCATCGTCGACATCACCGAACTCGGCGACAATTTGCCCCTCCCCGGCGAGATGGTCGAGGTGCTGGGCGACCACGTCACCATCGACGACCAGGCCGACCCTGCCGGCACGATCGGCTACGAAATGCTGACCAGCCTCAAGGGCCGCTATTCCCGCAGCTATATCGAAAGCAGCGTCGAGGAGAGTGCGGCGGGCTAGCGTATTTGTTCCTGTTTTGTTCTTGTGATGGCCGTGCGGCAATTCTATGCTGATCCCGGAGGGGATCGTGCATGGAGCAATTGTCGCTGTTCGGCGAATGGGAAGGCCGCCCTCCGCCTGCGCCGCCGCGGCTCGCGCGGGATGTCCTGTTCTACGCGCTGATGCTCGGCCGGGAGGTCTCGCGTCCCGCGGCGCGACTGGTGGCGGCGCAGCGAGAGCGGCACGGCATCACCGGCCCGATGCGTCCGGAGGCCACCCTCCACATTTCCGTGCTCGGCTTCGGCTTCATCGATGAACTGTCCGAGGACGATGTCGCCCGCGCCGGCGTAATTGCGAACGCGGTCGCCTTCATCCCGTTCGAATTGAGCTTTGTCGCGATGATGAGTTTCGGCGGCCGGAGCGCCCCAGCCACGCGCCGCGCACTGGTTCTCACCCCCGCCAGCGGCAGCGACCGCATCCTCGTGCTCGCCGAACAGTTGAAGGCCGCGATGATCGCCCACGGTGTCCGCCCCCGCGCCTTCGCACCGAAGCAACCGCACCTGACGCTTCTCTACGACACCGCCCGCATGCCGCCGACCCCGCTCGAGCCGCCCCTCGACGTGGCCATTGACGGCTTCTCCCTCGTCCACAGCCATCGCGGCCAGGGCCGCTACACGATCCTGTGGTCCTCGCAGTCGACGAAATAACGCTGAGTCCGCCATTAACCGGGGCAGAACAATTGCCGTTGCCGCTTGCTCTGAAGCCACAATACAGTTCCCCCTTCCGAGAGGTGCAGAGTGGCCGCGAACACAGCAGAATGGCAGATTCCGCCAGTCACCGACGAAACCGTCGGACGCTACCGGGCCAACTATACGATCCCGCCAAGCGTCGAGCTGACGAAGGAGATGATCGAGCGGCACGCCAGCCTCTAATACGCCCTGACGCAGACGCTTCTGCAGTCAAGGCAGGGCGAACGCCGGCGCGTTTGGACCGAGAGCTACGATACGCTCTACCGGGATCTGCCCTGGCTTGCCGCGACGCCTGTCCGCAAGGGCCACACGCCGACGCTGGAATACGGCCACTTCCTCCGGCTGATCGCACCTGCCACCCGGACGATCGACATAGGCTCGGGCGTGGGCGTACTCGCCACCTTCCTCACCGAAAATGGACGGCCCTGCGTGGCCACTGAAATCACCGGTGAGCGCGGCAAGCGCGACGTGGACGGCATCGAATGGCATGTGACGGACGGCATCCATCTGTCCGATTTCGAGGAGCGCGGAACCTACGACAACGTCGTCCCAACGCAGGTGATCGAACATTTCCATCCCGATGACGTGCCGGCGCATTTCGAAGGCGCCTTCGCGCTGCTGAAACCCGGGCGGGCAATATATCTTCACCACGCCGCACGCCTTTCTCGGCCCGGCGGATTTGTCGACGGTGTTCAGGCTCGATCGCCCCCGGTTCATGCACCTGAAGGAATACACGCATCGCGAGCTCGGCGAGATTGCGCGTGCCGCCGGATTTGGCCGCATCGAGGCGGTCTACATCCCTCCCTCCGCGATCAGGAAGCGGTTGCCCTTCATGACCCGATCCCGGTTGCTCTACCGCTATCTTGCGGCAATGGAGAAGCTTCTCGCCAATGTTCGGCTTCCCCGCGTGCTGTTTGCGGGCAATGCTCTTCAGCGGCGACGTCTTCATGGCCGTCCGCAAACCCTGAGCACCGTTCAGGAACCACCGTCGGGAGGGGGGACCAGCCAAAGGTTGGTGGATGGGAGCTGCTCTTGCGCGGAGCATACATGCCACCCCCGATGTCATCCCTGCGAAAGCAGGGAACCCAACTCTCCCTCACACCGAGCCGATAGATAGGCCCCAGCTTTCGCTGGGGTGACGCCTTGATGGATGCCCGCAGTCGGTTCCTCCCCTATGCGCAGCATGGGGGAGAGCCTGTCCCGGACTTGATCCGGGGTGGCGCCGAAGGCGACGGATGGGGTGCCGCTTGCGCCGGACCCTTCCCTCCCGCTTGTCGGGAGGGGGGACCAGCCAAAGGCTGGTGGGTGGGAACCGCTTGCGCCGAGTCCGCATCCACCCCCGATGTCATCCCTGCGAAAGCAGGGACCCAACTCTCATCCTGCGCAAGCGGCGCCCCCTCCGTCAGCTGCGCTGACACCTCCCCCGCGCTAGCGCGCAAGGGAGGAACCCAAACCGCGAAGCTTTCGCAATTGGCAAGCACGGCTAATGGCTTGTGCCAGATTTCACAAACTTATCCCGGTCGCACCAGCAGGCACTATTCTCCCCTATCCCCCTGCTGGGCGCGCGATCATGACGAGTGATCGGCAGGACGGGAGACCGGGTGGCAGGCAAGTCGTTGCCTGCCGTGCGGACAAGGTGACGGTGAGCGGCCCATATCGACCAGGGGCCGCGATGGGGGATCGGGAGCAAAGCACTCCCGGTCATGGCCTGGGGCGAGATGCCAAAGCCCCGGACTATACGCCACCCCCTCGAGCAGCGCGGCCTGTGCTGCTAGCCCCGCCTTTTCGTGCACAGACCCCGGCCGCGAGGCGGGACGAAATGTCCCTACCCTTGCCGGACTACCCGGCTGGACGCTTCGTCCCGCCTCGCTCGCGCCCATCAGCAATGGGCGCAACTGGACCATCGCATCGCCGGCACTGGCCGGTGGGCGCTTCCGCTCGCTGCGCAAATGTTCACCATTCGTTCTTTACTTGCGGGCTACCCTGCCCTACAAGGATTCGAACGCCGAGCATCCGATGGCCAAAGCCAAGACCGCCTATGTCTGCCAGTCCTGCGGCACCGCCCATGTGCGCTGGCAGGGGCGCTGCGAAGGCTGCGGCGAGTGGAACACGGTCGCCGAGGAAATCCTCGAATCCGGCGTCGGCGCTGGCCCCAAATCCGCCACTGCCTCGGGCCGTCCCGTCGCGCTGATGCCGCTCAATGGCGAGACCGAGAGCGCGGCTCGGGTCGAAACCGGTCTTGGCGAGCTCGACCGGGTCACGGGCGGCGGTTTCGTCATGGGCTCGGCGGTCCTCGTTGGCGGCGACCCCGGCATCGGCAAATCGACCCTGCTGCTCCAGGCCGCGGCTGCTCTTGCCGGACGCGGCAAGCGCGTCGTCTATGTCTCGGGCGAAGAAGCCATCGCACAGATCCGCCTCCGCGCGCAGCGGCTCGGGCTCGGCGCCGCCAATGTGCAGCTCGCCGCCGAGACCAATGTCGAGATCATCCTCGCGACGCTCGAGGCACACGAGGCGCCGCATCTCGTCATCATCGACTCCATCCAGACGCTGTGGACCGACCGCGTCGACTCCGCGCCGGGCACCGTCACCCAGGTGCGCACCTCCGCCCAGGCCCTCACCCGCTTCGCCAAGAAGTCGGGCGCCGCCGTGGTGCTTGTCGGCCACGTCACCAAGGACGGACAGATTGCCGGTCCGCGCGTGGTCGAGCACATGGTCGACGCCGTTCTCTACTTCGAGGGCGATGCCAGCCACACCTTCCGCATCCTGCGCGGCGTCAAGAACCGCTATGGCGCGACCGACGAGATCGGCGTGTTCGAGATGACGACGCTGGGCCTGCGCGAAGTCGCCAATCCCTCCGCCCTGTTTCTCGATCAGCGCGACAAGGATTCGGCGGGCTCCGCCGTCTTCGCCGGCATGGAAGGCACGCGGCCGGTGCTCTGCGAAATCCAGGCGCTCGTCTCCCCCTCGCCGCTCGGCACGCCGCGCCGCGCCGTCGTCGGCTGGGACGCCTCACGCCTCTCCATGGTCCTCGCCGTGCTCGAGACGCGCTGCGGCGTTCGCATCGGGGCCAATGACATCTATCTCAATGTCGCCGGTGGGCTTCGTGTGAACGAACCCGCCGCCGACCTTGCCGTGGCGGCAGCGCTGATCTCCTCGTTGACCGGGTCAGCGCTGCCGCCCGACGCAGTCTATTTCGGCGAGATTTCGCTGGCGGGCGGCGTGCGCCCGGTTGTCCACGCGCCGCTGCGGCTGAGGGAAGCGCAGAAGCTCGGCTTCCGCACCGCCATCACCGGCAAGCTCGGTGCCAGCGACCGCGTCAACGGCCTCGATTTCGCCGAATATGCCGAGCTCGCGGAGCTGATCGGCCAGATCGCGGCCAAGGGCCGGCGGGCGCAGCCGGACTGAGCGCATGCTTTCCGTGCACATCGGCGCCGCAAAGCCCCGCGCCGCTTGGCACAGGCCGGATAAGCGGCTAAACGGAGCCCGAGCCAAACTTACCGGGGGCCGCCCGTTTCATGTTGACCGCTTTCGACGTCGGCGTCGCCGTCCTCATTCTGATCTCGGCGATCCTCGCCACGGCGCGCGGCTTCACCCGCGAGGTTCTGTCGCTGGCGACCTGGGCCGGCTCGGCCGCCATCGCCGCCTACATGTATTTCTACCACAAGGACATCGCCCGCGGCTTCATCCAGGGCGACATCGTGCCCGACGCGGTGACGGTGATCGGCAGTTTCCTCGTATCGCTGATCGTCCTCCACCTCATCACCATGTGGATCGCCGATCTCGTGGTCGACTCCCGGGTCGGCCCGCTCGACCGCACGCTGGGCTTCGCGTTCGGGGTGGCGCGCGGCGTGCTCATCGCCATCGTGGTCACGGTTTTCGGCATCTGGCTGCTCGGGCCGCAGCTGCCGAGCTGGGCCAACGAGTCCAAATCTCTCCCGATCCTGCAGGGATGGGGCAATTCGCTGATCGCCCTGCTCCCCGACGATCTCGAAAAGCAGCTGACCGACATCCTTCAGAAGCGCACCGGCGACGAAACGGCCGGCTCGGACGACGCGACGACCGGCGAGGACGCTCCAGCCGACACTGCGCCGGCCGACGCGACCGCGTCCAGCGCGGCAGCCAATACGTAACCTCGTTCAGCCCGGCGGGTTGCTTTCGGGAGGGATTGGCCGCATTGCGGCCGTGATACTGGTCTGGAAGGTGCACCATGACTGAGACCCGCGACCCGTTCGATCTCGACGGCGACACTCTGCATGAGGAATGCGGCGTGTTCGGCATTCTCGGCCACCCCGAAGCCGCGACCCTCACCGCCCTCGGCCTCCACGCGCTGCAGCACCGCGGCCAGGAGGCGGCGGGCATCGTGTCCTTCGACGGCACGCAGTTCCGGGCCGAGAAGCATCTGGGCCTGGTCGGCGACCACTTCACCGACCCTGCCGTGGTTTCGCGCCTCACCGGCCACATGGCGATGGGCCATGTCCGCTACTCGACGACAGGCGAGACGATCCTGCGCAACGTGCAGCCGCTCTTCGCCGAGCTCGAAGTTGGCGGGATCGCCGTCGCGCACAATGGCAATTTCACCAATGGCCTGACGCTCCGCCGCCAGCTCATCGCCTCGGGCGCCATCTGCCAGTCGACCTCCGACACCGAGGTCGTGCTCCACCTCATCGCGCGCTCGAAGCGCCAGTCCTCGTCCGACCGCTTCGTCGACGCCATTATGCATCTCGAGGGCGCCTTCTCGCTGGTTGCGATGACGCGCACCAAGCTGATCGGCGCGCGCGACGCCAATGGCATCCGCCCGCTCGTTCTCGGCGAGCTCGACGGCAAGCCGATCTTCGCGTCGGAGACCTGCGCTCTCGACATCATCGGCGCCAAATTCGTGCGCGACGTCGAGAATGGCGAAGTCGTCATCTGCGAGATCCAGCCCGACGGCTCGATCTCCATCGACTCCGTCAAACCGTTCGCGCCGCGCCGCGAGCGCATGTGCCTGTTCGAATATGTCTATTTTGCCCGCCCCGACTCCGTGGTCGCCGGCCGCTCGGTCTATGCCGCGCGTAAGCGGATGGGCATCAACCTCGCCCGCGAGCATTTCGTCGATGCCGATGTGGTCGTGCCCGTGCCCGATGGCGGCACGCCGGCTGCCGTCGGCTACGCGCAGGCGAGCGGCATTCCCTTCGAGCTCGGGATCATCCGCAACCACTATGTGGGCCGCACCTTCATCGAGCCGACGCAGTCGATCCGCGCCTTCGGCGTGAAGCTCAAGCACTCGGCCAACCGGGCCGAGATCGAGGGCAAGCGCGTCGTCCTGATCGACGATTCGATCGTGCGCGGCACCACCTCGGTGAAGATCGTGCAGATGATGCGCGATGCCGGGGCGCGCGAGGTGCATATCCGCGTCGCCTCGCCGATGATCTTCCATTCCGACTATTACGGCATCGACACGCCGGACCCCGAGCACCTGCTCGCCAACCAGCACGCCGACCTCGCCTCGATGTGCCGGTTCATCGGCGCCGACTCGCTGGCCTTCCTCTCCATCGACGGGCTCTATGACGCCGTGGGCGGGGTGAAGCGCGATCCCGCAAACCCGCAGTTCACCGACCACCAGTTCACCGGCGACTACCCCACCGGCCTCACGGACCTGCGTGGCCTCAGCCAGGGCGGCCCGAAGACCATTTCGCTGATGAAGGAAGCGAGCTGAGGCTCCTGAGCGACAGCCGGTGCTTCAGTTCACGGCGACCCCCACCCCTGTCCCCTCCCCCTAAACATGGGGAGGGAGACCCTTCCACCAATACCGAGGCGAT
>DASZPY010000063.1:0-25594 GCA_035549855.1 Devosia sp. | reverse complement strand
GCTTCGAGACCCTCGTCGGGGCGTCCGCCCTTGGGCTCGTCGACAAGCAGAAACTGATCGTAGGAAGCCTTCTGGACTTCGATCAGGTTCGGCATGTGCGTGACTTCGCGAATGCTGCCGAAGGATTTGCGTACCTTACGGCGGCCGTTGAACGTGGTAGCCATACCCGCTCCTATCTTTCTATCGATGTCTCGAAAGCAAATGTCCGAAGTCCCGACTATCAGCCGTCGGAGCTCAGGAAATCAGCCCTTCTGAGAATGGTGTTAGGTAGTCGTTCCGCAACTTCATAAATGTCGCCAAGGCCCTCAATGCGCCCGAGGGAGGCGAACGACGTAGCCGCTTGATATTCAACTCTGCGGCAGAAATGGGGCAGCGCCCGTGGGAGCCACCCAAACACGTGGTCAAGCGTACTTGAGCTCGACCTTGGCGCCCGCTGCTTCGAGCTTCGTCTTGATGTCCTCGGCCTCGGCCTTGGCAACGCCTTCCTTGACCGGCTTGGGCGCGCCTTCGACGAGGGCCTTGGCTTCACCGAGCCCGAGGCCGGTGATCGCACGGACTTCCTTGATGACGTTGATCTTGTTGTCGCCGAAGGCGGCAAGGATCACGTCGAACTCGGTCTTCTCTTCAGCAGCCGCGGCCGGAGCCCCGCCCGCTGCGCCCGGAGCGGCCGCAACGGCGACCGGAGCGGCGGCGGAAACGCCCCACTTCTCTTCGAGCATCTTGGAAAGCTCCGACGCCTCGAGAACGGTGAGGGCCGAGAGATCGTCTACGATTTTGGCGAGATCAGCCATTTGATACTTCCTGTCTGTTCCGTTTCAGTTCGAACCAGAGCCGCGAGGCGGCTCCAATGTGCTTGCCTTCCGGCCTAGTTGCCCTTTTCCGCGTGAGCAGAAAGGACACGAGCGATCTGGCCGCCCGGTGCCTGCAGGATCGACGCGATGCGGGTCGCGGGCTGCTTGAGCATGCCGGCGATGGTCGCACGCAGCTGATCGAGCGAAGGCATCGTGGCGAGCGCCTTGACCTTGGCCGGGTCGAGACCCGTCGTTCCCATCGCGCCGCCGAGGACTTCGAACTTCTGGTTCTTGTCCGCGAAAGCCGACGCCACTTTCGGCGCCGTCATGGGATCCTTGGCAAAGGCGATGACCGTCGGCCCTTCGAAAAGCGCCGAGATGTCCGCAGTGCTGGTGTCCTTGAGAGCAAGCTTGGCCAGGCGGTTCTTGGCGACCTTCACCGTGCCGCCGGCCTGTCGCATCTGCGTGCGCAGAGTCTCGAGGTCGGCCACGGTGAGACCGGCATTGCGCGCGACGACGATCGACCCAGCCTCGTTGAACGAGGACTGGAGCGAAGCGACGACTTCACGCTTTTCCGCTCTTTCCACTCTTAGTCTCCACATTGGGTCCGGCGATGCCGGACCTTTTGCCAATTGCTGCCCTCCCCTTCACGGCGAGTTCAGCGGTTGATGCCTGTCAACCGAGCTGACCGCGGGAGGGCGAAACGCCCCTTGGCGGCAACTGGCCTGGTTCGAACCGGAAAACTGCTCCGGCTCTTACCCCGTCTATTGCAGGCCCCATTCGGGTTTAGGCGCCGAAGCGCACCGGCAGTCTCGGACAGGACTTCACCCGGATCGCTCCGGGGCCTAGCCGGGCGGCTTGCGCCGCCCGGAAATCGTTATCCGTTCAGCGACGTCGGATCGACATGGACGCCCGGGCCCATGGTCGAGCTGACCGCAACGCGCTTCACATAGGTGCCCTTGGCACCCGCGGGCTTCGCCTTCTGCACCGCATCGGTGAAGGCCTTGATGTTCTGCAGCAGGGCTTCCTCGGTGAAGGACGCCTTGCCGACGCCGGCCTGGATGATCCCGGCCTTCTCGACGCGGAACTCCACGGCGCCGCCCTTGGCCGCCTTCACGGCGCCCGCGACATCGGGGGTGACCGTGCCGACCTTGGGGTTCGGCATCAGATTGCGCGGGCCGAGCACCTTACCGAGACGGCCGACCAGCGGCATCATGTCGGGGGTGGCGATAACGCGGTCGAAATCGAGCTTGCCGGCCTGAACCTCGGCTACGAGATCCTCGGCGCCGACGATGTCGGCTCCGGCCTTGCGGGCCTCGTCGGCCTTGGCGTCCTTGGCGAACACGGCCACGCGGACAGTCTTGCCGGTGCCGTTGGGCAGGTTCACCACGCCGCGAACCATCTGGTCGGCGTGACGCGGATCGACACCCAAATTCATTGCGACTTCGACGGTCTCGTCGAACTTGGCCTTGGCCCGGTCGCGGACCATCTTCACGGCTTCGCCAAGCGCATAGAGCTTCTTGCGGTCGATGCCTTCACGCGCGGACGTGGTGCGCTTTCCCAGCTTGGTCATGCTCAGCCCTCCACCTGGATGCCCATCGAACGGGCGGAGCCGGCAATCATCTTGGCGGCGGCGTCGACGTCATAGGCATTGAGGTCCTTGAGCTTGGCCTCGGCAATCTCGCGGATCTGCTTGTTGGTGATGGTGCCGGCCGAGTCCTTGCCCGGAAGCTTGGAGCCCGACTTCAAATTCATCGCCTTCTTCAGATAGTAGGTCACCGGCGGAAGCTTGGTCTCGAAGGTGAAGCTCTTGTCGGCGAAAATGGTGATCACGACGGGCGTCGGAGCGCCCTTCTCCTGGTTCTGCGTGGCGGCGTTGAACGCCTTGCAGAATTCCATGATGTTCAGGCCGCGCTGGCCCAGTGCCGGTCCGATCGGAGGCGACGGGGTCGCCGAGCCGGCCGGCACCTGCAGTTTCAGATAGCCGGTGATTTTCTTTGCCATAGTCCGTCCTTTACAAACATGCCGGAGTCACCCGGCGGCTAGACGCTGTGGTGCGATGCTGATCCGGCTGGCGGCCGGGGCGTCTCCCACAGTTTTGGTCAGACCTTCTCGACCTGACCGTATTCGAGCTCCACCGGAGTGGGCCGCCCGAAAATCGAAACCTCGACCTTGAGCCGTGAACGCTCCTCGTCGACTTCCTCGACGATGCCTTCGAAGCTCTGGAACGCGCCGTCCGCGACCCGGACCTTCTCGCCCACTTCGAACGAGACGGAGGGCTTGGGATGATCCACGCCTTCCTGCACCTGCTGAAGGATGGCCATGGCCTCCTTCTCGGAGATCGGCATGGGCTTGTCGCCCGAGCCTAGGAAGCCGGTGACCTTCGGCGTATTCTTGATCAGGTGATAGGCCTGATCGGTCATTTCCATCTTCACCAGCACATAGCCGGGGAAGAATTTGCGTTCGGCGTCGACCTTGCGGCCGCGGCGCATCTCAACGACCTTCTCGGTCGGCACGATCACGTCCTCGAAGATGTCCTGCAGCTTGTGCTGCGCCACCTTCTGGCGAATGTCTTCCGCAACCTTCCGCTCGAAGTTGCTGTACGCCTGAACGATGTACCAGCGCTTGGCCATGCCGCCTTCAGTCTCCGTCTAAAATCCGTCCGCCTAGCGGATGCTCAGCAGGGCCTGCACTGCGAAAGCAATGATCTGGTCGGCAAGCAGGAAGAAGATGCTCGCCAGCGCCACCATGCCCAGCACCATCGCCGTCGAAATCAACGTCTCGTTGCGCGACGGCCAGGTCACTTTCGCGACCTCGGTACGAACCTCCTGCAAGAACTTGATCGGGTTCGTCGCCATGGGCCTGCCTTAAGGAAGAATCACGGCCTTTCGGCCAAAAACCAATCGCCGCGCGAGTCACCCCGGGCGGCTGAGAAGCGGCTATCTAAGGTGTCGATCCGGCAAAAGCAACTGCCTATTGCACCAGGGCCGCATCCGGCCACGCCCCGCGACCCCCCATAGATAGGAGCCAGTCGGCGGGAAACAAGCCGTGGGAACAGCTTCTTCCATGGTGAGGCGATCGCAGGAGATGTCGGATTTCGCCTGGCAGGGGCAGAAGGACTTGAACCCTCGACCCTCGGTTTTGGAGACCGATGCTCTACCAACTGAGCTATACCCCTAGCAGGCGAGAGCGATCTAATCGCAAAGGTCCCGGCACGCAAGGGCGGCGGCCCTCGCACCCCAACTGTTGCCGAATCCCCGCACTCCGTGGAATTGCGGAGCGGAGTGTTGCTCCGCAAAAACCGGTGCAATAGCGTGCGCTCCGCCCGCGGCTCAGCGTGGGTATATCAGGGGACTATCATGAAGAAATTTCTGGTCGTGGCCGCGCTTGTTGCCGCCTCGATGACGCCGGCCGTGCCGGCCACCGCAGCCGAAAAGCTGACCGATCGCGAGGCCGGCCCGGTGCTGTGCTTCTTCCTGCCGCTGCTTCCCCAGTGCGTCGAGTACTGGAAGGAAAAGGGCGAGGAAGCCAAGTCCAAGTGGGACGACGCCGTCTCCAAGTAAGCGCGGTTCGGTTCCTTCTGCTCAGCCGCTCCGGACGCCAGTCCGGGGCGGCTTGGTTTTTGCGGATCGCCTAGTGCCAGGCCGGGCTGTCCGCGCGCCTCTCATGGATGCCCAGATCGCGCTTCAGATGCGGGCTCAGGGAGAGCATGTCCAGATCCGCGAGACGCCGCCGGCTCCTCGGATGCTCCGCCCGGAAGCGGAAGATCCAGCCGGCCGCCAGGGCCTTCAACGCCTGTGTCTGGGTCATTTTTGCCACCAGTCCTGTTGATGTTGTGAGAAGCAACATCGTCCGTACGGGCTTGGAAATACAACAAAGAGCTGGTTAGCTGGCATAAGGAGAACTTATGCGATGACCGACCTATTGCCGCCCCTCGCCGCGATCCGTGCCTTTGAGGCAGCGGCCCGGCACAAGAGCTTCACCAGGGCCGCGCAGGAACTGGGGATGACCCAGGCCGCGGTGAGCTACCAGATCAAGCTGCTCGAGGAGCGCGTGGGCGCGCCGCTGTTTCTGCGACGGCCGCGCGATACCGCGCTGACCGAGGGCGGCGAACAACTGGCGCGGCCTGTTTCGGAGGCGTTCGAGCTGCTCCGTTCGGCCTTCGCCGATTTGACGTCCCGCGAAAACGAAACACTGACGGTCAACACCATGCACACCTTCGCGGCGCAGTGGCTGTCGCCGCGGCTCGGCCGGTTCCAGCTGCTTCATCCCGGGATCGCCGTCCGCCTCGAGACCACCCAGCGCCTGGTGGATTTTGCCCGGGAAGAAGTCGACGTCGTGATTCGCTCGGGCAAGGGCAAATGGGACGGGCTCAGCACGCTGAAGCTGGTGGAGGTGCGCTTCACGCCGATGGTGTCGCCGGCGCTCGCGGCCTCAGTCGGCGGCATCGAGACGCCCGAGGATCTGCTCAAGGTGCCGCTGCTCGACCCCGTCGACCCATGGTGGGATGCGTGGTTCGATATGCATGGGCTGCCCAGGGAGCATTTGAAGCGCGACAACGCGCCGACCATCCTGCTGCAGACCATTACCGCCGGTGCTGCGATGTCCGGTGGCGGGGCGGCTCTGCTCATCCCGGAATTCTTCGAGCTGGAAATGGCGGCAGGGCGTCTGATCGCGCCCTTCGAGACGATCAGCGAGAACGGCAATGCCTATTGGCTGGCCTATCCCGAGAGCCGCCGCAACGTCCCCAAGATCAAAGCCTTCCGCGACTGGATCGTGGGCGAGATCAAGACTGCGGAGGTGCCGCCCGGCTGAAGCGCTGCGCCAGCCGGCGTGCGCGAATCTGCGATCGGGATGCGCGTCGTTGAGGGACAGGTATTGGAGCGGGTGAAGGGAATCGAACCCTCGTATTCAGCTTGGAAGGCTGCTGCTCTACCATTGAGCTACACCCGCGCGGGCCGAGGTGGTGGGAGAGGTAGGACTCGAACCTACGAAGGCTAAGCCAGCGGATTTACAGTCCGCCCCCTTTGCCGCTCGGGACACTCTCCCCCCGGCCTCGACGGCCGCTGGCGATGCCAGTTGCTACCGGAGGATAACCCCGCAGCGTGCGGGTTTATGGTGAGGCACCCGGAAGGTGTCAACAGCAAATCCGACCATTCGATGAACGTCACGCCGGCCCGCGCGTAGGCGCCGGATGCGGCTGCAGTTGCCCCGTCACCCGGGACCGGCTAGGCCACCCGCATGAGTGTCAACAAATTCCCGCCCAAGCCGAAATACGACCCCGATGACGGCCCGGTCTATCTCTACGGGCTGCATACGGTGCGGGCCGCTCTCGACAATCCACGACGCGACAAGCGGGCCCTGCTGACGACGCCCAACGCCCTCGCCCGGCTCCGCGAAACCGGCCCGGTCGAGAAGATCAAGATCACCGAGACGACGCCCAAGGAGCTCGACCGCCTGCTCGGCGCCGATGCCGTCCACCAGGGGGTCGCGCTGGAGGTGGAACCGGTCAGCCGCTTCGGCCTCGCGGACGTCGCGGCGCCCAGGCTGATCGTCGTGCTCGACCAGATCACGGACCCGCACAATGTCGGGGCGATCCTGCGCACGGCATGCGCCTTCGGCGCCGATGCGTTGCTGACCACACAGCGTCATTCGCCGCGCGAAACCGGCGTGATGGCCAAGGCGGCTTCCGGCGCGCTCGACCTCGTGCCGCTGATCGAAGTGCGCAATCTGGGCGATGCGATCGAGACGCTGAAGGCCAAGGGCCTGCGAATTCTCGGACTTGATTCCGAAGCCGACGCGCCACTGCGCCCGATGCCGGACTCAGGCCCCTTGGCGCTGGTCCTCGGCGCCGAGGGCAAGGGTCTGCGCCAGCGGACGCGCGAATTGTGCGACGAGATGGTTCGGCTCGACATGCCCGGCGCGATCAAGTCGCTCAATGTCTCGAACGCAGCGGCAATCGCCCTGTTCGCAATTACCGCCAAATAGAAGGGCCGCGGCTGGCGCGGCCCTTTGCTCATTCAAGTTCCTGAAGCTCAGGGCGTGCAGCGCACCAGCGCGACGCCGTCGATAGTGATTGCTTCGGACGCGGACTGCTCGATCGCGACGCTCTTGTGGCCGCTGGCGCAGCCGGCTTCCAGCGTCCCCTTGCCGCCTTCGATCGGACCGAAATTGCCGAAGCAGGTTCCGGTGTCGTCGCGATAGGTCGAGCCGGTGATCACGACATAGCCGGTCGCGCCCGCCTGATCGACCTTGGCGCAGCCCGCGGCATCCGCCGCCCACACGCCGATATGGCTGAGGCCCTCGCCTTCGACGCCTGCAGCAGCCTGCAGCGTGTCGAACTTGAGGCCCGTGACGGGCAGCTTGTTCTCCGCCACCGCCATGGCCGGTACCTCGGATGAGGCGGCAGCCATAGCGGGCGCCTCGGATGAAGACGCTGCCATCGCTGGAGCTTCGGACGAGGAAGCAGCCATTGCTGCCATCTCCGACGACGAGGCGGCCATTGCCGCCTGCATGGAGGATGACGCGGCCGCATCGGCAGCCGCCTTGGCGGCAGCGTCAGCAGCAGCCTTGGCAGCGGCATCGGCCGCAGCCTTTGCGGCAGCATCAGCGGCGGCTTTGGCCGCAGCGGCAGCGGCCTCCTCGGATGCCTTGGCCGCGGCAGCCGCTTCCGACGATGCTTTTGCGGCAGCAGCAGCCTCCGAAGATGCTTTCGCGGCAGCGGCGGCCTCAGACGATGCCTTTGCAGCAGCGGCAGCTTCAGACGAGGCCTTGGCGGCCGCAGCAGCTTCTTCCGAAGCCTTGGCGGCTGCCGCAGCTTCAGACGATGCCTTTGCCGCTGCAGCAGCCTCCGAGGACGCCTTCGCGGCGGCAGCCGCTTCAGATGATGCCTTGGCGGCAGCGGCGGCTTCAGACGATGCCTTCGCAGCGGCAGCAGCTTCTTCTGATGCCTTCGCGGCGGCAGCCGCCTCCGACGAGGCCTTGGCAGCGGCGGCGGCTTCAGACGATGCCTTCGCGGCGGCAGCGGCTTCCTCCGACGACTTCGCAGCGTCATCGGTGGCCATCATGGCCAGGCTCATTTCAGAACTGGATGCGGCGGGAGCCGCCACGGATGAACTCGACGGCGGCGGCGCCTCCGATGAACTCGACGCGACGGGGGCCGCGGAGGACGAACTGGGGGCGGGTGGCGGCGTATTGCTGTTGCAGGCAGATAAAGTCAGGCCGAGTGCCAGGGCGAGCGGAACGCCCGCAAGCAATTTGACGCGCATGATGTAGGTCCTCTTGGATCGCAGCTTGTTGTTATTCTGCCCGAGCCCGGGCGATTCCCACGCACAGATACACCAGGAACTGAGGTTTTGCCGTGACTGCATCGTGGCGCGCAAGACTATTTGTGCGGTGCTCCGCGCTCACCGGCCGAGCGAAACCACGATGTTCACCGCAGCCGCGACAATCACCGTGTTGAAAAGAAAGGAGAAGATCGAGTGGACGGTCACGATCCGGCGCATCGCGTTGGAGGTGACGGCCGTGTCGGAAGTCTGTGCAGTCATGCCGATGACGTAGGAAAAATAGAGGAAGGTGGTGCCGTCCGGCTCCTCGTTTCCCGGAAAATCCAGCCCGCCGACAACCTCGCTTCCCCTGGTCTTCCCGCTGGCATCCGGGCGGTCGTAATACTCGAAGGCGTAGTGCATGGCCCACATGGTGTGCACCGCCAGCCAGCCGAGGATCACCGACAGCGCGCCCAGTCCGATCGCCACTCCCGCCGTGCCCTCCCCGGTCGCGATCGCAACGATCAGCGAGACGACCGACGCCACCACGGCGCTGACGGTCACGAACAGGATGAAGGGGGCGGGTGCGTCTTCCTCGGCGGCATGCTTCTTGAGGAATTCGGCCGTCAGGTGCGGCAACTGCCAGTAGGTCATGACGAGGTAGCCGGCGAAGAACACATTAGCGCCGACGACCAGCGCCAGCGTCGGCGCGACGATCATCGCGGCGATCGCGGCCAGCGCGCCCACCGCTACCGCTACATAGAATCCGAGATGCCGCGGCGCGGCGCGCCGGGATTTCCGTTCGGCCATCACGTGCCCTCCCAACCCGGAGGATAGCCGGACCCTCCGGCGCTGCATATCGCTTCCGCCCGCCGATGCGCTATGGAGGCCGCATGACCTCCCGCCCTCGCCTCGCCTTCCATACGTGGCCCGCCGCCGTCTACGCCATCGGCGACGTGCATGGCTGCGTGCAGCAGCTTCGGGATCTCGAGGCGGAGATCGTCGGCGACGCCGCCGACATCGAGGGTGAAAAGTGGCTGGTGACGCTCGGGGACCATGTCGATCGCGGCCCGGCTTCGCGCGGCTGCCTCGAGCATGTAATGGGCCCCACGCCGGCCGGCTTCCGCCGCTTCGCACTGCTCGGCAATCATGAGCAGATGATGCTCGACTTCCTCGATAATCCCTACGCGCACGCATATTGGCTTGAGGAAGGCGGCGCCGAGACCCTGGCGACCTACGGGCTCAGCGTTCCCCCGGATGCCCATCTGCCGCGAGATATCGTGCACCAGCTTGCGGCGGCCATCCCGCCCGAGCATGTCGCATTGCTGCGCGCCCTGCCGGTCTGTCTCTCCCTGCCCGGCTGGCTGTTCGTCCATGCCGGCATCCGGCCCGGCATTCCGCTGGGCATGCAGACCGACGACGACCTCGTGTGGATTCGCGCGCCCTTTCTCACCTCGCAGCTGACGGGCGGACTTCGTGTCGTCCACGGCCACACGCCGGGCCGCGAGATCGTTTCGACGCCGCACCGGATCGACATCGATACTTGGTGCTTCCACACCGGCAGGCTCTCGGCCGTGCGGGTGACGCCGGACGGACGCACCAGATTCCTCTCGGTTCAGGGGCCGGCCGCATCCTGAGCGGGCAGGCCGTCGCCGGGAAATCCGTAGAGGGTTACCAGGTCGTAGGTGAAGATTCCCGCCTGCACCGCGCCGTCGCCTTCCATCAGCGCCCGCGCTTCGGGTTCGGGGACCGAGAAGATGCAGAGGCCCACAATGGGAAAGCCGCCCCCCAGCGGCCCCACAAGCACCATCTTGCCCTCGGCATTGAGCTGCATGTTCCGCCGCCCGTGTTCGCGCACGATCTTCGCCTGTTCGGGCGAGCGGATGTCGGGCGGCTGATAGGCCGGCCCCGCCTTGAGAAACACGGTGCAATAGGTCCGGACCAGTTTCAGCCGCGCATTCATGTAATCGTCGGTGATCTCGACCATTGCTCGCTCCGAAGCTTTGTGTGCGGCAGCGGATTTCGGTTGCCACACCGGACCTTATCCGCCACGACTTTCCCAAAATTTGCCGTTTCGGGCCATCGGCCCTGAACATAGTCTTGCTGCATGGCTCTGGTGAGAGGACTCATGGCTCCTGAACGCACAGAAGCGGCTCCCGCCTCCAGGCCGGATTCATCGCTGGCCTATGTGCGCCGGCTCGGGATCGACATTCCCATCGATCCGCAGGTGATGTCCTGGCTGATCCGCTTCGCCTTGCGCTTCGGCTTCTACGAAACCAAGGAGGCCGCACAGCTCGAGCATTTCATCGAGGATGGCGAGGTCGTGCTCGAGCTCGGGACAGGCATCGGCTTCGTCTCCACCGTCATCGCCCGGAATCCGCGCGTCAGGAAACTCGTGAGCTATGAGGCCAATCCGCGGATGATGCCCTTCATCCGCCGCCTCACCTCCGAGAACCTGGGAGCCAATCTGTCCAAGGCGGACTTTCGCAACGCGGTGCTGTTCAACAATCCCACCGAAAGCCACGCCAATTTCTACATCAGCCGGCATTTCTGGGGCTCGAGCCTGATGCCGGTCCGCGACCCCGTCGCGATCGAAAAGGTCCGGGTCGACGATTTCGCCAAGGTCGTCACCGAACTCAGGCCCACCCTGATCGTCGCCGACATCGAAGGCGGCGAGCTGCCGCTGTTCCGCGATGCCATGCTCGAGGGCGTGCAGAAGATCTACCTGGAGGTCCACCCCGCCCGTCTGGGCGTCTCGGGGCTTCGGGAGCTGTTTGCCAATTTCGAGCGGCATGGCTTCGTCAAGGACCGGCACAACTCGCGGCGCTGGGTGATGCTTTTCAGGCGGAAAAGCGCGGAAGTTACGCCGCCGGGCCATCAGGCTGCTTGACCCTGCGCTTGGGCGGCCTTCCCATCGGAGGCGATGCGACTCATTGGACTTGCCCTCGTCCTTCTCGGCCTGATCCTGTTCGTGCTGCCGACCTATGCCCATCTGGCGCCTTTCCTGCGCCGGACGGAGCCGGGCGATCTCAGGCTGTGGGGCGCCATGCTGCTGGGGGTGGGCGCCATCGCGATTTCGCTGGGAAGCCGCCGCTCCTAGGCTTTCGAACCTTTTGATCCAGATCGCGTTGTGGAGGGCACAACAGCGTCAGACTGGGTCATGTCCGATCGCCACTATCACGTCATCCTGAACCCGAATGCCGGCACGGTGCTGGCGCTCGGGCTCACGGCTGCGACGCTGGCGGAGAAGTTCGCGCGCGCCGGGCTGCATTTCGACATCGACGACGATGACGACAAGCCCCTGGAACAACGGATAGCTGCGGCCCTGCAGGGACCGGCGGATACGATCGTCGCCGCCGGCGGCGACGGGACGGTCACCGCCATCGCGGAAGCCTTGATCGGAACCGACAAGACCCTGGCTGTCCTGCCGCTCGGCACGATGAACGCGCTGGGCCGCGACCTGGGGATGCCGCTCGATGTGGACGGGGCGATTTCGGCGCTGGCGTCGCTGGAGCCCCAGCGGATCGATGTCGGCTCCGTCAATGGCCGGCTCTTCCTCCACAACGTGCTGATCGGGGTGATCCCCAGCATCGCCGTCGCCCGCGAGGCGGTGCGGCACGAGCAGAGCACGGGGGCATGGATCAGTTTCTTCCGGTTCATGCTGAGGCGGCTGGCGCGTGCGCGCCGTATCGCCGTCGCCATCGAGCCCGAGGAAGGCCAGCATCGCATCGCGCGGCTCCAGGCAATCGCCGTCGCCAACAATTCCTACGATCAGCGGGTCGGCGGCTTTATGACCCGCAAACGTATCAATCGCGGGCACCTCACCCTATATATGGTCAGCAGCCTGGGTGTTGGCGACGTCCTCCGCTTGACGCTGGAGATGTTCGCCGGCCGCTGGCGCGACGATGAGGTGATCAACTTCGAACATATGCGCAAAGTCACGCTCCGAACCAAAAAGCCGAGCCTGCTGGTCACGGTCGACGGTGAAGTCATGACCCTCGAGACTCCCCTCAATTTCGAGATCAGGCCGCTCGCCCTTTCCGTCCTGGGAACGCCGGTCGCCGAGCCGGTGGCCGAGACCGACGCTGCCGCAGAACGATCCCTCGGCGCCGCTTCCGCCGGCATCTGACGATGCGGCTGGCCCATCTGTCTGATCTGCACTTCGGCAAGCACGACACCATCGTTTCGGCAACGCTGGCCCGTGAGCTCGAGGACCAGACGCCCGATCTCGTCGTGGTCAGCGGCGATTTCACACAGACGGGCAGCGAGGCCGAGTTCCGTGCGGCTCGTGAATTCCTCGACACGCTCAGCGCGCCAGTGTTCGCGGTCCCCGGCAATCACGATGTGCCGCAGCGCGACATGTGGCGGCGGTTCATCAATCCGTATGGCCACTACAGGAAGTACATTTCGGAAGAGCTGGAGCCCTTCGCCGAGATCGACGGCGTTGCCCTGGTCGGGCTCAAGACGCCGCACCGCGCGATGGCCGGCCTCAACTGGCAGCAGGGTGCATTTGGGCGGCGGCAATTGGAACGGGTGGGCGAACGCTTCGACGCCGCACGCCCCGATGCCATGCGGGTTGTCGTCGCGCATCATCCATTGCTGGAACCCGAGGGCGAGTTGAAGGGCTCGATGCCGCCCGTGCGTCGGGCCGACCTCGCCCTTGCGACCTTTGCACAGCATGGCGTGCGGCTGGTTCTGTCGGGACACTTCCACCTGTCCTATGTGCGCAAGCACGAACATCTGGGCGAGGTAGGCGAAGGCGAACCGACCGGCGCCCGCAAGGCGGCGTCCGCGCCGATCCTCGTGGCACAGACTTCGTCGACGATCTCGACGCGGCTGAGGGGCCATCCCAATGCCTACAACCTCATCGATTTCGACGATGACGAGATCGATATCGCCGTGCGTGAGTGGAAGAACGGCAAATGGGTGACGCGGGAAGAGACTCGGGAGTCCGCCGCCTGACGAGGGCTATTCCGCTGCGCGAAGGACAGTGCGTCGCGTTCGCCTGGACGCGGCAAGCTTTCGTTTCAGCTCGCGCGTAATGATATTCTCCGCGCGCGCTCCACGGTCTTTCTCGAGCAAGGTGAGCATCCGCGTCGTGGCTGCCGCAGAGCGGCGGACGCTCTCGCTGGTGACTTTCTCCCCCATAGTGCGGGAGCTAACAGGCGGGGAGCGCCGCCGACTATCCCGCGCCGGAGAAATCCACGCTGAAATTATGCCGCGGGCGCCAGGTTCAACCCGCCGCGGCGGCCTCCGCCGCCGGCTCTTCCGCCCCGTCCTTCTGGGGGTAGGTCCAGGTCCCGTCGGGCTGGCAGATTTGCCCGTTCGGGAGTTGAGCCCATTGCGAATATTCGAGCCCCGCATAGTAGCAGATGGCCGAAGGAGCAGCGGGAGCCGGTTCGGTCGAAACACCCTGCGCGAGCACGGGCGAGATGGTCGTCAACGCGACCGCAAGAGCGGCGAAGATATGGCGTGCCATGTTGCTTTCGTTAGTTGGGACTCACATTCCTGGGTTCCGGCAATGCCGCGGTGCCCTTGACCAGATCATCGAAGCAGTCCCTCGCCCATGCGACACGGAACGGCTGCGAGAGCGGCTCCTGGTTTTCGAGATAGGGGAAGTAATCCGCCAGTTCGATTGCCGACAGGTTCTGGAAGCCGCGGGCATTGAGCGCAAGAAAGGCGGCGCCGCAGGTCTGGCTGGTCTCGATAGAGACGGCCTCGCAATTGTCCGAGCCCTTGACGCAGAGGTTTACCGCACCCTCCAAAACCGTCACGATGGCATTGCCGAACTTATTGACGAAGAGTTCGAAGATCGTCCCGCGCACGCCGATCGTTCCGGACGGCGTTTCAATCTCGTAGCTGGGCTTGGCCATGCTGCCGGTGAAGAAGCGGAACGTGCCGCTCAGGGCGTTGACGGCCAGCTTGCCCACGCCGCCGCCACTGCGGAACAGATAGTCTTCGATGATAAGTGAGGAGCCTGGTCCGACCACCAGCTTGGTGCCGTCGGTAAAGATCAGTTCGACTTGCCCCACCGGGCCGGTTTTCACCGTCTCACCGATCTCCACGTCGCTACCGACATGCAGCACGGTGACAATTCCCGAGGAGTCGAGGTTCGCTTCGGGGATGACGCCAACGGCCTCACCCACGGACGCGATTGCCGCGGCCGAACCGCCGGCGGCGATAAGAAACGCCAAAACCCAAACCGCTATGCGCATTTAGCCCTCGTTGCACCAAGGTGGCTTAGACACTCAAGACAGTCGGCTGCGATCTGCATTGCCGTTCGGGCAAATTCAGCCAGGACACTGTGCAGCCTGGCCCGCTCGCGCATGTGCAGAGCCTTCCTCCGGCTCTGAAAGCATTTTCATATCAGTATGATGGGGTCGTACGCAACTATACCTACAGTCGCGGCGGCTGCTGCCTGCGGGTGCGGTTAACCGGCCGCGGCCGGCGTCCCGGACGCCCTCAATTGGAGCGGCAGCACGATCCGAAACTCCGTGCGGCCGGGCCGCGATTCCACGTCCAGGCGCCCGCCATGGCGCGCCACGATGATGTTGTGCGCGATATGAAGCCCCAATCCGGTCCCTACGCCTTGCGCCTTGGTCGTGAAGAACGGCTCGAAAATCCTCGGCAGCACCTCTTCAGGAATCCCAGGTCCGCTGTCGATGATGCGCACTTCGACTTCGTCGCCCAGTTGCCGAGCACTCAGTTCCAGCCTGCCCTTGCCGTCCATCGCCTGGGCCGCATTGTCGATGATGTTGGTCCAGACCTGATTGAGTTCTCCGGCGTAGGCCTCCACCTGCGGCAAGGCAGGGTCGACAGCGCGGACGATCTCCACGCCGTGTTTCAGCTTGTGTGCGAGGATGGTGAGCGTGTCCTCGAGCGAACGGCGGATATCGACATTCTGGACGGGCGCGCGGTCGAGATAGGAATATGACTTCACCGCATTGACGATGCCCGTAATTGCCCCCGAGCTCATGCGGATCTCAGCAACGAGATCATAGACTGCAAATCCCGTTCCCAGCCATTGGATGGCGGGGACCGCGATGCCGGCTGGCAGACTCCCGGCAAGCCGCGCCATGCGCTCTGCGGTCCAGCCATGCGCCACAAGCGCCGGCGCCAGATCCCATGGCGCCGGAATAGAACGATCTTCCAGCCAATCCGCGAGCTGGGATTCCTGCTGCTGGGACTCGAGATCGGCGGGGCGCTCTCCACCCGGACGGGACAGCTCCTGCTCGAGTTCGGCGAGGATACGGCGTTCGGCATCGCCGGTGTCGGTCGTGCCCAGCGCCATTGCATGCCGGTTCCACTCGGCCATCGTTTGAGCCAGCAGGGCTACGCTCCGCTGGATGGCCGCGGCGGGATTGTTGAGTTCATGCGCAAGGCCGGCGGCCAGTGTACCCAGCGAGGCCAGCTTATCGCTTTGGACGAGCAGCGACTCCGTGCTGCGCAGGCGGCGCGCGATTGTCCGCAGCAGCGACGTCGCGATCGCCGGGTCGGTCTTCATCAATTGCTGCAGGGTCTCGGCGCCGATTTCGAGCAACTCGCTCGGCTTGGTGGTGCGGACAGAGGCGGTGCGCGGCGTCTGTTCGAGGATCGACATCTCGCCCAGGACTTCGCCGGGGCCGCGGACGGCGAGTACGATCTCGCGGTCGCCGTCGTGCTTGGTGACTTCGAGTTCGCCGGACAGCAGAATGTAGAGCGCGTCGCCGACCGCCCCTTCCGCGATGATGAGCGTGCCGGCGCCGACCTCTAGCCGTTTGGAATTATTGCAGAGTTGGCGGGCTTCGTCTTGGGTGAGGCCGGCGAAGATGGGCACTTCGCGGATGATCTCGTAGTCCGGCTTGGCCTCGGTCATGTTGAACTGGCCCCCGGTGGTGGCCGGCCGGCGATTTCCGGGCTGCGCAGGTGGAGGTGGACGAAGCTGATCGCCATCGACCCCTCGCCGATCGCCGAAGCCATGCGCTTGATCGACTGATGCCGCACGTCGCCGACCACGAAGATGCCGGCGACGCTCGTCTCGAGCCAGAACGGATCGCGCGGCACCAGCCAGCCCTTCGGCCGCTGCGCCTTTTCCGCGGCCAGCGACGTGCCCGAGAGGATGAAGCCCTGCTCGTCGGACTGCACCAGATCGCCCAGCCATTGCGTCATGGGCGCCGCGCCGATGAAGCAGAATACCGCGCGCGTGGGCTTGCGCTCGGTTTCGCCGGTCACGGTGTCGACGATGGTGATCTCCTCGAGCGCGTCGCCGCCGTGCAGTTCGGCCACGGCGGCATTCATGCGGAAATTGACGGTCTCGGACTGGTCGATCCGCTCGCTGAGATAGCGCGACATGTGTCCCACCAGCGTGTTGCCGCGCACCAGGATCGTCACCGACTTCGCATATTGCCCCAGATACAGCGCCGCCTGCCCCGCCGAATTGCCACCGCCGATGACATAGACGTCCTGGTCCTTGACCGAGAGCGCCTCGGTGATCGCCGCGCCGTAATAGAGGCCGGTGCCGGCGAAGCGGTCGGCGCCCGGCACCGCGAGCATGTTGTACGAAACGCCGGTGGCGATGATGAGGGCCTGGCTGGCGATCGTCGCGCCATTGCTGAGCGTCAGCCGGTGATAGCCGTTCTCGCTTTCGAGCTTGATCGCCTCCACCGGCGTCAGGATCTCGGCGCCGAACCGGCGGGCCTGCGCCACCGCGCGGCGGGCGAGATCGGAGCCGCTGAGGCCGACGGGGAAGCCCAGATAGTTCTCGATCCGCGCGCTGGTTCCAGCCTGCCCGCCCGGCGCTTCGCGCTCCACGACGATGGTGCGCAGCCCCTCCGACGCGCCATAGACCGCCGCGGCGAGACCGGCGGGCCCGCTGCCCACGACGATCAGATCGTAGCTCTCCCATTGCGCCGAGGCATGCAGGCCCAGCCGGCTCGCCAGCTCGCCGATCTCGGGCCTGGACAGCGCGGTGCCGTCGGGCAGTACCACCACCGGCAGCTCCGCCTCCGCCGATCCCGCCAGCCGCCGCAGCTCGTCGGCCTCCGGGTCGGTCTCGATATCGAGCCAGCGATATGGAACGAGATTCCGCGCAAGGAAATCGCGCACATGGTGGCCCTCGGCCGACCAGCGATGGCCGACGATGCGCACGCCTTCGAGCCGCGGCCGGAAACTGGCGGTCCAGTCGTCCAGCAGATCGTCGAGCACCGGATAGAGCATCTCCTCGGGCGGGTGCCAGGGCTTGCTGAGATAGTGGTCGAGATGGATCTCGTTGATGGCGCGGATGGCGACGTCGGTGTCGGCGTAGGCGGTGAGCAGCGTGCGTTTGGCGCCGGGGAACAGCGCATCGGCCTTGGCGAGGAAATCGACGCCGGTCATTTCCGGCATGCGCTGGTCGGCGACGAACAGCGCCACCGCCGCGCCGCGCAGCCTGAGCTCGCCCAGGATCGCGAGCGCCTCCGCTCCCGAAGGCGCGCGCAGGATTTCGTAGTCCGCGCCATAGCGCCGGCGCAGATCGCGCACGATGGCGGCGAGCACGCCGGGATCGTCGTCCACTGCCAGGATGATCGGCTTGTCCATCGCTGCGGCCCTGCCCTCGCGCCATCCTGTTTGCCCCCGGACAGCGGTCCGGGCAAGGGCGACGGAGAAGGTCGGGAGCACGCGTGGCCGCTGCAAAAGCGGCCGAAATCGTAGGCTGAGCGACATTAAGCGCGAATACTTACGGCCCGCCGGAATGCTCGCCATGGAGCGCCGTTCCGCAAATTCCGGAATGCCAATCCCTATCAATAGCTTGGCACGGTCCCTTCGCGGCCGTCCTTGCGAGTTCGCGCCTCCGCGCAGCCCAGATGCATATGTCCAAGTACTTATGTTTCGGGAACGCGATGGTTGACGAAACATTGACAATGATTCGGAGCGATGCGCCTATATTCACAACTGGCGCCCCGGGGGGACCGGCGCTGTTGTCCAGTTATATTGTCGATCTGCCCAATCCTGTTGCAAGCGCAACGGGACGATTTGTGCTGTCTGCCTCCTAATTACTTGGTGTTACTTGAAAATCACAAGACCATCTAACTTAACCAGAAGTTAACAAGCCCCGTTCCTCTTCGGTAATTCCTGTGTTTATTTGCAACTAGTCTTCACGGCCCCGGGTGCAAGCGCGGGGGCAGGTTTCGCCCGGAAGACAGTCACGTCCCGTCAGGAGGCGGGCCTTTCAGACAAGGAGATACATCGTGCTTAGAAAGATTAGTGTGAGTGTGCTGGCGCTCGCGATCGCGGGCTTTGCGGCCTCGGCCATGGCGGCCCCGATCGTTTCGGTGAACTCGCCTCTCGCGGGCGGCAACACCGCGTCAGTTCCCGTGAACATCGTCGTTGATCCCGTCGTTTCGGTCTGGACCAGTGACAGCGTCGAACTGCATTTGAATGGAAGTGGCCCGAACAATGCTACTGCCGCAGCCGGTACATTGGGCATGGTGAGCAACGTGGTCGCCGACATCACTGCAAGTGTCAGCGGTTCGCTCCCCGGCCCGGCCTTTGGCGGCAATGGCATTCAGTTCTTCCTTTTCCCGAACAACAGCAACGCGGCCGCGGTCGTCGCAGGCATCAACTCGATCAACGGCGATCCTAACCCCTGGGGTACCAATGCCTACGCGCCCGTGGGTGCGGTGGCCTGGACGCCGGGCGATGTAGCCGCAAGCGCCACCAAGCTGCTCTTTGACAACGAACCGGCTCACCTCGGTGGCACCTCCCTCAACATCGTCTACGCGGCAGATGAGCCCGGCGGCGTGCAGCCGGTCGGCAACTTCAACCTGACCGTGACGTACACGATCGCTCCGGCCGCATAAGCTCTTGAAGAGCAAGTGACCGGGCGCCGAGAGGCGCCCGGTTCCTCAATATTGGGACGAGCACGGCCGTTGGGCTGATGTTCGAGCGCTCGAGCGTGATGAAAAGGTTTGCAAAAGCCCTGGTCGCATTTGCCGCTGCCACGTTAGCCGCGACAGCTGCTCACGCCCAAGGATTCATGGTTCAGCCCATGACGATGCGGGCCGATCCACGTCCGGCGCAGACCTTCGAGATTCCCCTTAAGATCCAGAACACCGGTGTGGGTGGGCCAAAAAGAATCCAGTTGCGGCTTGTAGAGCTCTCGCAGGGCGACGTCGGAAACTGGGAGCTCGTAGAGCCGGGCGCTGATGTCGATCTCTCCGGTCATGCCTCAAGCCTAACCTGGACAAGCCTGTCAGAAGACAGTGTCGATATCGACCCACAGGTGCCGGCCACGATCATGGTGTCGATGCGGCCGCCAGCGAACGCGCGTGGCGTTTATTTTGCCGGCATCGTCGCCGAAACGCCTCTGCCAGACAATCCGGTCGGTCTGGTGGTACGCACACGTTTCCTCATTCCGCTCATTGTCGAAATCAAGGGGCGGACCGTTCCCGAGCGCGTCTCTCTAGTCGACACCTCGATGACCTTCGCAAGCGCGGCTGCCGGAGGGCCGCCGACTACCTCCGCATTCATAACTGTGTCGAACGCCGGACAAACTTTCTCCAGGGTACGCGGTGAGCTCGCGATCGAGAGTTCCGCCGGTGACCAGTGGCGGGTCGTCACGCGCGTCGGGATTGACGAACGGGGTATCATTCCAGGGGCGACGCTTATCCTGGGACGCGACCTCGAAAGGCGGTTGCCATCCGGCAAGTATCGTTTGCGCGCGAATCTTTTCGTCGATGGACGGCGGACGCCACCGCTGCAAAAGGAGATCGATTTCGAGGGCGATCCTTCGGCAGACATCGCCTTCGACAATACCCTCCTGCTGGAACCCGGAAACGTCGACGTCAAGATCGTGCCGGGCGCCACGCGAACCACTGTTATGCGAATTGCGAATGCCGGTTCCGACCCGGTCCAGATCGAAGTATTGGCGGCGACTCCGCGCAGCCTTCTGGGTGTCCAGATGGGCGAACTCCTTGGGACAGACTTGTCCGCGGAGCCGTGGGTAAGGATTGTTCCATCGACCTTCAGCCTTCGTGCCAATGGTCATCAGAATGTACGGGTCATCAGCAGCGTGCCTGACAACGGCGCCGACCAACCAAACTACTACGCCGACCTTGTACTGAGTGGCAGGTATCCCAACGGGCAGAGCGCCGGCGAAACAACTTCCACCATTCATCTGGCGAACTCGTCGGTGCCGTCCAGCGCGGCGGGCAACGTAGAGAGCCTCTCCGCAGCAGAAGCGGAAGGGTCCAACTTCATTTTCAATCTGGACTTCGTAAACGTCGGCAACGTGGATGTCATACCGATCGCCAAGGTGACGGTGATGTCCTCGGGCGGCGAAGCTCTGCTTTCGCAGGCTCTCTCCGACGACAACACGCCACTGCTTCCTCTTAGCCGCCGCCGCTTCAGTGGCGAGCTGTCCTTGGCGAGCATCGAACCGGGTGACTACTCCGTACTGGCTGCAGTCGACATTGGAGCGGAACAGCCAATCTCACGCCGATACCTGCTGTCTATCGCAGCGCCAGAGGGCTCGGAATCCGCGCCGACAATCAGCCTAACCGATCCGGCGAGTGATGACGCCGGCAGTCTTGATGTGAACAAGGATGGCTAAATTTCTCCCCCGCAGAGCCGAGACTTACGTCGATCGCTCGGCGCAGATCAGAAAGTGAGTTGGAAAATGCAGCGTTCGGATCGACAGCTCATTGCACTCTGTGCTGCCGCAGCTTTGTTCGGTCACCCTGCACTGGCGGCCGATGAGCAGGACGTGCCGGTGACTATCACGGTTGTTCCCACGGCCTCGATTGCAATCATCGGGACCACGAACCTGCTGTACCTCGAAATCCCGCCAGCGGGTTCGACAATTCCCGCCAGTGGAGTGAACTTCGCAATCACGGGGAACGCCAATGCGAGCGTTACCGCAGAGCCCGACTCCTTTGTCAGCATTCCAACCTTTGACTACCCAACGGGAGAGTCCATGGGACGCGCAGTGCTCAACGGCAATCCCGTCGGCTACAGACTCAGACTCGATTTCCCCGCCGTTGGTCCCGGCGCGGCGTCGTCTCGACTGCCCGGCTACGAAGACGGCCCGACAACGCCTCCGCTGGCTGCCAATCTGATGGCGACCGGCGGCACGCGCAACGGCCGTATCCATCTCGAGGCGAGTCCGGATTGGACTCCAACTGGCGGCCTGCCGCTGCCCGGCATCTATGTCGGCAGCGTTACGATCACAGTGACCGCCTTCTAGTGAGATGGTCGGACGGCGAGTGCAGATGGTGGCGGTACTGTTCGCCCTATTGACGGTAGTAGCGTTCGCGACATTGCGCGCGTCCGCCGCCGACCGCGCCACGGTCCACGTCAACATCACCGTCCTTCCCTTCGCTGCCGTCGACATTCCTCCCGACGGCAATGGCCAGGGCACCGGCTTCATCCTCCATGTCCCCTCGAAACGCTGTTCCATCCTCGGCGCCTTTCTCGGCCTGCTCACCGGCGCGTGGACCGGCCCCTGGCAGAACGCATGGAGCCGCGAGCGCTACAGCGAGGACAATTATTGCCGGCACTGGTTTGCCGACTGGGCGTGGCCGGTCATCCGGCCGGTGCGGATTCCCTTCACGGTCACGGGCAACGCGCAGGCCACGGTGACGGTGACGCCGTCGAGCTTCCTCAAGCTCGTCACCAACAGATATCTCGGCAAGGCGCTCGCCCAGAACGGCGATCCACTCGGCTATCAGAGCGTCGTCCATTTTCCCGTCCCCAGCGCCGGCTATGCCTGGCTGCGCGGCTGGGAGAGCTACGAGGACTGGAACGATTGGCGCGGCTGGGGCGGATTCGGGTCCCTGCCCGCCTGGTCGCGCTGGGCGAAGCTGCCCGGCATCAATGGCGCGGGCACGCCGCCGCTCAGCGCCGACATGGTGCTGCGCGGCATGAAGGCCTGGGGCGTCATCTACATCGTCGCGCGGCGCGACTGGACCAGTAACGGCAAGCCTGCCCATCCGGGCGATTATGCGGGGGCGGTGGATCTGACGATCACCGCCGAGAACCGCTGAGACAGTAGAAGTCGAGTTGCGAGTGAGGCCGAGTATGTACCGTTTGTTTGTGTTGCCGATCGTGGCGCTGCTGTTGCTGCAGCCGGCCCTTGCGCAGGACACGCCGCTGATCAGCAACGTCTTCTCCGAGACGGATCTGCGGCAGGCCATCGAGGACGTGGCCGCGCAGGCCGGCGTCAACATCATCGCCGATCCGAGCGTGCAGGGCGTGGTCAGCGCCACCCTCACCGACGTCACCGTGGACGAAGCTCTGAAGCTGTTGCTTGCCGGCACCGAGTACCAGGTGCAGCGCGACCCCGATTACTATCTCGTGTTCCAGCCCGACACCAATGCCGACATGTTCCCTTCGGTGGCGCAGTCGCAGCTCATCCATGTCGAATACATGCCGGCCGAGACCGCGCGCTCGCTGCTCGCCGTGCCGCTGCAGAAATTCGTCCGCGCCGACGCGACCTCCGACACGCTCGCCATCACCGCGCCGCCGGTGCTGCTGGCGCGCATCCTCAAGGATCTCGGCGATATCGACCAGAAGAGCGCGCTCGATACGGTGTTCGTCTCATTGAAGCATGTGAAGGCGGACTCGGCGCGGGCGCTGATGCCCGATTACATGCAGCGTTTCATCAAGGCCGATGCGACGCGCGACGTACTCGCCGTCACGGCGCCCGCCGGCGCCCGGGAACAGATCCTCAGCCAGATCAGGCGGCTCGACATTCCGCTGGCGCCGGGCACGCAGAACCTGCCGGAGATCTTCCGCACGCATGTGGTGAAGCTCAACTACGCGACGGCCGAGGCGACGCTCAACCTGCTGCCGGCGCAGCTCGCCGACTATGTGCGCGCCGATGCGGTCTCCAACACCATCGCGGTCAGCGCGCCCGAGCCGCTGCTCTCGGGCATCCTCGCCGACATCGCCACCATCGACTCGCCGCGCCAGCATGTGATGCTCAATGCGCAGGTGGTGATCCTCGAGCAGGCGGACCTCCTCGATTTCGGCGGCGACTGGCACTGGCCGACGCTCACCGCGGGCACGGTCGTCAGCGATGTCGCCAACTGGCCGTGGGAACTCAGGATCGGCTACACGCCGAGCCGCGAATTCACCAATGCGCTTTCGCTCAGCCTCAACCTCCTGACGCAGAACAACGAGGCGACGGTGATCGCCAATCCGCAGGTGCTGGCGCAGGACGGCAAGGAGGCCGAAATCCGGGTCACGACCGAGGAATATTTCCAGATCGCCTCGCAGACCGAGAATGTCGTCTCGAGCGGCCTCGAGAAGATCGAGACCGGCACGATCCTCCACATCACGCCGCAGGTGGGGCGCAATGGCGAGCTCAATCTCGACATGCAGATCGAGGTCAGCGATGTGGTGGCGCGCGGCGAAAAGAACCTGCCCGTGGTCAGCCGGCGCACCGCCCACAGCACGATCCAGCTCGAAAATGGCGGCACGGCCGCCGTGGCAGGCCTCGTCGACAGCCGCGCGCAGTTTTCCCGCTCGGGCGTGCCGGGGGCCGCGAGCATTCCGCTGCTCGGCCATGCCTTCCGCACCGACGGGCTCAACCATCAGGCGCGGCAGGTGGCGGTGTTCATCACGGCCACCCTCGTCGATGGCGAGGGCAAGCCCGTGGGGCCGCCCGTGCGGGTCGCCAATCCGGTGGCGGTGTCGAGCGATGCGCAATATCAGAACGAGCTCGCCGCCGCGCTCATGCAGCTCAAGGGGGCCAAGTGATGCTGCGCCGTCTCGCTTCTCTCGCCGCTGCGGCGGCGGTCGCCCTCACGCTCGCCGCCTGCGGGGCGATGGACCACAATCTCACCCGCATGGACGAGCAGGTGACGCCCATCACGGTCGGCGATGCCGCCGCCATTCCGGCCGACGTGCTGGCGGCGGCCATGCTCCGCGCCGGCTTCACCGGCGACCAGATCCTCAACCGGGGCGTGGCGGTGCGCGATGCGCTCGCGACCTCGGGCGGCGCGCAGGTGAGGACCGGCGACATCGTCCTCGCCCTGTTCTCGGTGCATGGCAACGAGCTCTACGTCACCAGCCGCTCGCGCGGCACCTTCCATCTCGCCATAAGCTGACAGGAAAGCGCTTTGGAGCCCGCCAAATGCCGGCATGGCGCCCTGCACATTTTCGCGCAAGCGCTTGACGTGGTGCCGGCAGCAGGATTTGAACCCGCGACCCCCTGATTACAAATCAGGTGCTCTACCAACTGAGCTATGCCGGCCCGGCAGCAACCCCACCACTATCCGATTGAGATTCGCCTAAGCAAGCCGCCCCCTGGCGCCGCAAAAGGCGTCAGTTGGCGCGCGGTGCCGCGCCCGACCGGCCTACCGTCGTTTCTGGTAGGGCGTGAGCATCACGGTCGCATGAAGTGGACGGTCGGCGCTCCACAGCCATTCCAGCCGCGGAACCTTGAGCAGCATATTGGCCGGTCCGTCATTGCAGAACGGCCCATAAGTCTTTGAGTTGCCCGCGCCCCGAGCGTAAAGGCAGTATTTCGGGACGGTGGGCGGGACGGTCTGCTGGTAGCTGAACATGACGCCGAACGCGCAGTTCCCGCCGGGATTTACAAGAGTCGGCGAGGTTCCGATCGTCACGAACTTCCGGATACCGGGGCAGTCGGCATTGCCACCTGCCGTCGCAGTCCGGACTTCGAGGGCGCCAGCAAGGGCGAGAAGCCCAATTCCCAGAAGGCAGGCGCGGACGCAATAGGCACGCAGGGTCATGGCTTAGGCCTTTCCCGCTGACATGCCTCCTCGACAACCTGGAGTATATATGACGCTTGGTGCGCCGGTCGGTCGAGTTGCCGACATACTTAAAAGCAGAACCCCCGGAGCGGTGCTCCGGGGGCTCGTAATTGTCGAACGTCGAACCTGCTAGGAAATCGGCTCAAACTTGCCGCCGACCGGGATTTCCGGCGCGGTCTTGTTGTCCACGACGACGATGTCGTACTTGCCGTTGTCCTGAAGCCGCCACTGGCCACCGACCAGCGGAGTCTTGCAGACGTTCTTCTGTGCGAAGGGCGGCAGGTTGGCGCCGTCCCACTTCACCTTGCCGGTGATGGTCTGGAGATCCGTCTCCTGAATCGCCTTCACGACCGCTTCCGGATCGCCCACGTCGGCGGTCCGCTTCAGAACGTCCGCGGTGACCTCAAGGATCGAGTGGGAGAAGCCGATCGGCTGCGTCCACTGCTTGCCCGTCGCCTCCGTGAAGGCCTTGGCGAGGTCGCCGGCCGACTGGCCCGTCATCGACGACTTGAACGGATGCGTCGGCGTCCACCACACCTCGGACGAGAGGTTGTTACCGGCCTTGCCGAGCGCATCCACAGAGCTCGGGAACAGGATAGCCTTGCCGACCGTCACGGCTTTTGGCTTGTAGCCCTGTTGAGCCGCCTGGTTCCAGAACGTCGTGAAGTCGGGCGGCAGCACCACGCCGGTCACGATCTCGCAATTCGCATTCTTGAACGCGGTGATCTGCGCCGTGAAATCGTCTGAGAGATTCTGGTAACGGCCCGGATCGTTGATCTTGTAACCGAGCTCGGCCATCGGC
>DASZPY010000062.1:0-64430 GCA_035549855.1 Devosia sp. | reverse complement strand
GCGCTTGCCGGCGCAACCATCGGTCACGCACTCGACTACGACGATTCCTATCCAGGCGCCGGACATCCGAGCGTGCCGATGCTCTCAAGCGTCCTGGCTGCAGCGACGATGCGCGACACGCCGATCACCGGCGCCGAGCTGCTCGATGCTTTCGTGGTCGGCTTCGAAGTGATGGCGAAGTTCGCCGATGCGCTTGCGGTGGGCCACTATTACAAGGGCTGGCACGTCACGTGTACGTCGGGGACGTTCGGCGCCACTGCTGCTGCGGCGCGGCTGCTCGGACTAGACAGGACGACAACGCTCACGGCCCTCGGCATTGCCGGGAGCCTCGCGAGCGGGATGCAGCGCAATTTCGGCACCACGACCAAGCCGCTGCACAGCGGACTTGCGGCGCGCAACGGGGTGCTGGCTGCCAGCCTCGCGCAACTGGGTGCCTCTGCCGATCCATCTATTCTCGATGGCGAGCGCGGCTTCTTCGATCTCTATGGACAGGACCGGGCCGAACCGGCGTTGCTCGATGAACTCGGTGCGCCCTACTCGCTGGTGTCGCCGGGCACGGCGATCAAGAAGTATCCCTGCTGCTTCATCGCGGTCCGTCCGATCGATGCGTTGCTCCGCATTCGCGCGGCGCACAGTCTTGGACCCGCCGATGTTGAGTCCGTGGTCTGCAGCGTTCCCCTGCGCGCGCTGCACGCGATGATCTATCCGCACCCAAAGACCGGACTCGAGGGGAAGTTCAGCACCGAATACATTCTCGCCGCGGCACTCTGCGATGGCAAGATTGGTCTGCGTTCCTTCACCGACGAGGCGGTGCGGCGGCCCGAGGTGCTGGCGGCGATGGAGAAGGTCGAAGCGCGCGAGGAGGCGCGGCTGCGCCCGGAAGATCCCAATGCCAAAGTCAGCGGACCGGCCAAGGGTGGCTGGATCGAGATCGCGGTCAAGACGCGCGACGGCCGCAGCTTCACCGAAGCGGAGCACCATCCGCATGGCGGACCGAAGAATCCGTTCGGCTGGAGCGATGTGCGCGCCAAGTTCCTCGATTGCGCGGCGTATGGCGGTTACGACGCGGCACGCGCTGAGCGGCTTTTCGGCGACCTCGAAGCCATTGGCAACTCAACCGACGTGCTGCAGCTGCTGCGCGCCTTTACGCGAGAGGAGTAGAGCGATGGTCCGGATTCCATGCACGATCATGCGGGGCGGCACCAGCAAGGGCGTCTACTTCCGCAGCGATGCGCTGCCCACCGACGCGGCCGAGCGCGATCGGCTGCTGCTCAGGATCATGGGCTCGCCCGACGCGCGGCAGATCGACGGGCTGGGCGGAGCCGATCCGCTCACCAGCAAGATCGTGATCATGGATCCCAAGGCGCCGGAGGGATGCGACGCGACCTACACGTATGGCCGTGTCAGCGTGCTCGAGCCCTATATCGGCTACGCCACCAATTGTGGGAATCTGTCGGCTGCCGCCGCCGTATACGCGATCGAGGAAGGCTTCGTGCCGGTGGCGAAGGGCGCGGAGTCTACGCCGGTACGGCTCTACAATTCCAACACCGACCGCGTGCTGGTGATCCATGTGCCGACCGACGGCAAGAGTTATGTGGCGGAGGGGGACTTCCACATCGATGGCGTTCCGGGAACAGGCTCGGAGATTCGACTCGATTTCTCGGCGACCGCGGGCGCCAATATCGGCAAGCTGTTGCCGCTGGGTGCACCCACCGTACCGGTCCATGTGCCGCGTCTCGGGCGCAGCATAGATGTGTCGGTCGTCGACGTCGCCAAGACCACGCTGTTCGTACGCGCCGAAGACCTCGGCCTGCGCGGCAATGAGATGCCCGATGCGGTGAGCAGCGAGACGGTCGAGACCCTGTGGTCGGTTCGCGACGCCGTGGGCCAGATGCTCGGGCTCGGCGAAGACAAGAAACACATCCCGACGCCCGTCGCGATCGGCCCCGCGCAGGACTATGTCGCGTTCGGCGGCAGCCGTGCGGTCAGTTCCGCCGAGATGGATTTCTGCGCGCGCGCCGTGGGTCGGCGCGGCCACGGCATGGCGAAGGCGTCATCGGGCACGGGAGCCGTCTGCACGGCCGCAGCAGCGGTAACCCGCGGGACGATCGTCAATGCGCATATGGCCAATCCCGACGGGCCGCTGGTCCGCATCGGACATGCGAGCGGCATCCTGCCGCTACGGGCAAGCTACGGCGCCGACGGGCAGCTCAAGGAGGCGCTGTTCTCGCGCACGGCGCGGCGGCTGATGGACGGCTTCGCCTACGCCTAGGCAATATCAATGATGCCAGTTTCGCCCTCGGATCGCACGGCGGTGCCGTAGGGCTTCGAGAGTCTGCGGAACATCTCGACGATCTCCGTGCCCACCTTGGGTTCTGCGAGAATGGGACGGCCGCGCTGCCCGCGCGGGCGGCGATAGCCGAGCTCGATCGGATGCAACACGATCCGTTTTGGAAGACCGGCGGCGAATTCGACGACGGCCACGGCGTCGTGCCACGCTGTCCATTCTTCGGCGAGGCCGAGCAGTTCCCCCTCCTCTTCGCGGCCCCAGCGCGTGTCGGCGAAATCGGCAGGCGTCGCCTCCCAGCGGTCGAGCCCCTGCCGCCGCAGATTGTCGAGAGCCATGCGCTCGATGGTGGCGTTCTGATGCACGAAATGGCCGAGGCTGTAGAAGATCGGGCGGCCATTGTAGATCTCGATGCCGCGGTCGCGGTGCGGACCGTGTCCGTGGACGATGTCTGCACCGGCATCGATCGCGGACCGCGAGAAATCGATCATGAACTGCGCGGGGTCATCCTTGCTCGCCCCTTGCTCGTGGCTGTGCACCGAAACCACAACGATATCGGCCATGCGACGCGCATCGCGGATGCGCTGGAGGTTGGCATCGACGTCACCGGGTTCGGCAGTGAGCGTCAGACCATAATCGTCGCCCAGTGCAATGCGTGCACCGTCGGGGATGGGATACTGCCAGGTGTGCTGCAGGCTGCCCATGTAGAAATTGCTGTCGGTGTCCGCCATCTGCACCATGCCCCAGGCATGATCACGGTGCCCGGAATTGCCGGCGCGCAGACGCTTCACCAGCCCGAAGGCATCGCGCATTTCGCGGAAGGCGTCGAAGACGTGCTTCGGTACGGTGTATTCGCTGGTGTAGCGCAGCATATTTGCTCCCGGCCGCCCTAGACCATCGCGCCATTGCTCTCCGGCATAGAGCGCCTGCGGCGCGGTTGAAGTGACGGCGACAAGCGCGACGCGGCCGGCGGGCGTGTCGAGATAGCGCGGCTCGCGCGCCCGGCCCATGTTGATGCCAGTGCCCGCATAGACGAGGCCGGACCGCTCGATGTTATTGAGATTGGTGACGACGCCGTTCTCGCCATAGTCGTAGCTATGGTTGTTGGCGGTCGCCAACATATCGATGCCGAGCCAGCGCAATTCATCGAGCATTTTCGGGCTGGCACGCATGTAGGTGCCGCCCGGCGCGAGAGTTGGTGCGTCCTCGTAATCGTGAAACAGCATCTCGGCATTGGTGATCGACGCGTCGGCACCGCGCAGCAACTCGACCAGTTGGAGAAAACGCGGCTCGGAGAAGGGCGACATCGGCCGCGTGATCAGGGAGTCCCCGGTGAGGGCGATGCGCGCATTGCCGGTGTCGGATTGATAGGGCATGTGACCTCCTATGGGTCCACGGTGGCGGCAGTCTTCAGGCTCGTCATCAGCATTTCGATCGAGGATGACGAGTGGAGGCGTGCGATCTCGGCCATGATTTCCGTTGCAGCTTCCGGCTTCAACAGCGGCCGGGTCAAATAGCGGAACTTGGCTTCATGCTCGGCTTCGCTGAGCGGGCGCTCGACTGAGCCGCGGGGAAAGTCGGCCGCGCGCACCAGCGTCTGCCCATCCGCGAGGGTGATCTCGAGGCGACACGAATCGCCGCGCGGCAAGGACGGATCGACGGTGACGGCGAGCAGCGACGAAATGCGTCTCACATCGGGGTTTGCGATGGCCGCCGCCGAGTATTGCTCGGGGAGCGCGGCACCGAACACCAGGGCCACGGCGATGCCGTGATTGAGGCTGCCCTTGGCTTCCTGCTCCGACTGCGGCGCCGGGATCAGGTGATAGGCGGCCCAGAGCGGATGGCGAACGATGCGGATGGCGGCGATCGACTGCGTGTCGGCGATCTGCTGGCGCAGATCGAGGGCGCAGTCGATGGCTGAGTGGATCGGCCGGAAACAGGAGTAGGGCTTGTACTCGATGCCGAGTGCGCCATCATTGCCGAGCGAGGCGCGCGCCTTATCGGGCTCGGCATTGCCGGCAAAGGCAGCGAACAGGCCGGATTTGCCATCGAAGATGCTCGGTGCGCCCTCGAAACCGAATTGGGCCAACCGTGCCGCGACAATGCCGTTCTGCGCTGCCGGTCCGGGATGCAGCGATTTCTGCATGGTCGGGCCGTAGATTTCGAACAGGCCCGCCGCATGCGCGCCCGCGGCTCCGAAGGCGCTCACCAGTTTCTCTTCCGAGAGGCCGAGCAGCAGGCCGGCCGCTGCCGTCGCGCCGAAGACGCCGCAGACTGCCGTCGAGTGAAAACCGCGATCGCGCATGCCGGGATTGGCCGCTTCCGAGATGGCCAGCATGATGTCGCAGCCGACGCGCACGGCGCAAAGAAACGCGCCGCCGCTACTGCCTTCCGCCTCCGAGACCGAGAGCGCCGCCGACACGACCGGCGCACTCATATGCAGCATCGAACGGCGATCGGTGTCGTCCATATCGAGACTGTGCGCCGCGACGGCATTGGCGAAGGCGGCGGCCGGCGCGGCAAGGCGTGTGTCGTGGCCCAGAAGGCTGGCCTCGGCGGGCGCCGCACCGTAGCGCTGCTGATAGCGTGCGGCGATCCGCGCCGACTCGATCTGCGAGCCCCCCAGCGTCACGCCCAGATAGTCGCGCACCACCACCAGCATCTCGGCACGCGCATCGGGCGTGAGCGGATTGGCTCCGCGCTTGAGGACATGCCGCGCAAAATCGTGCGAGATTGGCTCCATGCGCAGCTTCGGTCCTCAGGCTGCCGCACCTTGCGCCACGGCACGCCGCAGCGCCGCGAGCGAGCCGCCGCGCATGACCGAGCCGGGTAGCGGATGGCCGACGATGCGCTCGGCCAGCTCCGCGGCTTCGATCAGCCGGTCGAGGTCGAGGCCGGTCTCGATGCCCATCTCCTCGCACATGAAGGCGAAGTCCTCGGTGCAGAGATTGCCCGCCGCGCCTTTGTGCGCCGCGAAGGGACAGCCGCCGAGCCCGCCGATCGAACCATCGAAATCGGTCACGCCCATTTCGAGCCCGGCATAGGCATTGGCCACAGCAAGGCCGCGCGTGTCGTGGAGGTGGAGCGAGATCTCGACCTGCGGGTATTTGTCGCGCAGGGCGCCAATGGCCGACTTGATCCGGGCCGGCGTCGCCCAGGCCATAGTGTCGGAGAGGCCGATGGCGGTGAGCGTGATGCCCAGCTCGTCGGCGATACGGAACACATCCTCGAAGGTGGCGAGCAGCTTGCTCAGCGGAATCTCGCCCTGGAAATTGCAGCCGAAGGCGGCGCTGACATTGCCCTTGGTGACAGCGATGCCGTTCTCCTGAAGCGAGCGCACCATCTCCTTGCGCCGCTCGATCTGTTGGGCCGGCGTGGTGTTCTGGTTGCGCATGAGGAAGGCTTCCGAAGCGCCGAGGCTGATGGCGCCTTCAATGTGAAGGCGGCCGGTGGCCAGCGCCCGCTTCAGACCCTGGTCGTTGAGATAGAGGCTGGTGTAGCGAACGCCGTCTTTCATCTTGACCTGCTTCACCACCTCTTCGGCGTCCGCCATCTGCGGCACGCGCTTGGGGTGAACGAAGGAGGCGATCTGAATCTCCTTGATCCCGGTCTCGGACAGGGCGTCGATCAATTCGACCTTCCGCTCGGTGGGAATCGTCGCGCTCTCGATCTGGAAGCCTTCACGCGGTCCGTCCTCATTGATGGTCACCCGCTTCGGCAAGTCAGACATCGGCCAGTCCCTTCGTCATCTGGATAGTCGCAAAAATCGGCATCCGCCGCGACAGGCGAGCTGTCCGCCGGTGCGTCTTCGGGTCTCTGTTTCCCACACATGCAAACTGTTGACAATCCGCATGTTGGATGTGACGATTGTCAACAGTTGAACGGTGCGGACGCACCGGGTTGGCCGGAGGACTCCGCTTGGGCGCGTTTATAACCGACGAAATCCAGGCCTTTATCGGCATGGAGACCGAACTCCAGGACTGCGCGGACCCGATCGAGCCGGGCGCCGTCCGCCGGTTCGCACAGGCAACCATGGACCGCGATCCGCTCTATATGGATGCCGGTTACACCGCGGGAACCCGCTATGGGCGCCCGGTCGCGCCACCGCTGTTTCCACTGGCGATGCTCCGGCCGGCCTATGACGGACCCGACCTCGTCACCGAGCGGGCGGAAGATCCCGACTATGACGGCACGCGCGAGTCCTCGACGCTGGGTCTGCCGCCGCTGCCGCTGGTCAACAGCCCGATGCTCAATGGCGGCACGGCGGTCGAAATCTTCCGCTACGCCCACCATGGCGAGCGGGTGCGGGTGAAGTCCCGCTACAAGGACATCTACGAGCGCGAGACCTCGAAGGGCCTGATGCTCTTCATCATCTATGAGAGCGATTTCGTCGACGAACAGGGCGACGTGATCATCCGCTTCACCAAAACTCACATCCGGCGCTGACGGGAGCACGCATGAACGCCATTGCTCCAGCCACGGCCGCGCAGGTGTATTTCGACGATGTCGAGATCGGCACAGAACTGCCCGGCATCACCAAGGGTCCGCTCAGCGTCATCCATCTGATGCGCTGGTCATCGGCGACCGAGAACTTCCACCGCATCCATTACGACCATCGCTTCGCCACCGAGCACGACAAGGTGCCCGATGTGCTCGTCAACGGCTCGCTCAAGCAGCAATTCATGCTCGAGTTCCTGCGCAAATGGGCTGGACTCGAGGGCTGGGTGTGGAAGGCCTCGTTCCAGTTCCGCGCCATGGACCTGCCCGGATCGGTGCTCACGACCTGGGGACGGGTAAAGGCCAAGACGCCATACGACGCGTTCGGCGTCGTCGATCTCGAGATCGGCATCAAGAATCCAGAGGGCCGGGAATCCGTGCCCGGCACCGCCGCGATCGCCCTGCCCTACCGCGGCGGCAAACCCGTTCCGTATCCATTCCGTCCGCCGTCGGCCAAGGCCGGCACGGCCGGATGAGGGTCAACACGAACTTTCACTGGGAGGAGAACTACAACTATGGATCGCAGACAATTGCTGCTCGGCGCCGCCGCCACTTCGCTTATTGCGGCAGCGCCCCGCGTCGCATTCGGACAAGAGGTTGCCCGGCCCGACTACTATCCCGCCGACTATGGCAAGCTGATCGAGGCATCGCGCAACGAGAACCGCGTGATCGTCTATTCTAACAGCGGCCCGGACGTTTACCGGTTCCTCGTCGAGGAGTTCAAGAAGGCCTATCCCTGGATCGCGGTGGAGATCACCGAGCTGGGCGGCAGCGAGGGCATCGAGAAGTATCTCTCCGAATCGGCGGTCGGCACGCAGACCGCCGACGTCATCATCTGCGACGGCGCCGCCTGGATCGACCTCGGCAAGCGCGGCGGCATCGCCGAATACCGGACCCCCGAAGCGGCGTACCTGCCCGACTGGGCCGTCAATACGCAGGTGCCGAACATGCATATCGGCACGGTCACGCCATCGATCTTCGCGTGGAACAAGCTGTTGCTCGCCGAGAATGAGCGGCCAAAGACCTTTGCCGGCATGGTCGAGACGGTGATGGCCGATCCCGACCGCTTCCGCGGCCACCTCACCACCTATGGTGCGAATCTATCGGCCTTCGGTTACGGCTTCCACCGCACCTTCATCGACCATACAGGCGACAAAGGCTGGGCCTGGTTCGACCAGCTTGGACCGCTGACCCGCGGCGAACGCTCGGCCGGCGGCATCATCGAGAAGCTGCTCTCGGGCGAATACGTGCTGAGCTATTTCTCGTCGGGCAACTCGACCTGGAACGCGCTCCGCAACAACCCCGAATACAATAACGTCATCGGCTGGGGCTTCATTGGCGACGGTTCGCCCATGCTGGCCCGCGGCGCCGGCGTCACCACGGCCGGAACCAACCCGAATTCGGGCAAGCTGTTCCTCGATTTCGTACTGTCGCGGACCGGCCAGCTGGCGCTCGGCAAGACGGGCTGGACGCTGATCCGCAGCGACATCACCGCGGCCGATAATGGCGGCGAGATGGTGCTGCCCGATGTGGTCGCCACGATCGGCGAAGCCAATGTGTGGGTGGCGCCCTACGAGGACGCCTTCATCACCGACTACGACAACTTCATCGCCCGCTGGAACAAGTCGTTCGGCATCTAGAGATCGTCAATGGAAGGGGCGTGCCCGAGGCGCGCCCCTTCTTCTCAAAGGCCAGTGGAGAAGATCGCCCGATGTCGATCGCCGCAGCAGACAGACCGCCGGGCGCCAATCTCGTCCGCATGCTGCCGAAATCGCCGGTATCGCGCGCCGCGCTGATCCAGTGGACGGTCGCCGCCGTCACGCTGGTCCTCGTCGTCGGACCGCTGCTGCCGATCTTCTACCAGTCGCTGCTCGAAGGTCCGCTCTACGACGCCGAGCGCGTGACCTCTTTCGCAAACTACACTGAAGTGTTCTCCGAACCGAGCCTGCTGCAGGCGGTTCAGAACACCTTCACCCTCGCCTTTCTCAATGCCTTCATCTCGACTGGCATCGGTGTTGGGCTGGCCATCCTCATCGGCCGCACCAACATGCCGGCGCGCCGCATCTTCGGCAGCATCGCGATCCTGCCGATCATGATCTCGCACCTGGTGCTGGCCTTTGGCTGGTTCATGAGCTACGGGCCAGCCGGCTACATCACCATGGTGTTCAAGAACGTCTTTCATCTCGACGTCCTGAACATGTACTCCATGGCGGGCATCGCGCTGATCCTCGGCGTGGCACAGGCACCGCTGACCTATCTCTATTGCGCCGGCTCGACCGCTCTCGCCGACCAGAATCTCGAAGACGCGGCGCGGACCTGCGGCGCGACGCCCGGCCGCGCGCTCTGGGCCGTAACGCTGCCGCTGATGATGCCCGCCATAGCGTACAGTGCAGCGCTCAGCTTTGCCTCGGGCCTCGAGACGCTCTCGATGCCGCTGATCTTTGGAGAAAGTGCCGGCATTCGCTTCCTGAGCACGATCCTGTTCACGCAGGGGATGACCGCCGCGCGGCCCAACCATGGGCTGGTGGCCGCGATTGCGGTGATCCTGGTCGTGCTCGGCCTGCTGCTGATCTATGTGCAGCGGCTGATCCTGCGTAACGCCAACCGCTATGTCAGCGTCGGCGGCAAAGCGAGCCGACCGCGTGTATTCGACATCGGGCCGCTGCGCTGGGTGGCGTTCGCGGTGGTGCTGGCGTACCTGCTGATCGGCATCATCATCCCGCTGGCCTTCCTCACACTGCGCTCGCTGGTGGTGTTCCTCACCCCGATGGTGCCATTCTGGAACTACTTCACCACGCGGTTCTACACCGACATGCTGAGCGCGCCCGACACGCAGGCCGCGATTGCCAACACGCTGTTCGTCGCCGGCGTGGGCGGCGTCATCGCGGTCACCTACATGGCGGTGCTGGCGGCGGTAATCCACCGCTCGGCTTTTCCGTTCCGCCGGCAGCTCGAATATCTGGCGCTGATCCCGCGGGCGGTACCGGGGATCGTGGCAGGCGTCGGGATCTACTACGCCGTATTGCTGTTTCCGAGCTCGGGCTGGCTGCGCAACACGCTGTGGCTGATCATCATCGCCTACGTCATGCGCTATCTGCCGACAGCCTATGGCTCGCTGTCGCCCAGCATCCTCGCCATCAGCAAAGATCTCGACAACAGCGCACGCGTGATGGGCGCCGATTGGTGGTCCGCCACCTACAACGCCGTCCTGAAGCTGGTGACGCCGGCCATTCTCGCCTGCTTCACGCTGGTCTTCATCCTTTTCTACAAGGAGTATTCGATCGCCGTGTATCTGTTCGGTCCCAACACGGAAGTGCTCGGCACCAAGATGCTGCGCTACTTCATCAATGGCCAGATGGGCAATGTCGCCGCCTTGTCTGTGTTCCAGGTGATCACAACGCTGATCCTCGTGTTCCTCACACGCCGACTGCTGGGAGTTAAGATCAATGGCTGATCTCGTCGTCGACGGCCTGGTCAAGCGCTTCGGCATGGTGACCGCGGTGAACAATGTCAGCTTTCACGTGAAGGACGGCGAATTCTTCTCGCTGCTCGGTCCGAGCGGCTGCGGCAAATCGACGACGCTGGCGGCGCTGGCCGGACTCGACAGGCCGACGGAAGGCAGTATCACCGCCGACGCCAATGTGCTGTTCGATCACCGCAGCAACCGATTCCTGCCGCCCGAGGCCCGCAATTTCGGGCTGGTGTTCCAATCCTATGCGCTCTGGCCGCACATCACCGTAGAGCAGAACCTCGAATTTCCACTCAAGCTTAGGCGCATGCCGAAAGCGGAACGCCAACAGCGCATCCGCGAGACGCTCGAACTGGTGGAGATGGCCGACATGGCCGAGCGCTATCCGCACCAGTTGTCCGGCGGACAGCAGCAGCGGGTGGCGCTGGCGCGCACGCTGGTCTACCGGCCGGCGGTGCTGCTGCTCGACGAGCCGCTCTCCAATCTCGACGCCAAGCTGCGCGACCGGGCGCGAGTCTGGCTCAGCGAGCTGCAACGACGGCTGAAGATCACGACCATATATGTCACGCATGACCAGACCGAAGCGCTCGCGCTCAGCGATCGCATCGCCATCATGAACAAGGGCGAGATCGTGCAACTGGGTACGCCCAGCGAAGTTTACGAACGCCCGAGCGATCCATTCGTCGCCGATTTCATCGGTACCAGCAGCTTCGTGCAGGGCCGCATCAAGGATTGCGCCGGCGGCCAGGCGCGGATCGAGATCAATGGCGGTGGCGAGATCGTCGCCAGTATCCGCGAACCGCTGCCAGCCGGCTGCGCCGTGACGGTGGCGGTACGGCCCGAGAACATGCGGCTATCGGCCACCGAGGAGCGACCATCGGGCGATGCCGGGACGCTGCTGCGTGCCAGCATCCTCTCGCGCAGCTACGGCGGTGCGCGCTTCCACTATCTCGTCGAGATCGGCCAGCACACGCTGCGCACCGAGACGCAGGCAACTTTCGAGGGCGGGCATGTGTGGGTGTGGATTCCCGCCGCCGGCGCCCTCGCCTTTGCGTCGCGATGACAGAGCGAAGTTCAGCGATGCTGCTTGATGGCGTGCGAGTGCTCGAGCTGGGCAGCGGGCTCGCGTCGTCCTTTGCGGCGCGGATTCTTTCCGATCTCGGCGCAGAGGTGCTGAAGGTGGAGCCGCCTTCGGGCGACGTGCTCCGGCACGTCGGTCCGTTCTGGGGCGGCGAGGACGCGCAACAGGACAGCGCGCTGTTCGGCTATCTCAATGCAGGCAAGCAGAGCGTCACGCTCGACTGGACGCAGCCGGCCGGCGCGGAGCTGCTCGAGCAGCTGTGGCGGAAGCATGCCATCGTCATCGAGTCGGCATCCGAGGACGATCGCCCGGGAACGGCGGCAATGCTTGCCCGGACGCGCGCCGCGGCGCCGGGAACCGCCATCGTCTCGATCACCACTATGGGCCTCGTTGGGCCACTTGCCGACGCGCCATCCTCCGGGTTGACCGTCCAGCACCTCTCGGGATTCGCGCACAACAATGCCCGCTCGGTGCTCGATACCGAAACGCAATCGCCGGTGGGTGGGGCCGACCATGAGCAGCCGCTTTCGGTGGGCATCTGTGCCGCATCTTCCGCACTCTGGGGGCTGATGGCGGCCGAAGCGGGTACAAGTCCCGCGCCGCATGTCGATCTCTCGGCTTTCGACTTTCTCGCTTCGAGCCTCTCACCCGATCCCCTTGGAGAGTGGAACAGCGGCGAACGCAATTTCGAGCGCGTCGGGCGCGCCTTCAAGGGTGCGGTGGTGGCAGGCGGGCTGGTCTGGGCGCTCGAGTGCAAGGACGGCTGGGTAATGGTGTCGCCACGCGAGCAGCATCAATGGGAGCGCTGGGTCGAGGTGCTGGGCCATCCGGCCTGGGCCGATGATGCCGCGCTCTGTGGCGACCGGCAGACACGGCGAGAGCGGTTCATCGATCTGTTCGAGCACATGTCCAAATGGAGCCGGACGCGCAGCAAGGCCGAGGTGTTTGCCGGTGCGCGCGGAGCGCGTGTTGCGTGCTTCCCGATCAGCACGATGGCGGACATCTTGAATAATGCGCAGCTGCAGCATCGGCAGTTCTTCGACACACTCACCTTCGGTGGCCGCTCGATCCCGGTGCCAGGACTGCCGGTGCATTTCGAGACCACGGCAGGACACGCGCTGCCGCATTCGCGGCACTTGGCGGCGCCGGCGCTGGGTGATGCCAATGAGCGTATCTTTCGCGAGTTCGGCCTCGGCAAGTCCGACATTGAGCGGCTGCGCGCGGTCCAGACCATCTAGGAGAATGCCTTGAGCCTCGAAGCGCTGCGCGGCACGCGGATCATCGATTTCACCTGGGTGCTGGCGGGGCCGATGGCTACCAAGATGCTGGCGATGATGGGCGCCGAGGTGATCAAGATCGAGACTTCGCTGCGGCCCGAGTTTACGCGGCGCGGCGGCCACTATCCCATCGTCAACAACTCCAAGAAGAGCATCGCGGTCAACATCACCACTGCCGGCGGACAGGATCTGATCCGCCGCCTCGCCAAGATCAGCGATGTGGTGATCGAGAATTTCGCCGATGGCGTGCTGCGCAAGTATGGGCTGGCTTATGAGCATCTACGCCAACTGCGGCCCGACCTGCTATTCGTCTCGGGCTCCGGCGTGGGTCGATCCGGTCCCGACAAGGACACGCTGGCCTATGGCACGCTGCTGCAGGCCTATAGCGGGAGGATGAGCATGATTGGGCCTATCAATCCGCGGCTGCAGCGTGTTGGCCTCACGGGGTGGACCGATCCGGTCACCGCAATGTGGGAAACGGTGATCATCCTTGCCGCGCTGCGCCATAGAAAGCGCACTGGCGAAGGTGGCTACTTCGACGTCTCCATGCTGGAGGGCACTGTCGCATTGCTGCCTGATGCCCTGTTGCGCGAAGCACTGGGACAGCCATCCGATGTCCACGACGGCAACTGGGAGCGCGATGCCTCGCCCGCCGGCGTGTTCCACGCGAACGGTTTCGATCAGTGGATCTCGGTGTCCGTGCGCACAGACGCACAATGGCGCGGCCTTTGTGGATTGATCGAGCGCCCTGACCTGCTCGACCGCGTTGAGTTCAACGATGTGCCCGGGCGGCTTGCGGCCAAGGACGGACTCAACGCCATTCTTGCCGCTTGGGTCAAAGACCAGGACGCGACGGACGCGGAAGCTGCCCTCCTGGCGGCGGGCGTCCCCGCAGCGCGCGCGCGCCACACTGGGGAAGTGGTCGTCGACCCGCATCTGGCAGCGCGCGATGTCTTCAAGACGATGCCCGATGGCTCGCTCACCAACGGCTTGCCATGGCGTGATACGAGCGGCTGGCGCGGCGTGGTCGAACGAGCGCCAGACCTCGGCCAGGATAGTGATTACGTGTTCCGCAAAGTGCTCGGGCTTGGCCGCACCGAGATCGACGCTCTCATTGAGAGCGGAGCGATCTGCTAGACCAAAACCAGCTCAGTTGTCTCTGGGGATGTGCAGGCCCTCATTCTCGAGCAGCCACTGCTCAACTTGACGGCGTGCGTTCGACAAATGAAAGCGCATTGCCTGTTCGGTGCGCTCCGGATCGCGCGTCTTGAGCGCATCAACGATCACCCTGTGTTCGTTGAATGCGGCGCGCGCTCGGCCGTGCAGTGTGCTCGACTTGTAGCGATAGACACGCAGCAAATCGTAGAGCTCGCCGCACAGCATCTCGATTAGCCGCTCGTTTTTGCTGCCTTTGATGATGTGAAAATGGAAATCGAAGTCCGGCGTCTCCTGATAATAGCCGACGCCATCGCGCACTTCGGGCTGCTTGCCGTGACGTTCGACGAGCTTGTCGAGGGTCTGAATATCGGAGTCCGACATGTTCTGGGCGGCACTACGGGCAGCCATTCCCTCGAGGGCCTCACGAATCTCCAGCAGTTCGATCAGATCTTTTCCCGACAGCTGCGCTACACGGGCGCCAATATTGGGGACACGGACAATTAGCTTGCGGCCCTCCAGCCGGCGCATGGCCTCGCGCAACGGGCCACGGCTAACACCGAGCATACGGGCCAGACCCTGCTCGCTAAGCTTGGCACCAGGCGCTAGCCTGCCACTGATGATACCCTCCTCCAACTGATTGACGATACCGTCAACCAGGGATGTGGCTTTCACTGGGACGAGTACGTTCTCCATCGTGGCCCCTTCAGAACGAACCAGTTACTTCTAGCCTGTCGGACATAGCCGATTCCATAGTGGTGCGCCGGTTATCGTCGGCAAAGCACAGATGCTGGGGCCGCGAACCAGCGATGCTCCATCCGGGCTGTGCATTACGTTTGGCACCGCCGCGACCGGGCGGCCCGGGCTGGCACTGGCAGCGGCGTCATCTGGAAATCACGCAAAATAAGCCCAAGACTATGATCCCAACATGCTCGCATGGACATTGTCGACAGTCAACAGAGGAGGAGTTCTTCGAGTTCCGCCATGTTTTCCACAGTGTCAAGCTGCTGCAGCAGCGCCAAGGCCCTGTTGCGGTGCCTATCCGGCAGGACCGGCGTGGCGCAGTCATCGAACTTGCAGGCGAGGTCATCCCACGTCAGCGGTCGTTTGGGGTGGCCGGGCGGGACATCGACTCGATGGCTGAAAGACACGCCATTGCCGAGCACCACTCGCACTATCACGAAACCCCGCGCGCCCTGACTTTGATGTTCGAAGTCCGGGTCGTTGCCACGGCACGATTGATCTTCCCGGACATGAATCCGCTCAAATAGCGGGATCAAATCCGGCCGGGTAACCCGAGCATCGTCGAAGGTGGCCAATGAGTACCCACCGTCGCGCAGTCCTGCCGCCAGTGCATACTCCATGCTGAAGCGCGCCTCATGACCATTTGTTGGACGCGGAAAGGTAAGCACGCGCATGCCACCGGGCGGCATCAGGCAGTCAAGCCGCTCGACATCGTCAGCGACGAAGACATGACGAGCCTGAAGTTGCATCAGCGCGTCCATCCCACGATGCGCCGAATACGTGCAGGCAAACTTCTTGAGCGCAAGGCCCGGCTCGACAAGTACCCAGGGATTGCCCAGCGCCGCGGCCGCCTTGTGCGGGTCGGAAGCGTCAACGCCATATGCCGCAAAGAAACCGGCTGGTCCCTCCAGCCCGTCGGGCGCAGCAGTAATGCCGGCGCGCGTCATGCGCAGCGCTGCGAGCGCGTGGCTCGCGGCAAGGCCGGCGTGCAAAGGCTTGGTCAAGGTTCCAAAATTGCGCTGCACGCCACTTGCCATCGACGTACAGAGACCGAGAAGATTGCGGGTCTGGGTGATCGTCAATCGATGGAGACGCGCCAATGCCGCGGCAGCAGAGAAAATGGTCAGCGTTCCAGTGCCGTGAAAACCACGGTGCGTATGCCCAAGACCGATGCCTAGACCTACGCGCGCACCCACCTCGATGCCGATACTGTACGCCGTGACGAAGTCGCGGCCGCTGGTTGCCTCCGGCCTTCCGGCCAACAGAGCCGACACAATTACGACGCTTGGATGCGCTGGCATCATCGTCAGTACATCATCGAAATCGAGAGCATGTCCGAATGTGCCGTTTGCAAGGGCCGCGAGTTCCGGCGTGGTCCGCCGGTTGGTGCCGACAATCGGAACCACGCCGTCGCTATCGATGTAGGCGAGCATCGGAGCCGCTGCTTCGGACCACGCACCGGCAAGGATGACCGCAAGCGTGTCGGTAATGCCTTTGACGGCATTTTCGCGGGCTGCGACCGGTATCGCTGCCTCATACGACTCGACGACGAACATCGCCAAGGCTTCGGTAAGTCCGGTCATGCACTCGTCTCGTCTGGCGGCGAAGAAACAAAACTGCGTGTGATCCGGTGCCGCAACGCGAAAGCCCATATCCAGACACTGAACATGAGCACGCCTCCCGCGAACAAGGCCCAGGGCAAGCCGATGTAGTCTGAGGCGAAGCCGATAATCAGAGCGCCCACCGCGGGGCCGCCACGAAACAGCATGCCATATATGGCAAGCATCCGGCCGCGCTTGCTCTCCTCTGTGGTCAACTGAATCAGCGTCTGTGCCGCGATACCGATCCGCGCATGACCGAAGCCGGCAATCACCAGCAGAGGCAAAGCGAACCATAGCGCACGCGTCGACGTGAACACCATGCTCGCCAGCGCAAGGCACACGGTGGCAAAGATCAACCGCCGCATCAGGGGCGCAGGCTCACTGTCCACCCCGAGCGTCAATCCGCCGACCATCGCACCGATGCCGATGGCTGCCGTCATCGCGGCAAGACCGCTCGCATCGGTCTGGAATACGTCCGAAGCAAAACCGGGCAAGAGCTCCACCAGCGGTCGTCCTCCAAGCGCGGTAGCCGCCAGCAGAACGAGGATCGCCGCTATGCCGCGGTGCTGCACCACATAGCGAGCGCCTTCGGCGATCTCGCGCCACATCCCAGCGGATGCTGCCACAGCCTGCTTCTGCGACGCCACATCAACACGCAGCATTGCGGCCCAGAAGACCACGAATGAGAGTGCATTGGCCAAGAAGGCATAGTCCACGCCAGCTGTCGCGATCAGCAGCGCTGCAAGCCACGGCCCTACGAAGCGCGCCAGATTGAAGACGACTGAATTGACCGCAACTGCAGCGTTAAGCTCCGTCCTCGGAACGAGAGAAGGGATTAGAGCGAGTCGTGCCGGCACATTGAACGCGGCGGCGGCGCCAAGAAGTAGTGTCGAGAGCAGCAGCAACTCAATGGTAATGGTATCCGTGACCACCAGCACGAACAACAGCAAGGAAGGAAGGAAGGACAGGAGCAGCGTCGCCTGCACGACCTTTACGCGATCCCAGCGATCGGCGGCTGCGCCGGCAAACGGCGTGATCACAACGGTGGGAAAGAGATCCGCAAAGGCGATGAGACCCAGCCACGTACCCGAGTGCGTCAGTTCCCAGGTCAGCCAGCCGGCTGCAAGCCGATGCATCCAGGTTCCGATAAGTGAGACGGCATTACCGACGGTGTAGATCGAAAAATTTGGATTTCGGAGCGCCAGGAGCAGCGCCCGGGGGCCATCGATCAACCGTACCATTCGTGTCCGTCAGTTCTGCGCTGCAAGCGCACGCTTGAAGCGCATTCGGCTTAAGGCAGCATCCATGCTTCGAGAATATTTGGGTGCGTCGGCGGCTGTCACTTTCAGTAGGACAAAGGCCGATGAATTGGCCTCACGCAAAAGACGCGCGGCGTCGGGTATCTCGCTTTCCGCCCACACCGTTCGCGTCGTGCGGATAGCGGCTCCGATCGCGATCTTCTCGAGATCGACGCCGTGACTGGTATGCGACTTCTGGAAGCCAGTCTCGCCATAGTGGCCGTTGTCAATGCACAGAATGGACAGATTCGCGGGATTGGCGATGCCTACGGTGGCCAGTGCGCCCACATTCATCAACAACTCACCGTCACCGGTAACCACCAGGATGCGGCGCTTGGGCTGAGCCAAGGCCAGACCAAAGCCCATCATCACCGCCGCGCCCATGGCTCCCGCCATGATGAAGGCGTTGTCTCCATCATTAGTGAGTGCCGCAACGTCGCGAGCCGCCCCCGCAAGACCAGAGATGATCAGGAAGTCTTCGGGCTCGCGGATGATGGCAGGCACTGCGCTGGCACGATCGAGACTGGGTAACCTGTCGCTCATGCTCACACCTTTCAAAACTTCTTTGCCGCAATCAGCTTTTGGGTGAGCAGCACCGCAACGGCGCGCCGTCCTGCATAGGCCATGGTCAATGCGGCATCCGTGGAAGGCACCACCTCTTCAGGTCTCTCGACGCGGAGACAGATGACGCCCATCGCTTCCAGTACCGGCTGCGTCGCGAGACCCATCGCGAATTGCCAGGGATTCCCTTCCCCATAGTCCCCTCGCATGCTCACCAGCATCACCAGCGGAAAGGTGCCGGCCTGGGTCAGCGACAGCATGTTTACGCAATTGCCCACGCCGCTGCTCTGTAGCACCAGGACCCCCTTGGCGCCGCCGAGGTCGGCACCTGCAAGTAAAGCCACGCCTTCTTCTTCCGTTGTCAGGGGAATTGAATGGACGTCGCTATCGGAGAGGGAGCGAGCAATAAGGATCTTGTGGCCGCCGTCCGGCACATATGCGAACTGAGTAACGCCATGCCTCCGAAGGGCGTCGTAAAGTTCGTTCTGCCAGCCCGTCGCGGGCTTTGCAGCCTCCCCGCCCATTCGCCGTCCTCCAAAATGAAAGCAGTGCGCGCTGCGCCGCCAAACTGACCAACTGTTGACAGTCTACTATTCCCGTTGCAAGCTGAATCTTCAGCCGAGGACGATCCCGACATGCTTATCCGTTATGACACTCTGCTTATCGGCGGCGAGTGGGTGCGCCCGCATTCCGGACGCATGATCGCTTCCATCGACCCATCGACCGAAGAGGTCTGGGCCGAGGTCGCGGAAGCGGACGAAACCGACGTCGCTGTGGCGGTAGAGGCGGCGCGCGAAGCCATGCGAGGTCCTTGGCGAACCCGCATTCCTGCCTCTCAGCGCGGTGTGTTGCTTCATCGCCTCGCCGATCTCATGCGTCGCGACGCGAGCAAACTCGCCGAGATCGAAAGTCGCGACAACGGCAAGACTTTCAAGGACACACTTGGTGAGGTGCAGCGCGCAGCCGACTGGCTTGTCTATTTTGCTGGGGCTGCCGACAAGATTCATGGCGAAGAGATTCCGTTTCGGCCCGGCGCCCACGCCTATTCGAGGCGCGAACCGATCGGCGTCGTCAGCGCCATCCTTCCTTGGAACTCGCCAATACTGCTCGCCAGTTGGAAACTCGGTCCGGCGCTGGCGGCCGGCAATGCGATCATTCTGAAGCCCGCCGAACTCACGCCGGTAAGCACAATGGAACTGGGCAGGCTTGCCGTCGAAGCGGGCTTTCCGGCCGGCGTCGTCAATGTTGTTCCGGGTTATGGCAACCTTGCCGGCGCGGCTCTCACGAGTCATCCCGGCGTCAACAAGATCTCATTTACCGGCGAGCACCGCACAGCGCAGGAAATCATGCGCAGTGCGGCCACTACACTCAAGCGGCTGACCTTCGAATGTGGCGGCAAGGCACCTCATATCATCTTCGCGGATGCGGATCTCGACCGCGCGCTGTCGGTGGCAGTCCACTCCGCATTTCGTTCGACCGGACAATCGTGCTCGCTGGGATCTCGAGTCTTCGTCGAGCGCCCCGTCTACGAACAGATGGTAGATAGAGTCGCCGCGCGTGCAGAGCGCATTCGTGTCGGTATGCCGATGGAGTCCCGTTCACATATTGGGCCGCAGACTTCGGCGGAACAGCTCGCCAAGACCGAGCGATACATTCAGCTTGGCCGTGACCAAGGCGCGCGTTTGGTGACCGGTGGCACCCGTCCCACGCATCTGGACAAGGGTTACTTTATCGCTCCAACCGTCTTCGCCGACGTGGACAACCGTTCGCGCCTTGCGCAGGAAGAGATCTTTGGGCCGGTGCTCGCGATGATCCCGTTTGACAGTGAGGACGAAGTGATTGCCATGGCCAATGACGTCCAGTACGGCCTGGTCGGCGGGCTGTGGACAAACGATCTCGGACGCGCCTTCCGCGTAGCCGAACAGATCGAGGCGGGAACTGTTACCGTCAATACGTTCCGCCCCGCGCACTGGATGCTGCCCTACGGCGGTTACAAACTCAGCGGCATTGGGCGGGAGAACGGACTTGAGGTTCTCAACCATTACACCGAGGTCAAGACCATCGTGATGGACTTTGCCGCGGAGGTACCGGCGGATCCGTTTGCCTCGTGAATGATGGAAGACTGCCACGCTACCTGACCGAACCCGAGCCTGCGCGGGGTGTTCTTCTACCCATAGTGCCCGGCATCGATCGCCTGGTTGCGCGCAATGGCGGCGCGATGACATATTGGGGCACGAATACTTATGTCGTCACCACCGGCAAAGGCACGGTAGTAATCGATCCCGGTCCGGACGACCCTGCACATGTGACGGCGATCATCAATGCTGTACCGCAAATCGATTTCATCCTCATCACCCATCAACATCGTGACCATCGTGGCGCCGCGCCTGCGCTGAAGGCGGCAAGCGGTTGCCTCGTCTACGCGGGCGGACCTGGCGAGGATCCGCCTTTTGATCCAGATGTCGTTCTGACCGATGGGGCAAGCGCCGGAGGACTTACAGCGCTTTATACCCCCGGCCATGCACCCGACCACTTTTGCTTCACCATCGGGGATAGAACGTTGTTCTCGGGTGACCACGTAATGGGTTGGGCTAGTACCAGTGTCTTTCCGCCCGGCGGCGATATGGCCATTTACATCCGGAGCTTGGAAATGTTGCGCGCCCGTGCGGACCGGCTGCTGCTTCCCGGCCATGGACCGGCAATAACTGATCCTTCGCCCCACATCGATCTGCTGCTCCGCAACCGGATGGCCCGCGAACAATCGATACTTTCGGCTCTCCGCGAAAGGGAAGCTACCGCTGCCGAACTCGTCCGCGCCCTTTACGCCCCGCGCGACGAACGACTACGACGGCCAGCAGAACGCACCGTGCTGGCGCACCTGATTAAGCTTGAAGCGGAGGGGCGCGCCAGCGTGACGGGCGAAACCTGGCGTGCCTTGCCCTAGCGCTCCGCGGCTCCGTAGCGCGCTTCGAGTTCATCGAAATACGGCTTGCCGACAATCCGCTGACGCTCGGCAAATGTAGCGAGCATACTGTCGAGACCGTCGATTGAGCCCCTGTCGCGCAGTTGGGTTAGCACCACCTGCATGGCATTTACCGCAGCCTGCAGGGCGACATTGGCGTAAAGCACCAGAGCGAAGCCCATCTCGCGCAGTTCCTGCTGCGACGGCATCGGCGTCTTGCCCCCGACCACCAAGTTGATCATCTGCGGGGCCTCGAGCTTTGCAATTTCTCTTATTTCCTCTACGCTCACCGGTGCCTCGACAAAGGTCATGTCCGCGCCTGCTTCGGTGAAGGCAGCGGCACGATCGAGCGCCTCGGAAAGCGAGGTAACGGACCGAACATCGGTGCGTGCGATGACTTGCAGATTCTGGTCGTTACGCGCGTCGACCGCTGCATGAACTTTGCTCAACATCTCGGACAGCGGCACGATCTCCTTGCCGTCGAAGTGTCCGCACTTCTTAGGAAAAACTTGGTCCTCAATTTGCACTGCAGCTGCGCCTGCGCGTTCTATCACTTTGACGGCACGGCCTGCGTTAAGCGCGTTGCCGAAGCCCGTATCGATGTCGACGATCAGCGGTAGCGTCGTCGCGTCGGCAATTCGCGAGGTCGTGTCGGCAATCTCGGTCATCGTGAGGAGGCCTATGTCGGGTACGCCTAGATAGAAATTGGCAATCCCCGCACCGCTGACATAGATCGTCTCGTAGCCAAGATCTTCGATCACTCGAGCGGTCAGGGCATTGCCTGCACCCGGCGCAATTATGGCGCGACGCTCGGAAAGCGCTTGCTTCAGCCGCTTGCGCCCCTCGGCGTCGGACCGCTGTCTACCCTCTAGCATGCCCTTGATCCCGTTGTTTCTGCTCCGACTATGGGAGCATATTTGTCTATCAGTCAACTGTTGACAATCTTAAGACTGACCCTATTGTGCCGGATCACAGTGGGTTGCCGGGGGTGGCGGGAAAGAACATGCCTGTTGCCGTTCCGATCGTGATAATGCGTGGTGGCACGAGCAAGGCCTTGTTCGTGCGGGCATTGGATTTGCCGTCCGACCCCGCATGGCGCGATCGGCTGTTGCTGCGCATATTCGGATCGCCTGACCCGCGCCAAATCGACGGGCTCGGAGGCGCCGACCCCCTGACCAGCAAGCTGGCCATAATCTCCCCTGCCCCGTCGGGGCGGAGTGACGCCGACATCACTTACACCTTCGGTCAAGTGGGGATCGCCGATGCCGCGATCGACTATCACAGCCTCTGCGGCAACATTTCTTCGGCCGTTGGCGCCTACGCCATTTCCGCGGGCCTTGTTGCTCCCACCACGCCTGTAACGCGCGTACGAGTCTACAATACAAACCTCGAGCGCTTGCTGGCGATCGAAGTGCCGGTCGCCGACGGGCAACCGGTGGAGAAAGGCGACTATGCTGTACCCGGAGTTCCCGGCACAGGTGCACGCATCGACGTGGACTTTGCGGATACTGCCGGGGCGGCGACAGGGGCGCTGCTGCCCACGGGTGCTGCGCGCGACGAGTTGGTCCTGCCCGGTGGCGACCGCATCCTAGTTTCATTGGTCGATATCGGGAACGCACATGTTTTCGTCCGCGCGGCCGACGTGGGTCTCGCCGGCACAGAGAGTGCCTCGCAAATCGACGCCAACACAGCGCTACGCACGCGACTGGAGATCATTCGTTCCTGGGCGGCCGTCCGCATGGGCATGGCCAAGTCAGCCGATACGGCGACTGCGACAACCCCGGCTACGCCGATCCTGAGCATCGTTAGCCCCCCAGAGGACTATGTTGCTGCGCTGGATGGCCGCTCCGTAAGTGCCGCCGATGTCGACCTCCTGGCCCGTGCCATGTTCGTGCAGCAGGCCCACAAGACCTATCCCGGTACGAGCACCGTTTGCACCGGCGTGGCCGCGCAACTCGAAGGCACACTGGTGCACGAGGTCGCGCGGCGCGGTAATGGGCCGATCGTGCGCATCGGCCATCCGGCCGGCGTAGTCGAAACCCAATCCATCGTTGAGACTGCCGGCAATGGCTTTGCGGTGCGGCGTGCGACACTGGGACGAACCGCGCGTCGACTTTTGGACGGATCAGCCTTCGTGCCCGACGATCTCATTTAGGCGAACTAGGATTTCACAGTGACAACGGCCAGTGAGCGCCTCGGGGCGCATTTCGCCGGGCTTCGGCTCAACAAGATTCCGGCAAGTCTGCAGGCCGACATCAAGACTCTTGTTCAGGACTACTTCGGTGTGGCGCTTGGCGGCAGCGCGACCGAGAGCGCTCGGATTGCAGCACGCTTCGTTTGCGATGCCGGCGGAGTGGAGCAGGCACGCCTCATTGGCACCCGTAGAGCTGTGCCGGCAATGCATGCAGCCTTCGCCAATGCAATCGCATCGCACAGCATCGAACTCGATGACGTGGACGTTCTCGCTCTCTTTCATTTCAGCCCACCCATCGTCTCGGCAGCGCTTGCGGTCGCAGAAGCTGAAAAGAGCAGCGGCGCCGACTTCCTACTGGCAGTCGCGGCCGGCTGCGAGATGTTGGCGCGGATGAGCGCCGCCACAAACAACTCGTTGCGTGACCGTGGCTTCCACACGACTCCGACCTGCGGTGTATTTGGCGCTGCCGTGGCTGCCGGCATCCTGCTGCATCTCGATACAGCGCAGATGGTGTCGGCCATCGGCCTTGCCGGCGCTCAGGCGGGCGGACTAATGGAAATGTATGGGCCTTCGATGCAAAAACGGTTCAATCCCGGGCCGGCAGCGCGCAACGGCGTACTTGCAGCGCAAATGGCCAAAGGCGGATTTACCGGTGCTGCCACTATCCTCGACGGCGAACGGGGCTTCTGCCGGGCATTCTCCGATGCGCCGGATTTCAGCAAACTCACCGATGGCCTCGGCATAGACTTTCCCGTCCACGTCGAGTTCAAGCCTTATTCCTGCGCACGCCCGATCCACAACGCGATCGACTGCGCACTCGATATTCGCGGTCGCCTTGACGAGCCGCTTTCGGATGTCATTGCAATCACCATGCATCGCCACCCGGACTGGGCACACTACCATCTCAACGCGCACCCAAGCACCTACCATGAGGCGCAGGTAAGCCTCCCCTACTCCGTCGCGGTGGCATTGATCGAAGGGGCGGCGCTCTTCCCGCAATATCGTGACGAAAAGCTGGGCGATCCGGAAATCCGCCGCCTCTCTGATATGGTGGTCGTCGTTCCCGACGCCACGCTGCCGCGCGGCGTGTCTTGCGCCATGACGCTGGAGACAAAGCGCGGCGCACGGCTGAAGGCGCAGGTCGACCATCCGCGTGGATCCATCCGCAATCCGATGTCGCCTGCGGAACGTGCGAGCAAGGTCCATGTGCTTGCTGATCCCGTCATCGGCGCGAGTCAGGCGGATGAGTTGATCGGTCTTATTGGCGAGCTCGAAGCCCTTACCGGGGTTGGGCCGCTGATGGAAAAGGCCTCCGTTTCAGCGACTGCAGCATGAGCGGCCCCGGTAAGACTGGGGAGACTATGGCGCTTGCGGCGTTCGTCGCCGACATAGTCGATATTCCAACGTCAGTGCGCGTTATACTTCAGGACGCGATGATCGACGCAATCGGCTGCGGACTCTTCGGCCTAACCACTGAGCCTTGCAGAATTGTTCATCTTTACGCGCTCGATCAGGCCGGTCCACCGGAGACCACGCTGTGGGCGTCAGGCAGCAAGCGGATCAGCGCCGCTAACGCCGCGCTTGCTATGGGTACGGCGATTCACGGTTTCGATTTTGACGACCATAGCCGCGCAAAGATCCATCCCGGCGCCGTCGTCATCGCAGCAGCACTGGCCTTGGGCGAGCGCGAGGGTGCTGATGGCAGAACATTCCTGCGGGCGGTTGCTGCGGGCTATGAGGTGATGAACCGAATTAGCCTTGCGGTGAATCCCAACGCATCGCGCATGCGAGGTTGGCACCTGACCGGCACCACCGGGACGTTTGGCGCCGCCGCGGCCGCTTCGGTGATCCTCGGCCTGGACGCCTCAACCACTGCGAGCGCATTCGGCCTCGCCGGTACGCAGTCGGCCGGCCTCTGGGCCTTCAATGCCGACGGCGCGATGAGCAAGCGCCTTCATCCGGGCGCGGCCGCCCGCAGTGGCATCGCCGCAGCGGAGCTGGCGCAACGCGGCTTCGAAGGCCCGCGCTATGTCCTTGAAGCGGCCGACGGCGGCTTCCTCGCGGCGACCTCCGATGATGTCCGGCTTGGAGAGATCGCTCGCGGGCTCGGTACGGAGTGGCGGACAGAGGGCACATGCTTCAAGCCTTATTCCTGCTGCGGAAGCAACCATGCCAGTATCGACGCCGCCCTGTCCCTGAAGCGCGACTACGGCTTCGATGTCAGCGACATCAACAAAATTGTCGTAGGCATCAGCCGCGTCGTCGAACGCCAAACAGGCTTTCCCTACGTTCAGGGCAACGCCCTCAACGCCCAGATGAGCATCCGTCACAATGTCGCCGCCGCTCTGCTCGATGGGCAGGTGCTCATTGAGCAATTCACCTCCAAGCGTCTCGCGGATCCCGCGCTCAACACACTGATCGCGCAGGTCGAGGTCGAGGTCGACCCGGAAATGGACGCCATTTACCCGGCGAAATATGCTGGCATCACCACGATAAACTTGCGCGACGGTCGCCAGCTTCGGCGCCGCGTAGACTATTCCAAGGGAATGCCGGAAAACCGCATGAGCATCGCCGAGATCGAGTCAAAATATCTCTCTTTGGCCGGTACCGCAGTTGGAGACGGAACTGCACGGCAAATCCTGCAAGCGGTTTCCGGAATTTTCGACGCCCCGAATCTGAGTGAATTGTCGGCGCAACTAGGCGCTGTGCGAATAACCCCCTAGCGATTCGGCTTGGCCGAGAATGTGCAGGGCGCGGGGAGCCGCATTTGACAATTCCGGCGGCGCCGTGCCGTCTCCATGCATGGCCGTCCAGATCCTCCTCGCCACCCGCAACGGCATGCGCTTCCTCCCCGCGCAACTGGACTCGATCGCCGCCCAGACCTGGCCCGAAATCGACCTGCTCGTGGCCGATGACGGCTCGACCGACGGCAGCTGGGACTATCTTGCGGCCCGCTGCGCCGGCTGGACCCGCGGCCGCGCCCGGCTGATCCAGGGCCCCCGCGCCGGCAATGCCTGCGCCAATTTCCGCCATCTGATCGTCAATGCCGACCCCGCCGCACCTTACACCGCCTTCGCCGACCAGGACGACATCTGGCTGCCCGGCAAGCTCGAGGACGCGATCGCCGCCGTCGATGCCGCCGGTCCCGGCGCGGCCCTGTTCTGCGCCCGCACGGCGCTGATCGACGAAAGCGGCGCCCGCATCGGTTTCGCCCCGCTGTTCCGCCGCCGCCCGGATTTCCGCAACGCGCTCGTCCAGTCCCTGGGCGGCGGCAACACCATGCTCATGAACAGCGCCGCCTTCGCCGCCCTGCGCGAATCCAGCATCCGCACGGCCTATCCCGCCCATGACTGGTGGGCCTACATCATCGTCTCGGGCGCCGGCGGCCGCATGCTCTATTCCGGCACGCCCGACGTCCTCTATCGCCAGCACGGCGCCAATGCCATCGGCTCCAACCAGGGCTGGCGCGCCCGCTGGACCCGTTTCCGGCAATTGCGGCAGGGCCGCTTCCGCCGCTGGGCGGAGGAGAACATCGCCGCGCTCGACGCCTGCCGCGACCTCCTCACCCCGGGCGCCTGCACTGTGCTCGACCGCTTCGCCGCCGCCCGCAGCGGATCGCCGCTCGGCCGCGTATTGAGGCTGGCCAGATCGGGCGTCTATCGCCAGACTGCCCCCAGCCAGGCCATGCTTTATCTGGCCGCGGCCTTCGGCTGGTTGTGACTCACACGCGGGAGGGGACCGGAGCAATGACGAGACGTGGCATCATCCTCGCGGGCGGCGCCGGCACGAGGCTGCATCCGGCAACGCTCGTCCTCTCCAAGCAATTGCTGCCGGTCTATGACAAGCCGATGGTATATTACCCGCTGTCGACGCTGATGATGGCGGGACTTCGCGAGGTCTTGCTGATCTCCACTCCGGCCGATCTCCCGCGCTTCGCCGATCTGCTCGGCGACGGCGCGCAATGGGGCATGCGCATCTCCTACAAGGAGCAGCCCCGCCCCGACGGCCTCGCCCAGGCGCTGATCCTCGGCGAGGATTTCCTCGCCGGCGGGCCGTCCGCGCTCATCCTCGGCGACAACATCTTCTTCGGCCACGATCTGCCCAAGGCGCTGGCCCGCGCCGACGCCCGCCCCGGCGGCGCCACCATCTTCGCCTATCACGTCAACGACCCCGGCCAATATGGCGTGGTTGAATTCGATTCCGTCGGCGCCGCGCTCTCGATCGAAGAAAAGCCGGCCGCCCCCCGCTCCAACTACGCTATCACCGGCCTCTATTATTACGACGCAAGGGCGCCCGAGCTCGCCCGCAGCCTCAAGCCGTCTTCCCGCAACGAGCTCGAGATCACCGACCTCAACCGCCTCTATCTCGAGGCTGGCAACCTCGAGGTCGAACGGCTCGGCCGCGGCTTCGCCTGGCTGGATACCGGCACGCATGATTCCCTGCTCGAAGCCGGCCAGTTCGTCGCCACGCTCGAAAAGCGCCAGGGCTTCAAGATCGCCTGCCCCGAAGAAATCGCCTGGCGCAATGGCTGGATCAGCACGGATGAATTGTTGCGACTCGCGGCTTCGCTGGCCAAGAGTGGCTACGGGAATTACCTAGGGCGCCTTCCTGAAGACGCGCCTGTACAGATCGATTGAGTTTCGCGAGTCGACCATTTCGATTCGGACAACAATTTTGCAGTGCGGATCGCACCGCCGCACGGAAACAACCCATTTGAGTGGCGAGACCGATGCACATTGAACTGCGAAGATTTTCCTGGACGCTGACGGGTTACGATCCTGAGCTTACGCGCGACGTCGTCAGTCCCATGGAGGCGGAGCCGCTCTCGCCCCTCTACGGAATCTAGTTTCGTGGGGGAGTTCTAGTGTCAGCTTTGCGCACAGCCATTTCCCGGCTTGAGACGGCGTCTTATGTCGTTATGCACGACGTGCCCGCGATCGTGGCAGGCCACGTCATGGGCAGTGGCAGCAGCATTGTTCAGTCTTTCGAGGGAAGACCCCGAAAGGGTGGTGCAGTCGCCGTCTTCGCCGCTTTCCCCGGCAATGGCCTCCACCTCAATCACGTGCAACTCCTCGACGCGCTCAACGCAGCAGGTGTTGATGTCGTGGTCGTGTCGAACGCGACGGTATCGGAGACGGTTCGCGAGGCCGTCTGCGGCAAGTGCATCAAATTGATTTTTCGTGCCAACAGAGGCCGGGACTTCGGCGCCTACAAGGACGGCGTGCTGTCCGTTCTCAGAGACGGAATCCCCGATCGCCTGCTGCTCCTCAACGACAGTTGCTTTTACGACCCTGCCAACACAGGTCGCCTCATCGAAGGCTTGCTCGGCCCGGAGCCCTACATCGCCAGCAACGAAAACTTCGCGCCCTACTACCATGCAACCTCGTTTGCGATGTCGTTTTCCCGGACCGTCGCGGACAGCCGTGCCTTTCGGGACTTCTGGCGCAACTATGTGCCGGTGAATGCGCGCAATTGGGCAATCAAGCGTGGCGAACTCAGCCTGAGCGTTGCTTTGCTCCGCGCTGGGTACGTTCCGAAGATCCTCTTCAACTGGGCCGCGTTTCTCGACCGCCATGCGGAAATTGCTCAAAGCGAATGGCAGAAGATCGCTGACCTCCTCCCTCGCAGGGCGATTGCCTTGGCCAATGGTGCCGCTGGACGCCGCTATTGGCCTGACCCGCAGCTTACACCGAAGGAATATGTCTCGGAGCTGTTGGGTTCACACAGTCAGGCACATTTTGGCGCGTTCGTCTTCGCGAAGTACCTGAACTCTCCCATTATCAAGCGCGATCTGCTGGTTCGCGGGGTCTATGGAATCGGACAGATGCATGAGCTTGCCCGGTCTTTCCCCGAGGCCGGTCTGGTGGTGGATGAATTCAAAGTGCGCCGACGACTGGGGCCGGTTTCACGCCGGATGTTCGCCAAGGGGTTTATCTAGCCTTGCCAATATGCTCGAGGACGCGCCGATATAGCTCCGCGTCGAGCCGGGTGAGTTCAAGCACCTGTTCTTCGGCCAAGGCGACTGGAACGTCCATGCCCGGGCCGATATTCGCGCGGGGCATCATTTGAGAGACTTCCGTGCCCAACGCCTTGCTCAATACGGACCTAACCCGCTCGGGAAGTTTGCCTCCGGACTCGCTTACCTCCTCCAGCGCGAAGAGACCGTCAAAACGCTTGATGCGGTCGAACGCCAAATCAACACACTCCGCCGGTTGAGCCCACAAGGGGTCTGGCTCCCCATCCCGGCATTCCGCCTCTGCAAGGGTTCTGACATACGCGTTGTCCACGACGTTTCGCACCGCTGGATTCCGCGGCTCAAAAAACTCCTGCGGCGAGTGAAATGCCGCCTTTGCCGCGGCGTCATAAGGAACCCCAGCGGTATCATGAATAGCCCGAAGAAATCCGAACAGGGACAACAACCTCGATTTTGGCTCGCGCAAACAGCTAAGCGTGACCTTGGGGCCGGGTATCGTGCAATACTCTGCCCACGTCATGTGCCAGCAGAAGAACTTTTGATATTTCCCATAACGACTTTCGCTGGACCGCTTCTCTCCAGCGTCCGATCCAAGCTGCAGCGGATGAAGGTAGGACGCGATCAGACGCCGCAGAGAAATTCCCGCAGTTTTTGGAAAGTGAAAGGCAACGATGCTGGCCGGCTCATCGACCCAGCGGTAAGGATTGCCGTGCTCCCACCGGCCCTTTGAGTAGAGGGCCGCAATGGCATTTCCCGAGCTTTGCGGAGCCGCGCGAGCGAAGAATTCATCCAGCGAACAGAAATACGAAAGCAGTTGGTCGTAGGTCATGACGCCGTTTGCCAGTTGATCCACATAGTATGCAAATGCGTTCTCGTCGGGCGCGCGGCGGAGCACGCCAGCATAGGCAGCACGTACAAACGCTTCCGCAGTTTCCACCGATGGCGGCTCGCCTTTTCCTATGTAATCCATGTGCTTCTGCTAAAACCACGTTCTAAGGTATCAAGATGATGATAGACAAATGTGAGTTCCTGCTCGACAGCTTGAGCAAGTTCCACAACACGCTGTATATTCATGGCTGGTTTCATAGCCTGTCCGACGAGCTCAAGTCCATTGAGCTGGACGATCCGCATGAACTCGAATCGATGTCGCGCGTGCGCATTCCCCACGGCGGGGTCCGATCACTCGGAGAAAACAAGGGCTTCCTGTACCAGTCGCTCAGATCGACCGATGATTTGGACCTCGATATCAAGATAGCGTTCTTGACCGAAAACGGTCGTAGGCTCGAAACGACCCTTCGAATGCTCTCGGAAGATCGCCGCTCGCGCTATGCGACACCTCTGCTTGCCCGCCGCTTTCACGAAGAGCTCCGTGGACGGGGCGCTCGGGCGATGCTGGATATCGGTGGCCGTGACCGCAGCAAGATCGACAGATCCAAGGAGTTCCCGTTCCTGGACGTCACGGTCCTGGATATCCTGGCCAGCACAAATGTCGATGTCGTGGGTGATGCGCACGAGATTTCGTCATTGTTCCCGCCAGAGAGCTTCGACGCGGTGTACTCCAACAGCGTGTGGGAACATCTCGCGATGCCGTGGAGAGTGGTGGTGGAAATGAACCGGGTCATGCGGATGGGCGGTATCGGACTTATCGCAACCCATCAGACACTCGGTATGCACGATCTGCCGTGGGACTTCTTCCGCTTCTCCGACAGCACGTGGGATTCCCTCCTCAACGAGGCTACGGGATTTCGGATCATCGACAGGGCAATGGACAGCGAGCAGTTCGTCATCCCGTTCATCTATCGGCCGGGCAAGGAGCACGCCGAGTGGTCAGCCGGATATGAAGGGTCCGCCGTCTTTTTCGAGAAGATCGGCAATCCCCGAGTGGATTGGCCAGTGAAGCTAAGCGACATCATCACGACGACCTATCCGAACACCGAAGAGGGCAATTGACCCACGCCCTTGCGGATGGGGGGCAGATGGGTGACTCCTACCCAGCGTCCCTGAGTGCCGACGCCACTGCTTCCGCTTCGCTCGGCTTGTCGGTGATCGGCTCGTCGCGGACGATCTTGCCGCGTTCGAGCTGCACCACGCGGTTGCAGAGACGCTTCACCAGATCTTCGGCGTGGCTGGCAAGGACCACGATGGGGGTGCGGTCGATGAGGCCGGAGATGCGCTGCTGCGCCTTGACCTGGAAGCTCTTGTCACCGGCGCCGATGCCTTCGTCGATCAGGAGGATGTCGTTGTGCATCGCGGTCGAGATGGCAAAGCCGAGCCGCGCCGACATGCCCTGCGAGTAAGTGCGCATCGGCAACTGCAGGAACTCGCCCAGCTCGGTGAACTCGGCGATGTCGTCCACCTTGCTGTCGATCTCGCGCTTGCTCATGCCGAGCAGATAACCGCGGAGATAGATGTTCTCCATGCCGCTGGCCTCCTGCTCGAGCCCCATCTGCGGGGCGAGCAGCGTGCCGACCTTGCCGGTGACGGTGATGCGGCCGCGGCTCGGCTTATAGATGCCGGCCAGCGCCCGGAGCAGGGTCGATTTGCCCGAGCCATTGTGGCCGACCAGCCCGACGCGGTCGCCTTCCCTGATGTCGAGCGTCATCTCATCGATGGCGCGCACCCTTACGACGTCGTGGGCACTCGCCATGATGCGCCCGCCCGTGGCCTGCGCGATCACGCGGTTCTTGAGCAGCCGTGAGCGCGGCCCCAATATGGCGAACTCGACGGTCAGCTGTTCGATCGAGATCTCAACCACGCCGTCACACCCAATAGGCAAGGCGCGCATGCGCCCGGCGGAACAGCAGCAGCGTGAGATAGCCGCCGACCACGAGGAGGCCGAGGCCCCACAGCCAGCTCTCGAGCGGCGCGTAGAGACCCAGCATCGGCGAGCGCACCAGCTCGAGCAGATGGTAGAGCGGGTTGTAGTGCACGAAGGCCGGCCGGCGGCCCATCGTCTCGACCGACCAGAACACGGGCGTCACGAAGAACACCACCTGGATGAGGCTGGTGATGACCTGCGGGATGTCGCGGAAGCGCGTCGACAATATGCCGGCAGCAAGCGCCAGCCAGGCCAGGTTGAGGATATAGAGCGCGAAGCCGGGCACGATCAGCAGCGTGTGCAGGCCCAGCGGCGGCCGGAAGATCACCAGGATGATGAGATAGATCACCATGTTGAAGCCGAACACGATGAGGTTGCGCGCCAGCATCTGGTAGAGATGCACGCTGATCGGCAGCGGGATGTTCTGGATGGTGGAAGCGTTGGCGATGAAGGTCGTCGCGCCGTCATTGATGCAGCTCGTCAACAGGCCCCAGAAGATGATGCCGGTCGCGATATAGGGCAGCGCCGCCGCCACGTCCTGATGCGAGATTTCGCTCATGACGAAACCCAGCACGCCCACCATGATGCCCATGCTCGCCGTGAGCCACAGCGGTCCGAGGAAGGAGCGGCGGAAACGCTGCCGCACTTCGAAGAAGGCAAAGCGGGTCCAGAATTCGTAGCGCCTCAGACCCTCGATCAGATCGGCATCGGCTTCCGCCTCCGGCCGCTCGGCGGTCATCACCCTCGTATCGGTCATCCGTGGCAGAACTTCATGGGTCAGGTCCCGAAACACCGCCGGTCCTACACGCTTTGCCCGCGCCGGGCAAACGCCCGCCGCACACCCGCGGGAGCAAATAATTCGTGATCGGGCCCAATGCTTTGCTCGGGTCTGCCGTCTCAGAACCGAACGCCCACCACTGCGGCGCCACTCATCAAGGACCGACTTTCCATGACCAACTCCGCCAAACTGATCACCGCCATGCTCGTGGTTGCAGCCACCGCCGGCCCGGCGCTCGCCGCCACCGTGTCGCCGCCGAACCAGGGGACACGCGACTTCGACACGAATCGCGCCGCGCCGATCAACCTGCCGGCCGCCACGGCGCTTGCGACTCCGAAGGTCGATCCCGGTGCGGCGAGCAGGGGCCCGCTCGATGCGGATGCGCTGGCCGACAGCTATGTCACGGTCTCGCTCAACCGCGACGGCTCGACCGATGAGACGCCGGTGTCGGACACGCTGCGCGCCATCCTCGACCGAATGGCCGGATCGCCTGGCCGCTGAGCATGCCGCGAGGGGCCGCCGGTTCGCGCCGGCGGCTTCTCAGCCGGCGGCTGTGTAGGCCGTCTTCAGCTGCGTGAAGAATTCGACGGCATATTTGCCCTGTTCCTTGGGCCCATAGCTCGAGCCCTTGCGCCCACCGAACGGGACGTGGAAATCCACACCCGCCGTCGGCACATTGACCATCACCATGCCGGCTTCCGAGTTGCGCTTGAAGTGGGTCGCGTATTTGAGCGACGTGGTGACGATGCCGGCGCTCAGCCCGAACTCGGTGTCGTTGGCGGTCGCCAGCGCCTCGTCATAGTCCTTGACGCGGATCACCGAGGCCACGGGCCCGAAGATCTCCTCGCGCGAAATCCGCATCTGGTTGGTGGCTTCCGTGAACAGCGCCGGACGCAGGAAGTAGCCGGGGTTGGCAAGCTTGGGCTCGTCGCCACCCACAACCAGCTTTGCGCCCTCCTTCTTGCCGATCTCGATATAGTCGAGGTCCTGCTTGAGCTGGCCCGGATCGACCACCGGGCCGATCTCGATGCCCTTCTCGATCGCGTCGCCCACCTTGAGGTTGCGCACGCGCTCGCTCAGCGCCTCGACGAATTTGTCGTGAATGCCTTGCGTCACGATGACCCGCGACGAAGCCGTGCAGCGCTGGCCGGTCGAAAAGAACGCCGACTGCGTCACCGTCTCGACGGCGACCTTGAGGTCCGCGTCGTCGAGCACGATGGTCGGATTCTTGCCGCCCATTTCGAGCTGCACCTTGCGCATGAATTTGAGGCTCGCTTCGGCCACGCGCTTGCCGGTGCTGACGCCGCCGGTGAAGGTGATCGCGCTGATCTCTTTGGCATCGAGGATCGCCTGCCCGACGACCGAGCCCTTCCCCATCACGAGGTTCAGCACGCCCTTGGGCAGTCCGGCGCGGTGGAGAATGTCGACGATCGCCCAGGACGAACCGGGCACCAAATCGGCCGGCTTGAACACGATGGTGTTGCCGTAGCAGAGCGCCGGCGCGATCTTCCAGCTCGGGATGGCGATGGGGAAGTTCCATGGCGTGATGATCCCGACCACGCCCACGGCCTCGCGCGTGATCTCGACGCCGACGCCCGGCCGGACGGACGGAATGATCTCGCCCGCGAGCCGCAGCGCCTCGCCGGCGAAGAATTCGAAGATCTGCCCGGCCCGCGTCGCCTCGCCGATGCCCTCGGGGAGCGTCTTGCCCTCTTCGCGGCTCAGCAGCGCACCGAGCTCTTCCTTGCGCGCCAGGATTTCGTGCGCCGTCTTGCTGAGGATCGTATGACGCTCGAGCAGGCCGGAGCGCGACCATACCGGGAACGCGGCCTTGGCGGCGGCAATGGCGCGCTGCACATCCTCCGCGGTCGCCCGCGCATAGAGCCCGACCACCTCATTGGTGTTCGACGGGTTGATGTTCGGTATGCCCTCGCCGCCGACCCATTCGCCGTCGATCAGGTTCTTGTGCAGGTCTTCCATCTTCAAATCCTCAGTTCAGCAATCCGGCTTTCGCCAGGTCGCGCATTAGGTGGCTCGCGCCATAGGTCCACGGTGGACATTCCGTCGCAAGCCGCACGCGGTTGGAGAGCGCGCCCAGCAGCGGCGTCGAAATGGTCACGATGTCGTTGGGCTTGTGCGTGAAGCCCTTGCCGGCGCCGCCGCGATCCTTTACGGGCGCGAACATCGTGCCGAGATAGATCACCAACCCGTCCGGATATTGATGATGCCGCCCGATCGCCGACGCCACCAGCGATTCCGGCTTGCGCGAAATCTGGCTCATCGAACTCTTGCCGTCGAGAACGAAGCCATCCTCGCCGGTGACCTTCAGCTCGATGTCTGCCACCGAGATGTCGGCGAGCGAGAAGCTCTTGTCGAACAGCCGGATGAACGGCCCGAGCGATGCCGAGGCATTGTTGTCCTTGGCTTTGCCGAGCAGGAGAGCCGAGCGGCCCTCGACATCGCGCAGATTGACGTCGTTGCCGAGCGTCGCGCCGACGATCCTGCCGCTGCTCGCAACCACCATCGCCACTTCGGGCTCGGGATTGTTCCATTCGCTGATCGGCAGGATGCCGACATCGGCGCCGAAGCCGACCGAACTCATCGGCTGGCACTTGGTGAAAATCTCGGCATCCGGCCCGATGCCCACTTCGAGATACTGGCTCCAGACGCCACGCGAAATCAGCGTCTGCTTGACCTTCATCGCCGTTTCCGAACCGGGCACAAGCTGGCTGAGATCGGTGCCGATCAATCCGAGGATGTCGCCACGGAGCGCCTCGGCCCTAGCCTTGTCGCCTCGCGCCTGCTCTTCGATTACCCGCTCCAGCAGCGAGACCACGAAGGTGACGCCGGCGGCTTTCACCGCCTGCAAATCGATCGGCGAAAGCAGCGATGGTTTCGCCTCGTCCTTCCGTCCCGCCCAGCTATCGTCGACCAACGCGGCGACAGGACCGAGGTCGACACCCTGCGCGCTGCTCACATAGGCAGCCGGGTCGTCCATCTCGCAGATGTCCCGACAGGTAGGGGCCGCCTTGGCGGTGATGTCCAGAACCCTTCCGCCGCGTGCGGTAACGATCCGGGGATAAGCCGATCCCGGCACCCTCGCGCGGCCAAGAAGCACGCCTTCCGCTGGAACTATTGTATCCGCCACGACACTCTCCCCATTCGCGGGCGCTACCTAACCCGCGGTTTCCCGCCCTGTCCAGAACACGTGCCGCACGTACCTCAGACTTTCGTCCAGTCCCACCAAGGATGTGTCCGCGGGGGCCGTCATAATCGTAACCGCATTCCCCGGCACCCTGCCGGCTATCAGATAGGAGTCCCCGATGCGCCTTCTTCCCGCCGTCCTTGCCCCGCTTCTTCTTGCCACCGCGCTCGCCTCCCCCGCCTTCGCCGCTGGCTCCATGCAGATCACCGGTCATGGCGAAATCACCGCCGCCCCCGACAGCGCCTTCGTCACCTCGGGCGTGACCTCGCAGGGCAGCACCGCCAAGGAGGCGCTCGACGCCAACAGCGCCGACATGCAGAAGCTGCTCGACGTTCTGAAGGCCGCCGGCATCGCCGAGGAGGACATCCAGACCTCGGGCTTCTCGGTCAATCCGAACTATGTCTATTCCGACGCACGCGACCAGAACGGCTACCAGCTTCCGCCCAAGATCGTCGGCTACACCGTCACAAATTCGGTCACGGTCTATGTTCGCGAGCTCGGCTCTCTCGGTGCCGTGCTCGATCAGGCAGTGACGGTGGGCGCCAACACCATCAATGGCGTGAACTTCGCCGTCGACGATCCAGCCGAACTCTACAACGAGGCGCGCAAGCTGGCCTTTGCCGATGCCAAGGCCAAGGCGGACCTTTACGCCGAAGCTGCGGGCGTGGAACTCGGCGCGCTCGCGCTGATCAGCGAGCAACAGACCTACAACCAGCCCGTGCCCATGTACATGAAGGCCGAGGCCGCCGCGGTGCGCGACATCGCGGTTCCGATCGCAGCCGGCCAGTTGACCTTCACCATCGACGTCAATGTGAACTGGGACCTCGAGCCCGGCCGCTGACCTATGGCGCCGTGGCGGTTCAGGCCGCCACGGCCTTCCAGATCATGTTGAGCCCCACGACCACCAGGAACACTGCGAACACATATTTCAGCGTCCGCTGATCGAGCCGGTGCGCAATTGCCACGCCCAGCGGCGCCGTCAGAGCCGCAAAGCCGCCCACGAGCACGAACCCGATCAGGTTCACGTAGCCCAGGCTGAAGGGCGGCAGCCCGGACACGCCCCAACCGGAAACGATGAATCCGATCGTGCCGCCAATGGCAATGAAGACGCCGATGGCTGCCCCGGTCCCCACCGCCGTGTGCATGCTCTGGCCGAACGCTACCATCGTGGGCACGCTGAGCGATCCGCCGCCGATGCCCATCAGGGACGAAAGCAGACCCACGATCGACGCCGCGATGCGGTGCGTTGTGGGCGAGCCGTGCAGATGTCCCATCAGACGTCGCTGCAGCGGGGCAACGATATTGATGGCGATGAGCAGCGCGATGACGCCGAACACGATGCGCAGCGTGTCGCCTGAAAACCATCGCGCCATCAGTCCGCCGACCATCGTGAACATGAAGACAAACGGCGCCCAAAGTCTGAGCGTCCCGACATCGACCGCGCCGCGCTTGTAGTGCGAGCGCGCGCTCATCGCACCCGTGGGAATGATGATGGCCAGCGACGACGCCACCGCCACATGCTGCGCGACGTCGCCCGAAAATCCCATGCTCTCGAAAACAAGCCCCAGGATCGGGACGATGATGACGCCCCCTCCGATACCGAGAAGGCCCGCGAATACACCCGACACCATTCCGCTCGCCGAGAGTCCGAGCACCAGCGGCCAATAGGCGAACAATCCACTCACTTGACGTCGCCGATCAGATGGAGCGCAACCTCGCGCTTATGCGGCCGCGCGCGGTGCTCGAATAAGTAGAGTCCCTGCCACGTTCCCAGCACCGGCAGCCCATTCGACACCGGAATGCCGATCGAGGTCTGCGTCAGGGCTGCCTTGATATGCGCCGGCATGTCGTCCGGCCCTTCGGTATGATGTGATATCCACTCCATCCCCTCCGGCGCGATCCGCCGGAAGAATCCCTGGAGGTCGGCGCGCACATCCGGATCGGCATTTTCCTGGATGATCAGCGAGGCCGACGTATGCCGGCAGAAGGCCGTGACGAGCCCCGTCTCCACACCGCTCATGAAGATGAAGCGCTGCATCTCCCGGGTAAGTTCGTACAGGCCCGGCCCGCGCGTCTGCATCTCGATATTTGTCTGGAATTGCTGCATTTGCCCCGTTGAACGGCTAGCACGCACGCCTCTTGGTCGCCATAGCGGCGCCGCGTCCATGCCCCGATTGCCGGCAAAACTCGTTGAAATGGAACCCGCGCCGCCTGAGAACGTTCGGGGCTCCAAGCGGGGACTGTCGAGCGAGAAGGTCTCACCGGTTCATATCCGGTTCAGCAGGACTGCGTCACTTCCCACCCAACTGACTCCAAGAACAAGGAAACCATCATGAGCTTCCGAACCTGGCTCCTAACGAGCACCAGCATCGGCTTCCTGGCGCTTGCGCCCATTGGCGCGGCTGATGCGCAGGACGCACAACTCACCGCAGCCTATCAGGCCTATGTAACCGCCCAGGCCTCGGGTGATGCCGCCGCCATCGAAACCGCCCGCACCGCCCTGAACGAGCAGTGCATCGCCGCCGGCTTCGCCAGCTTCGAGGATTGCCTCGCGGCGCTCCAGGCACAGACCGGCGCCCAGGCGGCTCCTTCTTCGGAAGAGGCCGCTCCGCCCGCCGAGGAAGCCCCGCCTCCGCCGCCCGAGGAGGCCCCGCCGCCGCCACCGTCCGAGGAGGCGCCGCCCCCGCCTCCGCCTGCCGAAGAAGCCCCTCCCCCTCCGGCTTCTGAAGAGGCACCGCCTCCGCCCCCGGCTTCTGAAGAGGCGCCGCCTCCGCCGGCCCCGTCCGAAGAAGTAGCGCCGCCTCCCGCGTCCGAGCAGGCCGCGCCGCCGCCCTCCTCCGAGGCTGCCCCCCCGGCCAGCACGGAAGCCGCGCCGTCCGCTGAAGCGGGAGCCGATCTCCAGGCCCAGCTTCAGGCCGCGGTCGACCTTTACAATGAGGGCGTGGCCGAACTCGATTCCGGCAATGCCGACGGACAGGCCAAGGTCGATCAGGCTCTCGCCACGATCACCTCGATCTGCACCGCGGCGGGCTATCCGGACAATGCGAGCTGCCTCGCCGAATTCGGACTCGAGCTGCAGCCGCTCCCGAGCGCCCCGGCCCAACAGCCGGCTGCGTCTTCGGAACCCCCGGCGAGCAGCGAACAGCCCGCCACGAGCGAAGAGCCGGTGGTCGGCGAAGAGCAGCCCGTGACCGAGGAAGCGACCGAAGCCCTACCGGCGGACGTCGCCCCCGAGGAAGCGGCGCCGGTGCTCGACAGCGCCAAGGACCAGGAGACGGCAGCCCAGGAGGGCCAGACATCCTCCGAGCCGCCACCCCCCGCATCCGAGGAACCGCCTCCGGCACCCCCACCGGCGGACGACAAGCAGGCTCAGGCCGAGTTGCAGCCCCCGCCGCCCGAAGAACTCTCTACGCAGACCGAGCAGGGCCAGCAGATCGACGTCGGCAGCATCACGCTGACGCCGCCGCCGGACAACCCGGACGTCAAGGTCATCCAGGGTGGCAACGACAATCGCAACAATAACGGCTTCATCTTCCAGATCGGCATCAACATCTTCATCAACAATCCGGAACAGGAGCGCGACCGCTACTACGACCGGAACGAAGATGAGATCTACTACGAGCAGTTGAGCCGCGGCCGCATCCGCGAGACCGTGGTGAAGCCGAACGGCGTCAAGATCGTCACCGTGCGCAACCGCAATGGCGACATCCTGAAGCGTTCGAAGATCCTGCCCAATGGCCGCGAGATCATCCTTGCCTCCTTCGACGACCGCAATGACGACTTCCTGCTCGAATGGCGCGACCCCGGCGAGGATCTGCCCCCGCTGCGTCTCACCATCCCGATCAGCGACTACATTCTCGACGCCGACGAGGCCGATGAGGACGAGATCGAGTTCTTCCTCGATCAGCCGCCGGTGGAGCAGGTGCGCCGCATCTACTCGATCGACGAGGTCAAGCGGTCCGCCCGCATCCGCGACAGCGTGCGCCGTCTCGAAGTCGGCGGCCTGACCTTCGACAGCGGCAAGGCCACGATTGCCCGCGACCAGGTGAGCGAGCTCAGCGCGGTCGCCAAGGCGATGCAGCGGCTGCTCGACAAGAACCCGGGCGAAGTGTTCCTCATCGAGGGCCACACCGATGCCGTGGGTTCGGACGAGAGCAACCTCGTCCTGTCGGACAAGCGCGCGGCAACGGTCGCCACGGTGCTTACGGAGTTCTACGACATTCCTGCCGAGAACCTCGTGACCCAGGGTTATGGCGAGCGCTACCTCAAAGTGAAGACGCAGGAAGCGGAAGAACTCAACCGCCGCGTCACCATCAAGCGCATCACCGCGCTGGTCAGCTACGAAAGCTGATCTCGAGACTGAAAGACAGGAAGGGCCGGGTTAACCCCCGGCCCTTTTTTCTATCGCGTCGCCACCAGCGCGGCGAGCTTCACCCGGTCGAACTGCTTGAGCCAGCGGATGGCGATGGCGTGAATGGGCACCGGATTGAGGAAATGCAGCTTCTCCCGGCCGCGGCGCTCCGTGTAGATCAAATTGGCGGCTTCCAGCGCATCCAGGTGCTTGGTCACGGCCTGCCGCGTGATCGGCAGTCCCTCGCACAGCGCGCTCAGCGTCTGGCCATTCTCGGACTTCAATCGTTCGAGCAATACCCTGCGGTGCTCATCCGCGAGCGCGGCAAACACCGCGTCCCTTGTCGAAATACTCATGTACAACCCCGACGCACCCCGCCCCCAGGTGAGTCAGATTAGCTGATCGCCGAATTGGGAGCGAATAAAGGCAGAGATTTCGTTGAAGGCTTGCACAGATTCCGGCACGTCCGGCGCGCCGTGATGGTGGACATGCCACATCTCCGGGAATTCCCGATAGGTGACATCGACACCGGCTGCCTTGGCCCGCTCCGAGAAAATCCGGCTGTCGTCGAGCATGGTTTCGTCGCCGCCCACATGAATGAGCAAAGGCGGCAATCCACTCGGATCGGCAAACAGGGGCGAGGCCATTGGATCGGACAGGCTGCGGTCTCCCGCATACCAGCGGCCGGCCTCTGCCAGCCCCTCCTTCGTGATCACGGGATCCAGCTTGCGTTTCCGCTCATAGGAAGGCGAGCTCACGCCCAGATCGGTCCAAGGCGACATCAGGATGGCCATCCGCGGCAGCTTCGCCCGGGCCTCCCGCAAGGCCAGCATCATCGACAGTGCGAGTCCGCCTCCGGCCGAATCGCCGGCGACGACAATCTTGTCCTCAGTAAAACCCTGTTCCAGCAGCCAGCCATAAGCCTTCAGCGCGTCCTTGACGGCGGCCGGGAATACGTGCTCGGGCGCCAGGCGATAATCCGGCGTAATGACCCGCATATGCGCCGCCCGGCTCAAAAGAGCCGCGAATTTCCGGTGGGTCCGCGGCGACCCCGCATTGTATCCGCCACCGTGGAGCAACAGCAGCACGCGATCCTGCGCCACGCGCGGCATTTCCATCCACTCCGCCTTCATCCCGCCCATGTCGGCCGGTGTGAAGTGCGAGCCCTTCGGCAGGACGAGCAGCCGGGCCTCGGCTTCCCAATCGCGGCGGCTTTTTTCGAGCGGCTTGCCATTGGGAAATTGCCGAGCCTGTTCCCGTTTGTCCGCGAACATGCGGGCGATCTCTGCCCGTGCCTCTGGACTCGCCATCCTCTATGCGCTCCCGTCTAAAAACCGCCGCACTTTAGCCACCCGCGGTTGCGGCGCAACTCTCCCAAACGCACCGTCCTCAGGATGGATAAGCGAGACGCCGCAAAGGCTTGTGGGAAGCCATCTCCCGGGCGGCAAAATCGGAACTTATCGGGGGACCTCGCGTTCTTGAGCGTGAGGTCCACATGAAAGGAGCCCGTCATGGCTACTACAGATCGCGATCCGATGTACTCCAATGACGGAGTCAATCGCACCGTCTATACACGCGAAAGCAATTCGACTGGCTGGTTTGTCGGCATCATTGTCGCGCTCGCCCTCCTGGCAATTGCTTACCTGGTCTTCTCGGCCAATTCGCAGCCGTCGACCACCAATCTCGACGTGAACACGCCGCCCGCTACCACGACCGTGGTGCCGCCGGCCGATACCACGACGACGCCGATGGCCCCGGCCGATACGGCTCCGGCGATCTCGACGCCTCCGGCTGAGAGCATTGCTCCCACCGAGTCCGCTCCGGTTGAGTCGGCTCCGGCCACATCAACGCCGCCGGCCGCGTCCAGCGTCGCACCGTAACGCTGCGATCGGAGCAACCAAGGGCCCCGGCATCAGTCGGGGCCTTTGCTTTACGCTATTCGGTCGCCTGCTCGCTGAAATCGTAGAACGCGTACCACACCACCGCGATATCGCGTTCCGGCGTGAAGTTCGTGGCACTCCAGCGGTACTCCTCGTCCGTCTCCTCCGCCTCCGCCTTCCCGCACCAGGACAGGGCGGTCCCCACAACGGCGTTCTCCGGATCGACCTGCTCCTTGTCCACTGTGAGATTGAAGCTCTCGATCGGTCCCTTCCAGTATTTGGCTGTGGTCAGGATGTAGCTGAGCGTCTGCACCTCATAGCCGATCTGCCGCGCGCGAAAGTCGTCGATGACCTTGCGCACGCCGTCATCGACGCAATAGAGCCCGTCCGGATCGACCTCGTAATAGTCGAGGATATCGCCCGGATAGCCCGCGAGCGGCACGTAAGAAATATCGACCTGCGTCACGCCCGGCGCAAAGTCCTGCTGCCACTCATAGACGGCCTGATACTGCCACATCGGCTCACCCAGCTCGCCGAACTCATCGCGATAGATGAGCCCCCGGGTGACCAGGGAATCGACCACCGCCTTGTCGAGCTTGCCCAGAACCTCATTGGTCTGATCGTAGGGCAGGAATGCCGGCACGCCAGCCTTGGCCAACAGCTCCGTGATGTTCTCGCCGTTGAACCAGGCATACTCGTGCAGCGTGGTCTCCACCGGCTCGCCATTCACGCTGGCCTTGAACACCATGTAGTTGAGCGGATCGTTCTCATCGATCGCGAGATTGCCGCCCAATTGGTCCGGCCCGCCGTCGATCGGCACCGCCGGCATCGGAAAGCCGATGGTGACATGCTGCGTCCCGGCAGCGTCCGATCGATAATCGTAGTGCACGCGCACCTGCTCGAGGCCGAGATAGAGATCCTCGCGCTGGATCGCGATATCCGCCGATTGCAGGAACTCCACCCCGCCCGCTGGGAACTCGGAAATCGCGCCATTGGCCAGCGCGGGGCCGGCCATCCCCATCAACGCGAGTGCGAGCAGCGCTGATTTCACCCGGTTCCCCTGAACTTCCGCATGATCGCCCGGCGCGGCAGAGGCCGGGCGACCTCTTTGTATCCGGCTTTCACGAAAGCCGCGACGCTTCCGACGAAGAGATCGCCCGAGCCCGTCTTCTCACCAGGCTCCATGGGATAGCCCTCGACCACCGCCGCGCCCTTGGAGAAGGCGTACTCGGCGGCAGCTTCGGCGAGGCTTGCGACCATTCCCTGCCGCCGGAACGGCCGCAGCACGATGAAGCAGTTGACGGCCCACGGCTCCAGTTCGTCCACCGCCGCGAAATTCTTGCTCCGGTTCAGCCGGTCGAAACGTTGCCGTGGCGCGACGCCGACCCATCCGGCCACGGCATCATCCACATAGGCAATCAGTCCCGGCGTCTTGCCGCCCCGCACCAGCCCCTCGAGATGCGCCCGGTTCTCCACCGCGCCATTGGCCCTGTAGATTGCGTTCGGCAGGTACCAGAACGCGCACCAGCAGGATTTGCCATAGCTGCAGCCCTCCATGGCGGTAACCAGATCGCCCCAGCGTGCGGGCGTCGCCGGACGGGTGAGGAGTTCCAAGGTTACCTACCTGTTTCTTCTTGCATCGCGGATGCGCGCCCCGACATTAGCGCCGCGCTTTGACAGATCCTGACAGGCTTTCATGGAAATCGGTCTTTATTCCTTCGCGGAGAACACTCCCGACCCGCTCAACAACGGCCATCTGCAATCTCCCGCTGAGCGGCTGAAGGATTTGCTCGAGGAAATCGAACTCGCCGACCAGGTCGGGCTTGATTTCTACGGCCTGGGCGAACATCACCGCCCCGATTTCGTCGCCACCGCGCCCGTCACCATCCTGGCCGCCGCCGCTATGCGGACCAAGCGCCTAAAGCTGTCGACGGCCGTCACCGTGCTGAGTTCGGACGACCCAATTCGCGTGTACCAGCAATTCTCTACCCTCGACCTCTTGTCCAATGGACGAGCTGAGATCATGGCCGGGCGCGGCAGTTTCATCGAGAGCTTCCCGCTCTTCGGCTACGACCTCAACGATTATGACGAGCTGTTCGAGGAAAAGCTCCAGCTGCTCCTCGAAATCCGCAAGGGCGGCAAGGTTGACTGGCCCGGCTCGGCCCACACCAGGCCGATCCCCGGCATCGAAATCTATCCCAAGCCGATCGTCGATCCGCTGCCGCTCTGGATCGCGGTGGGCGGCACGCCCAATTCAGTCGCCCGCGCGGCCTATCACGCGCTTCCCCTGATGATCGCCATCATCGGCGGGCGGCCGCAGCAATTCGCCCCGCTGGTCCAGCTCTATCGCGACACCGCCGCCAAGATGAACCACGATCCGCTCAAGACGCCCGTCGGCATCTCCTCCCATGGCTTCATTGCCGAGACGAGCCAGGACGCCATGGACACCGCCTTCCCGGCACATCAGGCAGCCATGAGCCGGATCGGCAAGGAGCGCGGCTGGCCCCCCACGACCCGCGAACAGTTCGAGGCCGGGGCGAGCCCGCATGGCGCCTATTTCATGGGCTCGCCACAACAGGTCATCGACAAGATTCTCATGCAGCACGAGTGGTTCCACCACGACCGCTTCGGCCTGCAATTAAGCGTCGGCACCCTGCCCCACACCAAGGTCATGAAGGCGATCGAGCTGTTCGGCACGATCGTGAAGCCTGCAGTGAACAAGGCCTTGGCGAACTAGCTCCCGTAGCGCCGGGGCCAAAATGGCTCTCTAGAACCGCCGCCTTGCGCCCTTGCCATTCACCCTGAATGAAATCTGAACGGCGTGCTCATACCTTTTGCACAAACTTCATGGTAACCTTCCGTTAACTATTGGTTGGAGGTTGTCATGAAGTCCTTCAAATCCGTCGCCATCGCCGGCCTGGTCGTCCTTGCCGCCGTGGCGCCGGCCGCCGCCGCGGGCTGCTCGATGAGCCAGGCCAAGATCGTCGCCACCGACTACATCAAAATCCTCGAGACGCTGCCCAAGACCAGTTCGACCTGGCGCTTCCTTGGCGAGGACCACGATACGAAGAAGACCGTCGGCGGCATCGTGAACATGCAGACCTGCACCTATTCGCAGGTCTCGGGCGCCGAGACCCAGAAGCCCTGGTGCCAGTATCTGCCGGACCAAAGCGACCGCTGCTGAACGGCGGCGTGCGGGGTGGCGGTTACTTCGCCCCGACCCGCTTGATCGATTTGATGGCCAGTGGAGGAATGCGGGACTTCTCAGCGATGGCGCGGTCCTGCGCCTCGATCTCGTCCCTGGCCGGCGCGTCTCCATCGAGCCCGCCCAGCAGCTCCGCCGGAACCTTGCGATTGCTCCGCTGCGTGCCGTCTTCATAGACGACGTTGAAAAGCACGAATTCGGCGCGGGGTGACGGCTTCTTGGCCATGATTGTTCTCCGTTGCGCTGCCTCTAGGCCGGATTGTCTTCCAAGACAACGCGAAAGGCGCATGCTTGGTCGCCCGCGCAAAAATCGAGTCGGATCACATGCGCCTGTCCCGCATATTCCATCCGAACCGCCCCAGATATGACGAGATCGTCGCCGCCGCCTACGCCGCCAGCCGCACCGACCCTGCCTCGGCGCGGCCACACGGCCTACCGCTGCCGCTCATCGTCTCGCTCACATCCTACCCGCCGCGCTTTGCCACTCTCATCCATACCCTGCGATCGCTCCTGTTGCAGGACACCAGACCCGATGCGATTGAGCTATACCTCGTCGAGGCCGACGCCGGCGCCTTGCCGCAAGAGGTACTGGACCTGGGTAGCGACGGTCTGCAGATGCGCTTCACCGGCGCCGACATCGGTCCCTACAACAAGTACGTGCCGGCGCGTATCGCTCATCCCGACGCGATCATCGTTACGGTGGACGATGATGTCTATTACCAGCCGACATGGCTCGGTGAACTGATCTCCGAATGGGCTCCGGACCAGCGCCTGGTCCTCACCAATCGTGCCCATCGGCTTGTCGCCACTCAGGACGGGACGCCGCTGCCGTTCCGTCATTGGCCACGCGCGATCACTGACAACCGCGCCGACTGGACGGTCGTCCCCGCCGGCAATGGCGGCACGCTCTACCCGCCCGGCATCCATCATCCCGATTTGTTCAGGCAGGACCGCTTCATGTCCCTGTGCCCGGGAACCGATGACATCTGGTTCTACTGGATGGCGCTGTTGACCGGGGCGTCCTTTCGCAAGGTGGGCCCGCCCTACCATTTGATCACATGGTCCGGCTCACAGCGTCACGCGCTATGGCGTACCAACTTCAAGGGCGGCAACGACCGCGCGGTCGCGGCGATGGTGGCAGCCTACGGCACGCCCAGAAGCCTCAGTTCGTCTTCGGCCGGCTCTGGCTGAAGATACCCTTGCCCTGCTCGTCGATGATCTGGCGGCCCTTGCCGAGCGCCAGCGCCACGGCATCGTCGCGCGAGCCCATCCGGTCCGCGCGCACGAATTTGTAGGTCTTGAGTTCGCCGTCGATTTCCTGCTCGATCGTGCCCGCCAACTGATACTCGCTGCCGACGGGCATCGGCGTCGCGCGGATGACGAAGCCCTTATACTCTTCGCCGGGAGCCGGAGCGGCTTCCTTGGGCTCGCCGCCACCGAACAGGTTCTTCCAGAAGGACATGATTTACCTCTCATTCCTGAGGAACTGGGGACAGGCTAGCCGAAATGCTCTTCGCCGCAAACTCGTTCAACTCACGTCAACGCTTGGACGTCCACGAATACGTGGTGAATTCGTGATGCGTAGGGGTGCTTTCGCGACAAGCCCATAACGTGATCCGCCACTTCATATGCGGCGGCCCACTCCGCCGACGACCGCGGTCCACTCATCTCAGTGTCGCCGACAAAGTTAACAAGCGCCAAGCGCGCCGGGACTCCACGTGAATTGAGCAGGTGAAGAAAGGCATAGCGGTTTGCAAGTTGATAGAAGACATCCGTCCAGGCCGCGAGCGGCCTCGCATCGAAGGCTTCGATTGTCTGCGCCAACGCCCTTTCGATTTGCCTCCGGCTCTTCTCTGACGCGGCCGTCGGAGGGCTGAGCATTTCGGATACATGCGCTTTTGCTTCTACGAGCAAGATTTCGTCGTCTGCGCGGGCGAGCGCGTCCCATTGGGGTCCACGACGCGGCCAGAAATCAGCGAGTGCCGACGCAAGATGTCCGGATCCAATGCGCTCAAGGAACGCTACATCGCGATACTCAGCGTAGGCATCTGCTCGAACGGGCGAAAGCCACTCCACCCCTTCAGCGGTCAGGCCACCCAATACAAGGGCGGCCTTGATAACAGAAGGGCGGTCATTGACCGCCCTTTGTATCCACTTGAGGCTGCCACGCGAGCCTTCCGGCTGAACGACGCGCACCCCTAGTTGTCGAGGAAGCTTCTGAGCTTCCGGCTGCGGCTGGGGTGCTTGAGCTTGCGCAGCGCTTTGGCTTCGATCTGGCGGATGCGTTCGCGGGTGACGCTGAACTGCTGGCCGACTTCTTCGAGCGTATGGTCTGTGTTCATGCCGATGCCGAAGCGCATGCGCAGCACACGCTCCTCGCGCGGCGTGAGCGATGCAAGCACGCGGGTCGTCGTCTCGCGCAAATTCGACTGGATCGCCGCATCGATCGGCTGCACGGCGTTCACATCGGGGATGAAATCGCCGAGATTCGAATCCTCCTCGTCACCGATCGGCGTTTCGAGGCTGATCGGCTCCTTGGCGATCTTGAGGACCTTGCGTACCTTGTCCAAGGGCATCTGCAGCTTTTCGCTCAGCTCCTCGGGCGTCGGCTCGCGACCGATCTCATGCAGCATCTGCCGCGAGGTACGGACGATCTTGTTGATCGTCTCGATCATATGCACCGGGATGCGGATGGTGCGCGCCTGGTCGGCGATCGAGCGCGTGATCGCCTGCCGGATCCACCATGTGGCATAGGTCGAGAACTTGTAGCCGCGCCGATACTCGAACTTGTCGACGGCCTTCATCAGCCCGATGTTGCCCTCCTGGATCAGGTCCAGGAACTGCAGCCCGCGGTTGGTGTATTTCTTGGCGATCGAGATCACGAGGCGGAGATTGGCTTCCACCATCTCCTTCTTGGCGATAGCCGCTTCGCGCTCGCCCTTCTGCACCTTGTGGACGATGCGGCGGTACTCGGTGATGTCGAGCCCGGCTTCCGTCGCGAGCGTGTGAATCTCACCGCGGATCTCGTTGATCGTATCGAGCTCGCGCTTGACAAACTCGGCCCAGCCCTTGCCCTTACCGGCGACTTCCTTGGCCCAACCCTCTTCGAGCTCGTGGGTGAAATAGGCCTCGAGGAAATCCTCGCGCTTGACGCCATAGCTTTCGGCGAGCCTCAGCAGCCGGCCTTCGAGCCGCACCAGGCGCTTGTTGATGTCGTAAAGTTGCTCGACCAGGCTCTCGATGCGCGAGGCGTTGAGCGACAGCGACTTCACATCGGCGATCACCGTCGAGCGGAAGCCTTCAACCTTCTTGGTCTCGGCGCCCGTCACCGGCTTCGTGCGGTCCGCGGCGTGCTTGTCCTGGAGCTTGCGCATCTTGCCATAGGCTTCGGCGATGCGGTCGAAGGTCTCCACCACCTGCGGCTTGAGCTCAGCCTCCATCGCACTCAGCGACAGCGCATTCTCGAAATCGTCGTCGTCGTCCTCGACCGGATCCTGCGGGGCCTGCGGCTCCTCAGGAACATAATCGTCATCCTCGTCGCCCGACGACGCGCGCTTGGGCGCGGGTTTCGCCTCCACCTTGGCGGGCGTGACCATTGCGGAGGCGGGCTTGTAGGGTTCGGGCGTCGCGACCGGCGCCGCCTGCTTGGCGTCGGGGCCGGCATAGGTCGCTTCGAGATCGATGATGTCGCGCAGCAAAATCTCGGCATTGGCGAGCTGGTCGCGCCAGATGATGATGGCCTGGAAGGTCAGCGGGCTCTCGCACAGGCCCTCGATCATCGTCTCGCGGCCGGCCTCGATGCGCTTGGCGATGGCGATCTCGCCCTCGCGGCTGAGCAGTTCCACCGTGCCCATCTCGCGCAGATACATGCGCACCGGATCGTCCGTGCGATCGCTGCCTTCGCGCGCATTCGACTTCGAGACGACGGCGGTGCCGGTCTTTTCGGCGAGCTCGGTCGATTCCTCTTCGGGCGTATCGGGCTCGGCCTCTTCGACCTCGTCCTCATCGACGACATTGATGCCCATGTCCGAGAACATCGCCATGATGTCCTCGATCTGGTCGGCCACCACCTCTTCCGAGGGCAGCACGGCGTTCAGCTCTTCATAGGTGACGTAGCCGCGCTTCTTGGCGACTTTTATCAGCTTCTTGACTGCCGCATCGCTCAGATCGAGCAGCGGCGAATCCGGAGTATCGGGCGCAGCTTCGCCCTGCTTCTCTCCCTCCTTGGCGCCCTTGCCGGTGACCGGCTTGGCGGGAGTGGATTTGAGAGAGGCCGCGGAATTGATCACTTTGGACTTACTTTCTGTAGGCTTGGTCGAGGCGGATTTCGGAGTGGCGGTCGAAGTCTTGCCTGCCGACAGCGTTCCCTTTGGGGGACTCTCGGTCGAAGGCTTTGGGGCAGTCTTTGGTTCCGGACGCTTTGCAGTCGAAGCTGCCGGCTTCTCCGGCTTGGCCTTGGCAATCGGCGCGGGCTTGGCCTTTGGCAGCTCAGTCTTGACCGGCTTCGCCTTGGCCTTCGGCTCGGGCTTTTTGGCCGCGACCTTTGCCTTGGGCAACGGCTTGGTCGGAGCCTTGGCCTTCACCGGCTTGGGTGCAGCCTTCTTGGCCACGGGCTTCTTGGCGACCGGCCTGCTCGCCTTCACCGGCTTGGGCGCGATCTTCTTCTGCGCGACCTTCGTGGCCGCCTTGCGCGCGACGGACTTCTTCGGGTCGGCCTTCAAGGACTTCGATTTCGCCGGGGACGCCTTCTTGACGGACTTCGTAGCCATCTGGCTGTCTGCTCCAGGGCGCCTCGCCGCGCCCGTGCGTTACAAATGATGACGGCGCCTTCTACGTGCAAAGAGCCGAATCGCCCTGGCGATCCGCGGCTCGCTTCCGCTGCTTATGATGCTGATTCGCCCATAAGCAAAATCGCGCGGTCGCCAGCCCGTTCAAAAGCTGCGTGTCGCGCGCCCGGATAGCGAACCAAACCCCTCGATCAACGCTTCAGTCCCGTCGACGGTGGTAATCTGGTTCTGGATGTCCCGCAGCCGCTCGAATGTCGCCTCGCTTGGGTCGGTGCCCAGAGCCAGTTCGGCCGCTTTCAGGTCCTTATGTAGCTGAACAGCCTTGTAATGCAAGGCCATGGCATGCCTGAGGCCGGTCTCGGCATCGATAGCGTCGATTTCCGCGCCGCTCTGCCAGACCCCCTGCCGGGCAAGCAGTGACTCCATGCGTGAAATATCCTCGCCAAACCCCCGTGCGCCCAAGGCATTCCGGAAATCGGGCGCGCTGATGTCATGGTCGGCTGCAACCAAATCCAGCATCGCGCCCAGGAGCCGCCGCGCGCCGGGCGAGCTGAGTTCGAGCCCGGCAAGCTGCTCCATCCGGGATTCCGCCAGTTCTGGATGGTTGATCAGGCTCATCAAGATCACCGCCTCGCGCGGCGTCGCCTCGAGCCCGCGTCCCGGCTTCAGCAGCCGGGAATTGCGCAGCGTGTCGGAGACGACAAGCCGCGGGGTCCCGCGCCCTTGCTGGTAGCCGCCGCGCCGTTCGTTGCGGCCCTCATACCGCCGTCCCTCGTAGCGGGACTGCCGGATAGGCTGGAAGAAAGCCGCGAGCTTTTCATCGAACGCCTGGCTGTAGTGCCGGCGGACCGACTGGTCGGCGATGGCCGCCACTCTCTCGCGCAGGCGCTTCTCCAGCGCCGCCCGTGCCTCCGGCGTCTCCGGCACGATCCCGCCCGTCTCGAGGCTCCAGATCACGTCCGACAGCGACCGTGCCCGCTCGATCACGTCGGCGAATGCGCCCCGCCCCTGTGCCCGGATCAGATCGTCGGGATCGACGCCCTCGGGCAGATAGGCGATGCGCACGGTCTTCCCCGGCTGCAACAGCGGCAGAACCAGCCCCGCAGCCCGCTCCGCGGCCCGCTGCCCGGCAGCATCGCCGTCGAAGCACAGCACCGGCGTATCGCTCATCCGCCAGAGCAATTGCATATGGTCTTCGGTGAGCGCCGTCCCCATCGGCGCAACGGCACCCTCGAAGCCCGCCATCACCGCGCTGATGACGTCGAGATAGCCCTCGACAACGATGACCGGCTTGCCGTCGCGCGAAGCGGCGCGCGCGTCCTTGCCGTTGTAGAGCACGAAGCGCTTCTGAAAGAGCACCGTCTCCGGCGAGTTGAGATACTTCGCCGGCACATCCGGCGACAGCGCCCTGCCCCCGAACGCCACGATGCGCCCGCGGAAATCGGTGATCGGAAACATCACCCGGTTGCGGAAACGGTCATAGGTGAGCGGATCGTCCTCGCGCGAGGCGACCAGTCCCGTGTCGACCATCTCCTGCGCCGACACTCCGTTCGCCGCCAGATGCTCCTTCAGCCCGTTGCGGCTGTCCGGCGCAAAGCCGATGCGGAAGCGCGCCTGCGCCTGCGCGCTCACCCCACGCTCATTGAGATAGCCGCGCGCCCGCGCCCCTATATTGTGCTGCAGCGCCGCCTCGAAATAGGCCGCCGCCGTCTCCATCACGTCATAGAGCGAGCGCTTGGCTTCCTCGCGCGCTTCTTCCCGCTCGTCCCGCGCCGGCATGGGGACGCCCGCCAGCCCGGCGAGCTTCTCCACGGCCTCTGGAAAGCTCATCCCCGCCTTCTCAGTCAGGAACCGGAAATGGTCGCCGGTCTTGCCGCAGCCGAAGCAGTGATAGATGCCCTTGCGGTCGTCGGCATGGAAGCTCGGCGTCTTCTCGCCATGGAACGGGCAGCAAGCCCAATAGTCGCCGCGACTGGGCTGGCTCTTGCGCTTGTCCCAGATGACATGCTCGCCCACCACCTCGTGAATCGGGAGGCGTTGGCGGATTTCGTCGAGAAAGCCGTCGGAGAAGCGCATGGGGCCTAGTTAGGCGCTCGCCTCCCGGAAGTCAGCAGCGCCGCCCGTCTTTATCCCCGCTGCCCACCGCAACCCATGCCGGGCGCACCTCGTTGACACAGCATGGACTACCTTGCCCCCACCGCGACCCTCCACAGCCGGCGCGCCTTCTGGAGGTCCGTCGCCTGGGAAACCTGGAAATCCTTTCGCGATCCGGACACCTCGCCGCGCTGCGCCGCTGCCGCCTTTTTCGGGTTCCTCTCCTTCTTCCCAGCCATCGCCACGGCCGTTCTGGCCTATGGCTTCTTCGCCAATTCCGCCAATGTCGCCGATCTGGTCGATACCTTTCGCTACGTAGTCCCGGGCGGCGTCCTCGACATTGCGCGCGAGCAGCTCAAGGCGCTCGCGGCCCAGCCTCCGGTGACGCTCGGCGTCGGCCTGCTCATCTCCATTCCGCTGGCCCTCTGGAGCGGATCGCGCGGGGTCGAAGCCCTGCTCTTTGCGATGTCGCGCGTCCGAGGCGAGCCCGAACGCCGCGGTTTCCTTGCCGAGCTCCTGGTTGCGGTAACGCTCACGGTCGGCGGCTCCCTATTTCTGGTCATTGCGCTGGTGACCATCGCGGGCCTGCCCGCGCTCATCCCTTTCCCCACCGGCGCCGAGTTCCTCGTCCTGCTCATGCGGTGGCCGATCCTGCTCGCTCTGGCCGTGGGAGTGCTTATGGTGCTCTACCGCTGGGGCCCTGACCGCCATCCCCGGCATATCCGCTTTATCTGGCCGGGCGCGGTCCTCGCCTCCGTGCTCTGGATAGTCGCGGGCGCGATCTTCTCGATCTATGTCGAGAACTGGGGCCATTACTCGGCCACCTTCGGCTCGGTCTCGGCGGCGGTCGTCCTGCTGCTCTGGCTGTACAACTCCGCCCAGATCTTCGTTCTCGGTGCCGCGCTCAACACCGCTATCGAACACAAAGCCAAAGGAACCGGCGCCGCTTCCCGGTGATGGATTGCTGCATCAGTTGGCCAGCAAAGCGTGCACAGCCGGTGTTCGCGGCTTGTCCGGGCTGGAGGCGTGGTGCAGTCTTTCCCCCTATTTGCCGATTTCGAATGAATTTTTGGGGGTAGATAATGAAACGGCTTCTGGCCACGACTGCTTTGGTCGCGATGCTTCCCGTGACGGCTGCCATGGCGGGCACCGTGCAGGTTCCGGTGCCTGCAACCCAGGAAAGCGGCAGCCTCACCTTCCTTCTGGGCATCGGCGTCGAATTTGGCGATTCGACTCCGGATGTCGGCATCACCGGTAAGGTGCTGTCGTCCAACCTCGCCAACAATCTCGTGGTGGGCGGTGGCGTGACCTACTTCCCGATGGCGGACGAGAAGCTTGGCCTCGACCTGAGCGCCGGCCTCAACCTGACGAATTTTGCCGTTTTGGGAGGCTACGATTTCCTGCGTCAGAAGCCGCAGCTCAGCATCGGATATGTGCCGACCATCGATGGCGGTCTCACCTGCCCGCCGGGCTACGATCTTTCCGGCGGCACCTGCTATCCGATAGCGCTTTCCGACCGCCGCAAGAAGCGCGGCATCCGGCATATCGCAACCCTGAGCGACGGAATTCGCCTCTATTCCTTCCGCTACCTTTGGTCGGAGACTGTCCATGTCGGCGTGATGGCCCAGGACTTGCTGGAGGATTCGCGCTGGAGCCACGCGGTCCTCACCGGCAGCGACGGTTACTATCTCGTCGATTACGACCAGTTGGACCTGATGATGGTGACGATCGAGGAATGGAATGAGCGCGGCGTGGACGCCGTCGTCCTCGGCTCGCGCCCGGCCCGGTTGCTCGCAGCGCAGGCCGCCTGACGCATCACGGCCCGCCGGCCCGCTCCTGCTTGGGGCCGGCCTCCCGGCGCAGGAACGGATAGGCCAGCAGCACGGAAGTCTTGAAGTCGGCGGGCCGCGCCTCGTCGGGCAGGCCCATTTTCAGCTCTGCTTCAGGCACAGCGGGCCGGTCGACGTAGGTCCCCAACAGCCGGTCCCATATCGTGAAGATCTGTCCGAAATTCGAGTTGCCCTCGCGCATGTCGCTCGAGTGATGCGTACGGTGGAGGTCAGGCGTGACGATGACCCATCTGAGCCAGCGGTCCAGGTTTCGCGGCAGTGCGATGTCGGCGTGTGCGAAGGCGGTGAACACCGCGTAGACGAGACCGTAGATGATCGCCGCGACGACAGGCACTCCCAGTGCGACAAAAAGGAACAGCATGAAGACGTAGCTCGCCACCACTTCGAGCGGATGGTGGAGCTGGCCCGTGACGGCGGTCACGTGCTCGTCGGAGTGGTGGATGGCGTGCAGCCGCCAGAGCATGGGCACGCCGTGGCTCAGGCGGTGAAAGACATAGTTGAAGAAGTCGACCAGCAGGAAGCTGACGACAAAAAGCAGAGGCGCCGGGATCGCGAGCTGTGCCAGGTGGAACACGCGAAGCGGAACGAAGACCGTCAGGAGCCACTCCTGCACCAAGCTGTTCAACACCAGCGTGGTCGCGAAGGTGAGCGCCGCGAAGCTCAATATAGGCGGCAGATGCTCGCGCCAGTCCGGCCGCTTCTGCATGCGCGGAAAGCCGAGCTCCACCAAGGCGAATAGGACAATCGCTCCGAGCGCGAGAACGGTGGGCAGATGCGCGACGAGCAGGTCGCCTAGACCGGGCATGCGCAGCTATCCAGCCGTAGCGTCTGCTCCGCGATAGAGCCGCCAAGCCAGGCCGAGAAGCGCCACGGCGAACAGTATCATCAGCACGCCCGCGAACACCGTGAAGAAGATCGCGCCCATCAACGGCGCGAACAGCAGCGCTATGCCGAAGATCACATACAGCACGCCCGAAAGCAGTATCGGCCAGATCTTGGAGTAGAGCGCCCTTTCGCGCACGGCGACGACGATCTCCATCACACCGACGATGATGGCCTGGAACGCGAAGAGATAGATAAAGAACGTCACCGTCAGCAGCGTCGAAAGGACGGGCGACAAGAGGATCAGCACGCCCAGGATCAGCGACAGCGCGTTGCGGATGACGTCGAACCAGAAATTGCCGGTCTTGGCGCCGCCGAATGTAAGACTCCAGAGCCCCAGCACGCCATCGACGATCAGCAGCACGGCGCCCACCGTCACCACGACCAGCAGCGCCTGCGCCGGCCAGATGACGGCATAGAGTCCGGCGAGAAGCATCAGCAGCCCGCGCAGGCCGGTGACCAGAGCCCAGCGCCGCTTCAAATCCGCAACTGCCATTTCTACCCCCTTCGATGCGATGGGGGAATTATGACTCAGCTTTGCGGGCTTTGCACGTGGCTGCTTGCGCGAAACACCGCCAAATGGCATGCCCACGCGCTTTCAGGACGCCTTTCATGCCTCCCGCAGTCTTTGCTCTCTCGCTTGCCGCGTTCTGCATCGGCACGACTGAGTTCATTATCTCCGGCATCCTGCTCGGTGTTTCGGCCGATCTGGGCGTCACCGTTCCCGTCGCCGGGCTGCTGGTGACCGGATACGCCGCGGGCGTCGCTGTCGGCGGCCCCGTCCTCGCCTTGCTGCTCGCACGCTTCCCCCTCAAACCCACCATCCTCGCCGTGGTCGGGCTCTTCGCGCTCGGCCAGGCGCTCTGTGCGATCGCGCCCAGTTATGAACTGCTGCTCGCCGCCCGGCTCGTCTCCGCCTGCGGGCACGGCGTGTTCTTTGGGGTCGCGAGCGTGGCGATTTCGCAGATCGTGCCGGAGGACAAACGCGGCAGCGCGCTCTCGCTTTTCGTGGGCGGCATCACTGTCGCCAACATTCTCGGCCTTCCGGGCGGCACTGCGATCGGCAACGCCTTCGGCTGGCGGGCCGCCTTCCTTGTCATTGCTGTGCTCGCGGTGGCCGCGGCCTTGGCAGTGTTCGCCGCCCTGCCGCGCCAGAGTCGCGGAGAAGCCGAGGCCGATGCGCCGCTGGCCCTGCAGGCACGCCAATTGCTGCATCAGGAGGTCTTCCTCGCTTACCTGACGATCGGCATCGCCATGGTAGGCCAGATTGCCTTCGGCACGTTCCAGGTCGCCATTCTCACCGAAGTCACCGGCATCGACCCCGTCGTCACGGTGCCGGTCTTTCTCCTGATCGGCGGCGCCGGCGCCGTCACGGGCATCTGGGCAGGCGGCCGCGGCGCGGACTGGAATGCCGGTCTAACCGCCGCCATCGCCGTCGCCGGCCAGATCGTCTGCTTCGCGTTGCTCGTCCTCGCGCAACACAATCCAGTCGCCATGGCGATTATGCTCTTCTTCAATGCCGGCTTCGGCTTTGCGCCCTCCTCGCCACTGCAGGTCCGCATTCTGGCTGGCGCCCGAGCGGCGCCACGCCTCGCCGCCACTCTGGTCTCGACCGCTTACAATATCGGCATCGCCGCGGGGGCTGCCGTCGGAGCAGCCCTGTTGAGCAACGGCGCCGGTTTCACATCGCTTCCCGTCACCGGCATCGTGTGCAGCGCCATTGCGCTCTGCGTCATCGTCCTGTCCATTCAACTCTCCCGCCGCGGTGTCGCCTGATGCCTCCTGCCCTGCTTGCCCTGTTCGCCGCCGCCTTCGCCATCGGAACGTCCGAGTTCGTCATTGCCGGCATCCTGCCAGCCGTCTCGACCGACCTCGCCATCTCGATCCCGACGGCGGGCCTGCTGGTCAGCCTCTACGCACTTGGCGTCGCCATTGGCGGCCCGCTGCTTGCGACCTTCACCGGACGCTTTCCGCGCAAGATGCTGCTGCTCGTCTATGTGACGATTTTCACCATCGGCTATGTCGTCTGCGCCCTTGCGCCCAGCTACACCACGCTCCTGATCGCCCGCATGGTCATCTCACTCATCCACGGCGCCTATTTCGGCAGCGCCATGGTCACCGCAACCACGGTGGTCGAGGAGAAGCGCCGCGGCTTCGCAGTCGCGCTGATCCTGGCTGGCCTCACCGTCGCCAATGTCGTCGGCGTCCCGCTCGGCACCGCCATCGGAACCGCCTTCGGCTGGCGCATGACCTTCTGGGCGGTAGCGGCGCTCGGCGTATTGTCCCTGCTGGCCATCGCGCTGCTTGTGCCCACGGACTCTGCGCATGAGGGGCAGAGCGGCAGTCTCCTCTCCGAGATCAAAGTCCTCGGGCGCGAGCCGGTCCTTACGTCCCTGCTCATCATCATGTCGCAGACTGTAGGGCAGTTCGCGCTGTTCACCTATATCTCGCCACTGCTGACGAATGTCTCCGGCATCCCGCTCGAGGCGGTACCGTGGCTTCTCCTCGTCTTCGGCGCGGGCTCGACCCTCGGCGTCCTTTTGGGCGGCCGGCTCGCGGACTGGAAGCTGATGGCCTCACTGACCGGCATCCTTGCGGTTCAGTTGGTGATCTACCTCCTGATGCTGCCGCTCGCAGGTTCACCTTGGATCATGGCAGTCTTGGTGCTGATCTGGGGCGGCACCGCCTTCGCCTTCGGCTCGCCAGTGCAGACACGCATTCTGTCAAACACGCAGGACGCCCCACTACTGGCCGCGAGCCTGATCCCATCCGCATTCAACATCGCGATCGCCGTCGGTGCGTGGCTCGGCGGTGCGCTCATCGATGCAGGCCAGTCCTATGCCGTGCTGCCGTGGACTGGCGTGATCGGCACCGGTATCGCAGTGACGATAGCCCTGTTGTCCTGGTCGCGGGAGCGGCGGCCGGCCTAAGCGAGCGCCGCCTTCACCTTGCCGCTCGCTTTGCCGAAATCGATGCGGCCGGGATAGTCCGCCTTCAGCGATGCAATGACCTTGCCCATGTCCTTGGCGCCGGCAGCGCCGGTCTTGGCGATCGCGGCCTTGATTGCATCCTCGACCTCGGCATCGGTCAGCGCTTTCGGCAGGAACTCGTTGAGGATGTCGATCTCTTCCTTCTCGACCGTCGCCAGATCGTTGCGGCCCGCCTGTGCATAGATCTCGAAGCTCTCCTCGCGCTGCTTCACCATCTTCTGCAGCAGCGCCAGTATCTCCTCATTGCTGAGCGGCCCCTTGCCCTCGCCGCGCGCCGCGATGTCCTTGTCCTTGATCGCGGCATTGATCGCCCTCAGCGTCGCCGTGCGCCGCTGGTCGCGCGCCTTGAGCGCCGCTTTGTAGCCTTCGTTGATCGCCTCGCGCATGGCTGTCATTCCCTTCAAAACCAAGGATTTGGCCCGATATATCCCGTAACGGGCGCCACCGCCACTTGCGCCCGGCGAGACGCCCTTCTAAGGGAAGCCCTCAACCCGAACCCCGACTTTTGGAGACACGTCATGTCCGGCTGGCAACCCGTGTCCGCGACTGCCCTCCTGATCCTCGACGACGGCACCCGTCTCGAGGGCCATGGCATCGGCGCGGTCGGCCACGCCGCCGGCGAAATCTGCTTCAATACGGCCATGACCGGCTACCAGGAGATTCTCACCGATCCCTCCTATGCCGGCCAGATCGTGACCTTCACCTTCCCGCATATCGGCAATGTCGGGACCAATGACGAGGACATCGAGACCGTCAACATGGCGGCGCTCTCCGGCGTCCGCGGTGTGGTGCTCAAGGCGGACATCACCAACCCCGCCAACTACCGCGCCGCAGAGCGGCTCGATACCTGGCTCAAGAAGCGCAACATCATCGGCATCGCCGGCATCGACACGCGGGCGCTGACCGCACGCATCCGCGAGAAGGGCATGCCCAACGGCGCGGTCGCGCATGCGCCGGACGGCTATTTCCACGAGCCCTCCATCGTCTCCGAGCTCAAGAACTTCCCCGGCCTAGAAGGCCTCGACCTCGCCAAGGAAGTCACCACGGCCCAGACCTACAAATGGGACCAGACGCCGTGGGAATGGAACAAGGGCTATGGCACCGCCGACAATCCCGAATTCCACATCGTCGCCGTCGACTATGGCGCCAAGCGCAACATCCTGCGCCAGCTCGCTGGACAGAATGCGCGGGTCACGGTCGTTCCCGCGACCGCGACAGCCAAGGACATCCTCGGGCATAACCCCGACGGCATTTTCCTGTCGAACGGTCCCGGCGACCCGGCGGCCACCGGCAAATATGCGGTGCCCACGATCAAGACGTTGATAGAAACGGGCAAGCCGATCTTCGGCATCTGCCTTGGGCACCAGCTCCTCGGCCTGGCCTTGGGCGGCAAGACGGAGAAGATGCATCAGGGTCATCACGGCGCCAATCATCCTGTGAAGGATCTGACGACCGGCAAGGTCGAGATCACCTCGATGAACCACGGCTTCGCGGTGGACTCGGCCTCCCTGCCCGCCGGCGTCACGCAGACACATGTCTCATTGTTCGATGGATCGAATGCGGGACTGAGCGTTGACGGCAAGCCGATCTTTTCGGTGCAGTATCACCCTGAGGCGTCGCCGGGACCGCATGACAGCCACTATCTGTTCACGCGCTTCCTCAATCAGGTCCGCGCCCAGAAGGGCGTTCCGCAGTTGCCTGAGCACGTGAAGGCCGGCGGCTGAACATCGGACAAACAAAAGGGCTGCCTGTTGAGGCAGCCCCTTTCTTATCGAACTACTGTGCCGATGAACTCGGCTCCTCCGAACTGGAATCGGAAGTCGTCGGCGGCGACAGAAGCGATCCGTTCTTCGGCGTGTCACCGATTTCCGCAAGGCTCAGGGTACCATTGTCATTCCCGTCGAGCCGATCGAAATCGGCCTGGGTCAGCGTGGGAAGCACGGTAAGAGCCTCGTCGAAGCTCAGCTCGCCGCTATTGTCCACATCCGCCTGAGCGAATTCTTCGCTCGACACCTGGTTCGGGCTGCCGCTGTCGGTGTTGGTCGCGGGAGGCTCCGACGAGGAGTCCTGCGCAATAACGGCAGGGCCGAATGCCAGCGCGCCGAGTCCGGCCGCGGCAATCGTAACAAGAAGTTTGTTCATGAGTCTGTCCCTTCTTCGGGGTTGCGATTGACGCAACTCGGCACCGTGGGCACCGGCTGCGCTCACCCTGCTAACTGTCGGGAGACTCGATGGTTGCGCGGTCCTGCCCCTCGATCAGGGGTCATTTGCGGGCAGAACCGGGGCAGCTGCCGGAAGGCTTAACGCCTTGGAAATGCGAGCGGTAGATTGCTGGCGAGTCGGGCCGGGAATGGCTCGACTCGCACGATCGTGATGGATCAGATCGGCTGGTTGAATGTGTCGCAGGTCGCCGGATCGCCGCTGTCGTAGCCCTGCTTGAACCATTTCTGCCGCTGCGCAGAGGTGCCATGCGTGTACTGGGACGGCGGCAGCCGTCCGCCTGTCAGGCGGTCGTCTCCGATCTGCTGGGCGGCGTTGATCGCCTCTTCGACATCCCCGCTCTCGAGATATCCCGCCTCGAACTCACCCTTCCCCCAGGCGCCGGCAAAGCAATCGGCCTGCAGCTCGACGCGCACTGAATAGGCATTCGCCTCGGCCTGCGACATCGTCTGCCGCTTCTGGTTGAACTCGGGCAGGATGCCGACAAGATCCTGCACGTGATGTCCGACCTCATGGGCGATTACATAGGCCTGCGCAAAGTCGCCGGGCGCGCCGAACTGGTCCCGCAGCTGCTGGTAGAAGCTGAGGTCCACATAGACCTTCTGGTCGTTCGGACAATAAAACGGCCCGCTCCCCGCATCTGCAACGCCGCATCCGGAATCGGTCTGCCCGTCGAACATCACGAGCGTGGTCGGACGATAAGCATCGCCCTGCTTCTCGAAATAGCTGCCCCAATAGACTTCGGTATCGCGCAGCACGACCTTCACGAAATCCTTGAGCTCGGTGTCGTCGGCATTGGTCGATGGAAAGTTCTCGGTGTCGAACAGCGACCCGCCGCCTGTCGTTCCGTTGAGGATCGTCAGTGGATTGATGCCCAGCGCCATCGCGATCACGAAGATCACGACGATGATGCCGATACCCCCCAGTCCGCCGCCGCGGCCGACCGGGATGCGCACGCCTCCGCCCTGTCCGAACGGATTGGACCCGAGACCTCCACCGCGCCCGAAGCCTCCACCGAATCCGCCGCCGCCGCGGCCGGTGCGGTCTTCGACATTGCTGCTCTGCTGACGACCCTCAGTCTTCATCTTTGATCTTTGCCTCCGAAGGGGGCAGTCTAGCCCTTCTGCGTCAACGCTCCAAATGCCGCGAAGATGCGCCGCAAACGCAGCCTCCGGCACCTGGTCATTGAAGCGTCACCCCATTGGGGCAGGAAAATGTCACTCGTCGCGGCAATCCGGGCCTGGTTGCATCGGCCCGCAGAGACTCTTGAAGGGAGAACGACATGAATTTCATCCCCCGCCTTTCCCGGCGCGCCTTCCTGGCCGGTTCGGCCAGTGCCAGCGCACTGATCGTCATGCACCCGTTTGCGGCCCGCGCCGCGGCGAACCAGGCTCACCTCCGGCTGATGGAGACCACCGACATCCATGTCGCCATCTACCCCTATGACTATTACGCCGACGCCCCCAACGACACGATGGGCCTCGCCCGCACGGCCGCGCTGATCAATGCGATTCGGGCCGAGGCGACCAATTCGATGCTCATCGACAATGGCGACCTGATCCAGGGCAACCCGATGGGCGATTACGTCGCCTATGAGCGCGGCTTCAAGGATGGCGATTTGCATCCCGTGATCGCGGCCATGAACACGCTCGGCTACGAGGTCTCGACCCTCGGCAACCATGAGTTCAACTACGGCCTCGATTTCCTCACCCGCTCGCTCCAGGGCGCCAACTTCCCCTTCGTCAACGCCAACATCGTTATGGGCACGACGCTGAGCGCCGATCCAACCGCCGACAAGACGCTCATTCCGCCCTATCGGATCGTCGAGAAGCAGATCACGGACGGCAATGGCGCAACCCAGACCATCAAGATCGGCTTCATCGGTTTCGTGCCGCCGCAGATCATGATCTGGGACAGCGCCAACCTGACCGGCAAGGTCATGACCCGTGACATCGTGCAGACCGCAAAAGCCTATGTGCCGCGCATGAAGGAGGAAGGCGCCGACCTGATCGTTGCGCTCTCGCACTCGGGCATCTCCCTCGACAATTCCGAGGGTGCCGAGAACGCCTCGCTCTACCTGGCGGATGTCCCCGGCATCGACGTGGTCTTCACCGGCCACCAGCATCTGGTCTTTCCGGGCAACTTCGCCGACATGGCCGGCGTCGACAACGACAAGGGCACCCTGATGGGCAAGCCCTCCGTCATGGGCGGCTTCTGGGGCTCCCATATGGGCCTGATCGACCTGCTGCTGGAGCGCGGCGACGACGGCAGATGGACCATCGCGTCGCATACGTCCGAAGCGCGCCCCATTGCCGGGCGCGTCGACAACAAGACGGTCGCGCTGGTCGAGGACGTGGCCTCGGTCGAGGAGCCGGTCAAGGCCGATCATGAGGGCACGCTCGCCTATATCCGCCGCCCCGTCGGCGAAACGGCGGCACCGCTTCACTCCTATTTCGCCCTCGTCGCCGACGATCCCTCCGTCCAGATCGTGAGCCAGGCGCAGACCTGGTACATCGCGCAAATGATGAAGGGCACGGAATGGGAGGGGCTTCCGATCCTCTCCGCCGCCGCCCCGTTCAAGGCCGGCGGCCGCGGCGGTCCGGACTACTACACCGATGTTCCGGTGGGTCCGGTCGCGATCAAGAACGTCGCCGACCTATATCTCTATCCCAACACCATCCGCGCCGTCGCCATCACCGGCGATCAGGTCAAGAACTGGCTCGAGCGCTCGGCAGGCATCTTCAACCAGATCACGGCCGGCGGGACCGACCAGCCCCTCATTAATCTCGACTTCCCCTCCTACAATTTCGACGTCATCGATGGCGTGACCTACAAGATCGATGTCACCCAGCCGTCGAAATACTCCGCCGACGGCAAGGAAGTGCTCAACCCCGACGCCAGCCGCATCGTGGAACTCTCCTATGACGGCAAGCCGGTAACGCCGGATCAGAAGTTCGTCGTCGCCACCAACAATTATCGCGCGGGAGGCGGCGGCTACTTCCCTGGCGCCGATGGCACGACCATCATCTTCGTCGGCCCCGACACCAACCGCGACATCATCGTCCGTTTCATTCACGACGAGGGCACGATCAACCCCAAGGCCGACAGCAACTGGTCGCTCGCACCCATCGGCAATACCAGCGTGCTGTTCGAAACCGGCCCCAAGGCGGCCGAGCACGTCGCAGACGTGACCGCCGTCAAGATCGAGCCGACCGGCAACACCTCCGAAGCCGGTTTCGGCATCTACCGCATCACGCTTTGATCCCGAGGGCCGGCCGCGAGTCTCGCTGCCGGCCCGATTCTATCGGTGCCGTCGCGCGAAAATCCCCCGCGTGCCGGGCAATCCGGGGCCCCCGGCCATCGCTATTGACATCTCCCGCCCCAGCCATTTGGTTCTCCGCCCATTCGGGGTGGGTAGATACAGGGACTAAATGACTGAAATCGACAGGATCACGGGGCTCCTCAAGGATGCCGGCGTGACGCTCAACGGCTCGAATCCGTGGGATCCGCAGATCAACGACAAGCGACTGTGGGACCGCGTCTTCGCCGAAGGCTCGCTGGGGCTGGGCGAGGCCTACATGGATGGACTGTGGGACGTCGCCGACATGGCCGAGTTCTTCAACCGCGTCCTGCGCGCTCGTCTCGCCGAAAAGCTGCGCGTGACACCGAACCTGGTCTGGCAAATCGCCAAGGCCAAGCTCTTCAACATGCAGACCATCTCGCGCAGCCGCCGGGTCGCGCAGATGCATTACAGCGAGACCGACGCCTACAAGGCCTCCCTCGATAAGCGTATGACCGGCTCCTGCGGCTACTGGCCGGCGGGCGTCACCAATGTCGATGAAGCACAGGAGGCCAAGCTCGATCTCGTCTGCCGCAAGATCGGATTGAAACCCGGCCAGAAAGTCTGGGACATCGGCTGCGGCTGGGGAGCCTTCATGGGTTTCGCCGCTGAGAAATACGGCGCCCAATGCGTCGGCGTCACCGTCTCGCCCGATCAGGCCGCTTACGGCCGTGAGCGCTACAAGGGCCTGCCCATCGAATTCCAGGTCAAGGACTACCGCGAGTTCGACGGCAAGACCGACCATGTCGTCTCGATGGGCATGTTCGAACATGTCGGCCACAAGAACTACCGCACCTATTTCGAGAAGGCGCGCAGCGTCATCAAGGATGACGGCCTGTTCATGATGCACACCATCGGCCAGCAGGACTCCGCCGACACCATCGATCCGTGGATCGAAAAGTACATCTTCCCCGGCGGCGTCATCCCCTC
>DASZPY010000061.1:0-12839 GCA_035549855.1 Devosia sp. | reverse complement strand
CGTGCCGGTCGACCGGAAGGTGGACGTGAAACTGCCCGTCGCCGTGGCCCCCGGTTTCGGCGCCGGCACGGTGCTGGCCGTGACCCTCGAGCAGAAGGGCGGCTCGCCGACGGGTGTGGCGCAGGGCCCGATCGTGGCCGTCGGCACGGCGACGCTGATCTAGCCGTCGCGCCGCGAAGCTATGGCTGCGTGAGTGGCGGAGCGAAGGTGGCGAGATAAGCGATGACATTGGCGACGTCGTCGGGGTTGCTGATCCCCGTGAAGTTCATGAACGAGCCGTTGACCACTTTGCGCGGCTTGGTGATGAACCGGTCGAGCGTTTCGATGTCCCACACCAGACCCGCGGCGGCAGCCTCGAGCAGCGCGTCCGAATATATGTAGCCCTCGACCGTACCCGCGGGCCGGCCGACGATATTGGCGAGGTCTGGTCCCCGCTTCGCCTCTCCCCCGCCCACCGTGTGGCAGGAGGCGCATTTGTCCTCGAACACCTGCTGGCCGAGCGCCACATCGCCTTGGGCCAACGCTCCCCCGGCGCCTGCCAGAGTGGCAGCGACCACCATCGCAATACGAAGCATTTCACGATCTCCCTCACTGACTCCGCGATCGAAATCAGATCCCGGTCGCCGGATCCCCACGGAAGAGGATAGCGCAGTTGCGGCGCGGTCAGGGGAGATTTTGCAGCCGGCGTTCCCCCAAGGATCGCCTCGCCACGTGCGTCTCAGTCTTGTCTCTCCTGAGACATGACTGTTGTTTAAGTCGTTGCGCCTGGGAAGCCGGCGGGGAGAGGGGCTCCGAGTCCTGTTTCGGAATCGTCCCTGCCGGTTTCCGTCATGCGCGAAGGGCGCAGTAACGAGCGCTTTCCGAAAAAGGGTTCGCGTTTCGGAGATATTTTTTCGGCGCGCGATTTTCTGAAACCGGCGCAACTTTCCTTCCGTAGTTCCGAACGTCGCAACCGGATCGAACCGGTCCACAAAGGAAGGAACAGTCAACATGAACTCCACTCTGCGCGCGATTGCGCTTGGCGCCCTCATCTCCGTCTCGGCACTCGGCGGCATCGCCTATGCCGACAATCCGATGGTCGGCGGCGCGGCGATGTATGAGGACAAGGACATCATCGACAACGCCGTGAACTCTGCCGACCACACCACGCTCGTCGCGGCTGTGCAGGCTGCCGGTCTCGTCGATACGCTGAAAGGCCCCGGCCCCTTCACCGTGCTGGCGCCGACCAACGAAGCCTTCGCCGCTCTGCCGGCGGGTACCGTCGACAATCTGCTGAAGCCCGAGAACAAGGACATGCTGGTGAAGATCCTGACCTGCCATGTGATCGCGGCCAAGGCACTCTCGACCGACATCTCCGCGATGGCCATGGCGGACGGCGGCACCCATGAGGTCACCACTGTCGGCGGCTGCAAGCTCTGGCTCAAGGCGGATGGCGGCAAGGTCACCATCACCGACGAAGCGGGCGGCGTCGCCAATGTGACGATCGCTGACGTGCTGCAGTCGAACGGCGTGATCCACGTCATCGACAAGGTCCTCCTGCCCAAGATGTAAGCCGGAAGGCATCCCGTGTCCGGGTCACGGCCCGGACACACGCAATTGACGTGCAAGTGTCCGGTCTCGGGACTAAATGCATGTCGTCGGACCCCGCACCCGCGCTGCCCCCTCTAGCGGCGCCCGAGGCGGGGTCTCGCATGACCAGGGAGAAGACGATGGACAAGACGACGCGCCGCTCGCTGCTTCTGGGTGCCACGGCCCTGGGTGGCCTTGCACTGGTGTCGCGCATCCCCGGCCTCGCCTTTGGCGGGGAGGGCAGCGGACCCGTGCCGGGCACGTTCGAGGTGACGCATACCGACGAGGAGTGGAAGGCGATCCTGGGCGATGACGCATTCTATGTGATGCGCATGCAGGGCACCGAGGCGCCGGGAAGCTCGGTGCTGCTGGGCGAGCATCGCGAGGGGATTTTCCTCTGTGCCGGCTGCGACCTGCCGCTGTTCGACTCGGCAACAAAGTACGAATCCGGCACCGGCTGGCCGAGCTTCTATCAGCCGCTGGACAATGCCGTGGGCGAGCTGACTGACGACTCGCTCGGCATGGTCAGGACCGAAGTCCATTGCCGGCGCTGCGGCGGCCATCTCGGCCACGTCTTCAATGACGGCCCGCCGCCGACGGGCCTGCGCTACTGCATGGACGGCATCGCGCTGAAGTTCCAGCCCAAGGCCGCTTAGTTCACGCCGGCGATCTTGCGTGGCGCGGCAATCCGCGCCACATGTCGCCCGTCATGAAACTCACCATCATCCAGACGGGCGAAGTGCCCGAGACACTGCGGCCGCAGTTCGGTCCCTATGCACCCATGTTCCATCGCATGTTCGCGCGAGAGGGCTGGGACTTCGAGACGATCAGGATCGCCGAAGGCGAGCCGTTCCCCGATGCGGGTGCACTGGATGCCCTCGTCATCACCGGCTCGTCGGCGGGCGTCTATGACAACCATTTGACCTGGATGGAGCCGCTGCGCGCCTTCGTGCGCGAGGCCTATGCCAAGGCGACGCCGATGCTCGGCATCTGCTTCGGCCACCAGATCATGGCCGATGCGCTGGGCGGCGATGTCCGAAAGTCGGAGAAAGGCTGGGGCCTCGGACGGCACGTCTATGGCGTGAGGGCGCGCCCCGAATTCCTCGGCGGCAATCTGCCCGAATTCGCCGTTGCCTGCTCACACCAGGACCAGGTGCTCGTCCCGCCCAAGGAGGCGGAAGTGTTCCTCGCCTCGGACTTCACGCCCAATGCCGGGCTGATCTACCGCAATGGCCGCGCCATCAGCGTGCAGCCGCATCCGGAATTCGCCGACGACTATACGGTGGCGCTCGCGGAGCTGCGGCGCGGCAAGACGAGTGACGAGATCATCGCGCAGGCGGTCGCTTCGGTTGCGCGTCCGTCGGACAGCGGCGAGCTGTCGCAATATCTGGGAGCCTTCCTCAGGAACGGCCAGCGGCCTTCGCCCGCACGTCCGAAGGCGTCATCCCGTAGCGCCGCCGGAACGTCCGGTTGAAGTAGGACAGGTCTCCGAAGCCGACCTCGAAGGCGATGCTGCCGATGGACTGCCCGGCCTCACTGCGGCTCGCCAGCCTCCGATGGGCCGCCGCGAGCCGCTGCTCCAGCAGATATTCGAAGAACGCCGTTCCATCGGCGGCAAAGAGCCGTCGCGCATAGCTTGCAGAGATTCCCTGACGTCGCGCCACGTCGCCAATATTGAGGCCGGCCTCACCCATATGCCGGACGATGTCTGTCTTGAGGGCATGCAGGCGCGCCGCGCGCATGCCACCGAGATGCGTCCGCGCGTCGCGGACGCCGCCGAGGCCAAGCGCCGCGAGATCGTAGATGTTCGACACGGCGACGCGCCGGGACTCGTCGTCGAGCACAAGCGCGGAATCCGCCAGCACATCGACATAGCCGAGCAGCAGCCGGAGCGCGACGTTGCCGGCAGGGACCGGACGCCCGAGCGCGGCCAGCGGATCGGCGAGGGAGAGAGCGAGCCTGTCGCGCCGGAGCCGGATATTGGCGACGCGCGTCGGCGTGCTTCCGATAAAGGTCGCGGCCTCGTCATTGGCGGTCAGCACGGCCTCGCCGGAACGCACCGCGCAGGTGCCCCCTCTGCGTCTGAGCTCGGCATTGCCGGTCAGCACTGCCGCCAGCACCAGCCCATCATCGCCGAGCTGCTCGGGATGATGGTTGCGCATGGGCGAAAGCGTGCCGGCCGCCAGCGCCAGATCCGGCACGGCGCGGATGACGATATCGCATTCGAGCGGCCTGTCCCCGAGCGGCGTCATCTCCAGCCGGAGAATGGCGCGGCCGAACTGCTCGCGGAAGGCCCCGACGTCGCGCGCATGCGTCGGCCCGCTCGCCGAGGCCCGGAATGTCTGCACCTGCCCGCCGTCCACCGATGCCCCCATCGTTCCGCCGATGCTCGCATGGAAGCGGGCCTGCGCAAACAGCCGCTGTCGCGGCCAGTCCATGCCCGAGGATCGTCCAGCCCAAGCCGAACTCTCGCAGCCGCCATAATATGGCCGGGAAAACAGCCTGTTCCGGAGGCCACATGAATTTCAGATTCCTGCCGGCGGCCTGCACCGCCGTGCTACTCGCCGCCGCCACGGCACCCAGCCTGGCGCGACCCGCGGTCCTTCTCGCCGATGCCGAGCTTCTCGCTGGGCCAGGCAAGGAGGAGACGCTGGTCGCTGCGGTGGCGGAGGGCACGATTGTCGACCTGCGGCGCTGCGAGGAGTTCCGCTGGTGCTTTATCAATGCCGGCGGCACGCGCGGCTGGGTGCCGCGGTCGCTGCTCGGGTTCGACCTTCCCGCTGGAACAGCGACGGGCACCGGCGGTTCCGTTGCACCGGTCGCCGGAACCGGCGCGGCCGGCGTTCTGCCGGTGGCGAAGCTGCTGGATGGTGAACTGGCCTATTTGCCCGGCCCGCACCCGGTGCTTACGACAACGCCGCCGGACACCTCCGATCAACTGGCCAAGACGCCCGCGCTCGTCACGTCGACGCCCGGCAACCGTCGGACCTTCGTCACGCCCTGAGCGGGCTCAGCTCCGAACCAGGGCTGCGATCTCGGCCCGGAGGACGTCGAGACCAGCCTTCGTTTCCGATGAGGTGACGATCAGTTCGGGATGTGCGGCGGGCCGCTTGGCGATGGCGGCTTTGGTTGCGGCGATGATCTGGTCGAGCTCTGCACTGAGCGGCTTGTCGGCCTTGGTCAGCACCACCTGGTAGCTCACCGCGGATCTGTCGAGCTGGTTCATGATGGTGAGGTCGTTGGCCTTGGGGCCATGGCGCCCGTCGACGAGAACATAGACGCGCCGGAGATTGGGACGGCCCGTGAGATATTGATGGATGAGTTTCGTCCAGGCCGCGACCTTGTCGCGCGGCGCGGCGGCGAAGCCATAGCCGGGCATGTCGACGATCCTGAGCGGCGCATCGGCGCTCTCGAAGATGTTGAGCTCCTGCGTGCGGCCGGGCGTATTCGAGGTGCGCGCGATGCCGGCGCCGGTGAGCGCATTGATCAGCGACGACTTGCCGACATTGGAGCGGCCGGCAAAAGCGACTTCGACGCGATCGGGCGGCGGCAGATCGGCCACGCGCACGCAGCCTTTGACGAAGGCGAAGGGGCGCGCGAACAACAGCCGCCCGGCTTCGAGATCGAGTGTGGATTGGTCATCGCTCATGGCGTCTCCATAGTGGGACGCCGCGCCGAGGGAAACCTAAATCGGATAGCCGAACGCCCGCTTCTCGAGGTCGCGCTCGATCAGCGCTTTCGAGAACTCCGGCCAGTTGAGGACCTTGAAGGCGGCGGCCTTGCCGCGGTCCTGTTGCACGAGGCCGGGATGCACGAGGCTTGCCGGGACCTTGAGGCTGATGCCGACCTGGCCCGCCGCCATGGTGAAGCGCCGCAGCGCCGCCTCGGGCGCGATCGCGATATGCGTTTCGTAGGTGAGGACGGGAAGCGGAAGCGACCGCCGCCGCGCCCATTCCTGCCAATGGGCGTACCACAGCGTCTGCCCGTTCAGCCAGCCGCTGAAGGCGTCGATGTCGAGCGTCACCCTGATGTCGGTCGTATCGATCCCCCGCGTCTGCCCGACGGCTTCCGCCTTGGCCAGCGACACATAGCTGTCGATCAGCCGCCGCATGACCAGCATGGCGCGCATGCCCGGACGCGCGAGGATCACATCCGCGATTGCTTCGCGCGGCATGTCGGAATTGGCCCGCAGCACGAAGACGCGCCGCTGATGGGCAAGTGCATCCAGCTCGGCGCGATCGACGGCGCCAGCCAGCGCCTGCGGATCGTGCGGAAGCGGGGCGTCATGCGGCCCCGCTTCGGGAAGATTCTGGAGAAGGCTGAGAAGGTGGCCCGCGCCGGTGCGTTGCCCGGTGATGATCAGCAGGCCATCCACCTCAGCTCGCGGTCGGCTTGGGCTTCCTGAGCCCGAGCGAGATGAGGATGTTGCCGAACAGATCGACGTCCGCCCCATGCCGCTTCATGATGAAGTATTGCTGGCAGATGGAGAGGAAGTTGTTCCAGCTCCAGTAAATTACGAGGCCTGCCGGGAAGGTGCCGAGCGTGAAGGTGAAGATCACCGGCATCCAGTTGAAGATGGCGGCCTGCGTCGCATCCGCCGGCGGCGGATTGAGCCGCATCTGCACCCACATGGTGATGCCCATGATGACCGGCCAGATGCCCAGATGGAGGAAGCTGCCGAGGAACGGCACCACCGAGGGATTCCATGGGATCAGCCCGAACAGCGTGAAGATGTTGGTCGGGTCCGGCGCCGCGAGATCCTGAATCCAGCCGAAGAACGGCGCATGCCGCATCTCGAGGCTGATGAAGAGCACCGTGTAGAGCGAGAAGAACACCGGAATCTGGACGAGGATCGGCCAGCAGCCGGACAACGGATTGATCTTCTCTTTCTTGTAAAGCTCCATCATCGCCTGCTGCTGGGCGGCGCGGTCTTCCTTGAAGCGCTCCTGGATCGACTTCATCTCCGGCGCCACGCGCCGCATCGCGGCCATCGAGGCATAGGAGCGGTTGGCGAGCGGGAAGAAGATCAGCTTCACGATGACGGTCACCGCCAGCATGGCGAGGCCGAAATTGCCGATGATGCCGTTGAGGAAGCGCAGCAGGTAGAACATCGGCTTGGTCAGGAAGTGGAACCAGCCCCAGTCGATCAGGAGCTCGAGCCGGTCGAACTTGTACTGGCTCTCATAGGAGGAGATGACGGACTCTTCCTTGGCGCCGGCGAAGACATAGCTCGTGTCCTCGCCCTTGGCGCCGGCCGCCACGGTGACCGGCGTCGTCTCGACATAGCTCGTCTGGAACTCGTCGCCGCCATTGGGCGACAGATAGGTGAACTGCGCGGTGATCGGAGCGCCCGGCGCGGCGATGACGGCCGTCGCCCAATATTTGTCGGTGATGCCGAGCCAGCCCGTGGTGTTCTCGAGCTTGCGCTGCCGCTCGTTCTTCAGGTCGGCATATTTGAAGGCAACCCAGTTGTTGGCGCCGAGCACACCGAGCGGCCCTTCGTGCTGCACGAAGAAATTGCTGACATGCGGGATGCCCTCGCGCACGACGCGCGAGAAGGGGAAGAGCGAGACGTCGCCGCCAGTCTTGTTCTCGACGCCCTGCGTGACGGTGAAGAGGTATTTGTCGTCGACCGCGAAGGTGCGGGTGAAGACGAGGCCGTTGCCGTCGTCCCAGGTGAGGGTGACGGGCGCGGCGGGGGTGAGGGTCGTGGCGGAATTCGCGGCAATGCTCCACACCGCGTCGTCGGGTACGGCCTTCTCGCCATTCGCCTTGATCCAGCCTTGCGCGACATAATAGCCGCCCGGCGCGCCCGAGGGCGACAGCAGCGTGATGATCGGCGAAGCAGGGTCGATCGTCTCGGTGTATTTCTTGAGCTGCAGATCGTCGATGCGGCCGCCGGCCAGATTGATCGAGCCGTGCACCGAGGGCGTATCGATCGGCAGGCGCGCACTGGCCGCGATGGCCGCCGCGCGATCGGCATAGGTCACGGTCGCCGTGCTGGTCGCCGCCGTGGTGGGCGCTGCGCCCGGAGTTGCGGGCTGCGTGCTGACGCCGGTCGTCGCAAGGCCGGCATCGGTGGACGCGGCCTGTTGCGCGGCGATCTCGGCCTGCCGCTGCGCCTTCTCCATCTGCGGGCCGGCCACGAAATACTGCCATCCGAACAGCACCGCCACGCTGAGGACGATGGCGAGGATCATGTTGCGGTTGGTTTCGTTCATTGGTCCGGAGTTCCTTTGGCGCGCTCTTGAGCGTGCACTTTGCCGATGGCGGAGTTGAGGTCGGAAACGATCTTTTCAAAGGGCAGGGTCAGCGCCTCGCGGCGGCCGACAAGCACGTAGTCATGTTGGGGCAGAAAGGTGCCGCCGCAAGCCCTTGCGGCTGCCCTGAGGCGCCGCTTGACGCGATTGCGCTCGGGAGCGTTGCCGATCTTCTTGGTAACGGTCAGCCCGAGGCCGGGCAGGGGACTCTCAGCGTCAACGGCCTGGAGCGTGAATGCGGTCCGTCCGGCGCGGCGGCCGCGCGCCGCATTCAGGAACTCGGCGCGCCTGCCGAGCTTGCGAAATCCGCTGCCGATGCCCGTGCCGGCCGTCATGCGGCCGGAGCTCAGGCCGACAGGCTCTTGCGGCCAAGCACGCGGCGGCGGTTGAGAATCTTGCGGCCGTCCTTGGTCGCCATGCGGGCGCGGAAGCCATGGCGGCGGGTGCGCACAAGCTTGCTCGGCTGGTATGTACGTTTCATAACATCAAACCACGCCGGGCGCGGTTCCTCTTGGTCGTCTCTTGTGCAGATCGGCGCCACCGCCGGTTTCTGGCCGTTTCGGGCCTATCCGGGGCTGTGGCAGGCTGGCCGGGCTTATAGGGAAAAGGGGTTTTGAAGTCAACGCGCGGCCATAGGCGGGCGCGGGCTCGTTGTCGCAGTCACCGATTGCGGTTCTAACCGCATTTCTTGTCGCTAGCCGGGCGCCCCACTGGCGTTTTACTTCCGTTAATTTAGAACGGGTTGAGGCCCTTCTGGCGCGGCGCGAAAGGACCGGCGTGGCGACGACTCTTACTCCCGATTTGTGCGTCATCGGCGCCGGTGCGTCCGGGCTTGCCGTGGCCAATGCCGCGCGCCGGCTCGGCGCCAGCGTCCTCATGGTCGAACGCGGCAGCTTTGGGGGCTCGAGCCTGCGGGCCGGGGCGCTGGCGCTGCGCGCGCTGCAGGTGGCCGCCGAAAAGGCGGTGGCGGCACGGGCCGGGGCGCCTTTTGGCCTCACCGGGGAAGATCCCAAGGTCAATTTCCGCCGCCTGCACGACCATATCGGCGAGATCGTCGCCAACGCCGTGCCCGAGGCGTCGCCGGCTGCGCTGGAAGCACGCGGCATCGAGCTCGTCCGGGGCATCGGCACCTTCGCCGACCACCAGACTCTCAAGGCCGCGGACGCCGTCATCACTGCCCGCCGCTTCGTCATCGCGACGGGTGCGCAGCCCAGGCTGCCGGACATTCCCGGCCTCTTCTCCGTGCCCTATTTCACCACCGAGACCATCTTCGACAACACCCGCAAGCTGACCCATCTCGTCGTGCTGGGCGCCGGTCCGATGGGCCTCGAGATCGCCTGGAGCTACCGGCGCCTCGGCTGCGACGTGACCGTGGTCGAGCCGGCTAAGATGCTGGCCGAGTCCGACCCCGAGCTTGCGGGCATCGCGCTGCGCCAGCTCGCCGATGAGGGCGTGCAATTGCTCGAAGGCGCGGTGATCGTCGCCATCCAGGCCCGCAGCCAGGGCATCGGCATCGTGGTGCGCGCCGGCGACAGCAACATCAATCTCGACGCCTCGCATATTCTCGTCGCGCCGCTGCGCGCGCCCGCACTTGCCGAACTCGGTCTCGACGCGGCCCGCATCAAGCTCGACCGCGACGGCACGCATCTGCGGCTCAGCGGCGCGCTGCGCACCACGAATGCGCGGGTCTATGCCGTGGGCGAGGCGATGCGCGCCGGTACGGCCCACGATGTTGCGCTGGAGGCCGATCTGGTCGTCCGCGCCGCGCTGATGCGCCAGCCGGTGCGCTTCGATGCGAGCCGCGTGCCGCGGCTGGCTCTGACCACGCCCGAAATCGCCGAAATCGGCCTCACCGAGCCCATGGCGCGGGCGCGGTTCAAGGCCGCATTCGAGATCGTGCGCGCGACCTATGCCGGCAATGACCGGGCACGCGCCGCGCGCGAAGGCAGCGGCGTGGTGAAGCTCATCGTGGGCCGCACCGGAGAATTGCTGGGCGCCGGCATCGTCGGGCCGGCGGCAGGCGAACTGGCGGCGCTTCTCTCGCTCGCCCTGTCGCGCGGCCTGAAGCTCGCCGACCTTGCAGCCTTTGCTCCGCCCTATCCCAGCTATGCGGGGATTCTGCGCGAACTCGGGCAGCGACGGGCGGACGGGACGGCTCCTTCCGCTCTCGAACAAAGACTGCTGAGCCTCAATCGCTTGTTGCCCTAGTCTCTTTCCGGCTATCACGGAGCATCATGGCAGAGCGCCGCGCCATCCCCGGGCTGTTTTCAGGACTCTCCGTCAAGCTCATCGCCACGATCACCCTGGTGATCCTCGCGGTTGCGGTGGCTATCTACCTGCCGCTGGCCGGCAATTATCGCGCAGCGTGGCTGGAGGACCGACTGCGCATCGGCATCGTTGCCGCCCGCGTCCTCGACGCGGTGCCCGATGTGATGAACCTGCCCCGCATGCTGACTGACCGGCTGCTCAACTCCGCCGGCGCCATTGCCATTGTCTATCGCCGCAACGGCCAGAGCCAGCTCATCGAGCTCGAAGACAATCCCATGCCGCACGAAGCGGTGACCGTCGACATGCGGGCGCCCGACCAGGCCAATCTCGTGATGGGCGCCATCGACACGCTGATGCATGCCGGCGACCGCACGCTGCGCATCCTCGGCCACAGCGACGACAGCGGCGACCCCGATGCGCAGGTCGAGGTGCTGATCTCGGAAGCGCCGCTGCATGACGATCTGCTCGACTATTCGCGCGGCATCGCGCTGATCTCGCTGCTCGTGGCGATCGTCACCGCAGTGGTGCTCTATCTGCTGCTCAACGGCCTGCTGATCGCGCCGGTGCGGCGCATCACCGGCAACATGGTGGCCTACCGCATGGCTCCCGAGAACGCCGCGCTCATCATTTCGCCGACGCGGCGCAAGGACGAGATCGGCATCGTGGAGAATGAACTGGCCGCGATGGAAGCCGATATTTTCTCCATGCTCCGCCAGCGCCGGCACCTCGCCGATCTCGGCCTCGCGGTGGCCAAGATCAACCACGATCTGCGCAATACGCTTGCCTCGGCGCAGATGCTGTCCGACCAGGTGGTGGCGCTCGAGGATCCGAAGATCCAGCGGCTGGCCCCGCGCCTCGTTCAGTCGATCGACAAGGCCATCGGCTTTGCCCAGTCCGTGCTCGACTATGGCCGCCAGAGCGCCACGCCGCCGCGGCCGGTGCCGGTCGATCTGCGCGCGCTGATCGATGAATCGGCGATCGATGCCGGCATCGTCCGCCACGGCGATATCCGCTTTCGCAACGACGTGCCCGACGACATCTCGATCAAGGTCGACCCGGACCAGCTGGCCCGCGTCCTGGTCAACCTCATGAAGAATGCGCGCGAGGCCATGGAGGCCGCCAATCCGCGTATCGAGGACGCCGAGATCGCGGCGGGCTTCCGCGAGGCCGGCGAGGAGATCTTCGTCACCATCCGCGACAACGGGCCCGGCCTGCCGCCGCGCGCCCGCGACAATCTGTTCGTCGCCTTCGAGGGCTCGGCCCGCGCGGGCGGCACGGGGCTCGGCCTCGCCATTGCCCGCGAACTGGTCGAGGCGCATGGCGGCAAGCTGCATTACATTCCGCTCGACCCCGGCACCCGCTTCGACATCGCGCTGCCCAAATCGGTGCGGGTGGGCTGACTCCGCCAGCCTTGCCAATGCCGGACGGGCTCGTGTATGGAAGCGCCGCTTCCGCCCCATTGCCGGGCCCGAAGCCTGCGCGCCCTTAGCTCAGCTGGATAGAGCACCAGACTACGAATCTGGGGGTCAGGAGTTCGAATCTCTTAGGGCGCGCCAACTGCTTTTCACCCGAAAAAACGTTTCGTAATAGCTTGAACGGCAACGATAAATCGGCCGTTCTAAACCCCTGATTTCGGTCGTACTGAAGGGGCCCGCAAAACGCCAGCTTGAGCACGGTGCGGCGATCGTCTATGCCCCCTGAGGCCCAGAGATTCCAAGGGTTTGCGAGGAACGCTAACGCTGTTCTAAGTGACTCCTCAAAAGTCCGTCCAGGACGTGCGATTTGCTCCATCCGTTCGCGGACCAAAAGCTTGTCCTCCTCCAGCCGCCCGATGCGTTGTTCGAAGCTTCGAATGACGCTGCCTAGCGAAAGGTCGGCAACCCGATCCAGCATCTGAGCAATCTGCTTGTCGATCCCGGTCATTTCCTTCTCTAGGTCACGGGTCTGCCTCTCCATGAGCTTTGCCTGCTTGTCCCAAAGGTCGCGGAAGATGCGCGCAGCTGTCCGCGCCACCGTCTCGCTCGGCGTCACACTCGAAAGCAATTCCTCGAACTCCGCCTCGATCTTCGCTTTGCGGATCGATTTGCCGTAGTCCGCGCAATCCTTCCGGAAGCATTGGTAATAGGGATGCTTACCCTTCGCGCCCCTAGCCCAGTAAGCGGTCAGGGGTGATCCGCAGCACGCGCAGACGACGTATCCCCGCAAGGGAAAGTCCCCGTTGAGATTCTTGCGCCGCGGCGCGTAGCCTACGCCGTCGAGCCGTTCGCGAATTCGCTTATGAGTGTCGATGGAGATCAGGCCCTCGTGATTGCCATTGCGCAAAGGCACGCCCCAATCGACCGACTCCACCAAGCCCGCGTAAACCGAATTTACAAGCATCTGACCGACACGACTGTGGCGCACGATACCGGTGCTGTCCTTGGGGAACAGAGGGTTGCCCTGCAGGAAACGCTGCACGTCCGAGGGTCGCTCGAAGCGACCGGTCGCATAGCCTTCCAGTGCCTCCTGGACGATTGTCGCGGCAGGCTCGTCACGGCGGAGCATTTTGCCCCGGCCTCTGACTGTCTCGTAGCGATAACCCGCCGGAGCTGCGAAGACCCAATACCCGTTGCTCAGACGCGAGCGCATCCTGTTCTTCGTCTGCTCGGCGTTCTTCTGACGCTGGTATTGCGACGTACTGGCGAGAAGGTTCTCGACCAGGACGGAATCGGGATCCTCGCCAAACTCAATCGATGGCGACTC
>DASZPY010000060.1:0-49818 GCA_035549855.1 Devosia sp. | reverse complement strand
TCGGAATCCTTTGCGATCGCGATCGAGACGCCGGCGCGGTCGCGATAGAGGCCGAAATTCTTGCTGGCCGAAAAGGCGATCATGCATTCGGGGACGGTCGATGCGACCTTGCGGACGCCATAGGCATCTTCCTCGAGCCCGTCGCCGAAGCCGAGATAAGCAAGATCGATCAGCGGGAAGGCGCCAGTCCGCTTCAGGCTTGCCGCCACCTGGTCCCATTGCGCGGGCGTGAGGTTCGCGCCCGTTGGGTTGTGGCAGCAACCATGCAGCAGGACGATGTCGTCGCCGGTAAGCGTGTCGATGACAGCCATCATCGCTTTGAAATCGACGCTGCGGGTCTTCGCATCGAAATAAGGATAGGTCATCGCGGTGAGGTTGGAATTGTCGGCGAGCGGCCAATGATTGGGCCAGCTCGGATCGGAGATGTAGAACTTCCCCTTCGGACGCGCCCGCCCGAGCACATACATGAGCGTCATCAGCGCGCCGGTGCCGCCCGCGCCGTTGACGCAGCGGATGCGCGAGCGATCGACGCTGTCGCCGAGGGCGAGATCGACGATGGCGGCCGAGAACTCCTTGTTGCCGACCACACCCTTGTAGGTTTTGGTCTTCGCGGAATCCAAAATGCGCTGCTCGGCCTTTTTGACCGCGGACATGATCGGGGTGTTGTTGTTGGGGTCCTTGTAGACACCGACACCAAGATCGATCTTGTTGGGGCGCGGATCGGCGGCGTACTCGGCCATGAGCACGAAAATCTTGTCGAGCGTGGCCTTCTTGAGCGTTTCGAACATGTTGGAAAACCCGGGTGGAAAGCGGCGCCTTTATAGGCGGCGGCGGCGGATTTGCAATGTCGGGCCATAGGGCTGCGTCGACCGGACACCGGCCGGACTTGACGCCGCACGGGCCTGCGGACACGCTCGTCCCGACCTTGGGAGGCCAGCATGAAAAGCTACTGGGTGGTTTTCGTCGATGTGTCCGATCCCGACGCGTATAAGAGTCTGTACCAGGCGGCCAATGCCGCGCCGATCCGCAAGCATGGCGGCCGCTTCCTGGTGAGGGGCATGGACCACACGGTGGTCGAAGGCAGTGCGCGATCTCGCCTGGTCGTGATCGAGTTCCCCACGGAAACGGCGGCACGCGACTGCTATTATTCGGCCGAGTACCAGGCGGCCAAGAGCCTGCGCGACGATCTGGCGATCTCGGATTTCGTCATTGCCGAGGGCTATGGCGGGCCGCAGCCCTCCGACGCGGCGTGAGGCAGGCCGGGCTTTCGCGGCGGCAGGGTTGACGTCAATCCCGGCGAACCGGCACATTGGCGCTTTAGCAGAGCCAGACATGCCCATCATCAACCGCGTTGCCGAATTCGAAGCGGAAATCGCCGGCTGGCGCCGCGATTTCCATACCCATCCGGAGCTGCAATACGACGTCCACCGGACGGCGGGGCGGGTGGCGGAGCTGCTCAAATCCTTCGGCGTGGACGAGGTCGTGACCGGCATCGGGCGGACTGGCGTGGTGGCGGTGATCAAGGGCAGCAATGGCGGAGCCGGGCGGGTCATCGGACTGCGCGCCGACATGGACGCGCTGCCCATCACGGAGCGGACCGGCAAGCCCTATGCGAGCATCAATTCCGGCAAGATGCATGCGTGCGGCCATGATGGGCACACGGCGATGCTGCTGGGGGCCGCGAAGTATCTCGCCGAGACCCGAAATTTTGCCGGGACCGCCGTGCTGATCTTCCAGCCCGCCGAAGAGGGCGGCGCGGGCGCGCGGGCGATGCTGCAGGAAGGACTGGTCGAGCGCTTCGGCATCGAGGAGTTCTACGGGCTCCACAATATGCCGGGACTTCCGGCGGGACATTTCGGCGTGCGCGCCGGCGGCATCATGGCGGCGAGCGACGAGTTCGCCATCACCATCGAGGGCAAAGGCGGACACGCGGCCCTCCCCCACAACACAATCGATCCGATCGTCATTTCGGCGCAGTTGATCCTGGCATTGCAGACGATCGTGTCGCGCGGCGTCGATCCAATGCGCGAAGCGGTGATCTCGGTGACGATGTTCGAGGCCGGCACGGCCTTCAACATCATCCCCCGGACGGTGAAGCTCACCGGCACTGCACGAACGCTCGACGAGGGCGTACGCGACTATGTCGAGGCAAAGATCGCGGAGGTCGCAAAGGGCATCGCGGCGGCATTCGGTGCGACGGCGGAAATCCGCTATCGCCGGGGCTATCCGGTGACGGTGAATGCCGAACGGCAGGCAGAGTTCGCCGGCTCGGTTGCCGAGCAGGTCGCAGGCGCCGACCGGGTCGATCCCAATGTGGACGCGACGATGGGCGGCGAGGATTTTGCCTATATGCTGCAGGCCAAGCCCGGGGCCTATATCCTGCTCGGCAATGGCGATACGAGCCAGCTGCACACCGATACCTATGATTTCAACGACGCCGTGATTCCGGTGGGCGTCAGCTATTGGGCCAAGCTGGTCGAGACAGCCCTGCCCGTGCGTTGATGTCGGAACCAAAGCTGAGCCGCTGGAGCGCCACGCTTCGCACCGGCCTGACTGTCCTGATCTCGGCCGCCGGCGGATTCGCCGCGGACCTGCTGCATCTTCCAGCGTCGTGGCTGATGGGCGGGGCGCTGGCCGTCGCCATCTCCGCGCTTTCCGGCGTCAGGGTCATGATGCCGGTCTGGCTGCGCGATCTGTGCTTCATTCTCACCGGCATGGCGATGGGGGTGGCGGTGGCGCGCGACAGCCTGATGCTCATCGTACAGTGGCCGGTGACCCTCGCGGCGCTGCTGCTCGAACTGATCGTCATCGTCGCAACGACCGGCTACATGCTGCGCAAGCTCTTCCGCATCGACCGCGGCACGGCCTATATGAGCTCGTTCCCGGGCCATCTGGGCTTCGTCATGGGATTTGCCGCCGCCGGAGTCGGCGACCCGCGGCAGATCACCATCATCCAGGTGATCCGCATCCTGATGCTGACGATCTGCGTGCCGATCGGATCGATCTTCCTGCCCATACAGCATTTCACGGTGGCTGCACCCGCCGCGCCGATGCCGATACAATCGCTGCTGGCCGTTGGCGCGATTGCCGCCGTGGCGGGATTGGCTTTCAGCTGGCTTCGCGTGCCAGCCGGTTTCGTGCTGGGCGCCATGGCGGTATCGACGACGGCGAAGCTGAGCGGCTTCTTCGATGGCGCGCTGCCGGCGCCGCTGGTCATCGTCACCTTCGTCCTTGTGGGCGCGCTGATCGGCTCGCGTTTCCGCGGCATTACCGCGCGCGAATTCCAGGACGCCGCGACAGGCGGGCTGATCGCCACCGCCATGACGGTGCTGATCGTGACGCTGTTCGCTTATGGCGCGTCCATGCTGGTCGACATCCCATTCGGGCAGATCTGGCTGGGCCTGTCTCCAGGGGCGCTCGAAGGCATGGGGGCCTTGGGCGTCGCGCTGGGCTACGACACGGCGTTCATCGCGGCGCATCACGTCTCGCGGCTGCTGATGCTTACCGTGGCCATCCCGGTGGTCGTGCTGCTGGTGCGCGGGCGGGGGCCAGCGAGCCCGGGCCCTTGACGGCGTCCTGACCCAAGCCGGAACGGCGTTTTATCGGCGCTTGCTGCGGCGCTTGAAGTCGACGGCGAGGCGCGGGGCGCCGGGGGCTTCCCAAAGGAAGGCGAAGCCGCTGGGGCCGAGGGTGAGGCGGTTTTTGCTGCGCTCGGCGGCTTCCGAGAAGACGATCTCGGCCTCGCCGGTGACGGTCACGCGCGCGGATTCGGGTGCGAGATTGAAGATGCACACCAAGCTCTCGTCGCCCTTGCTGCGGCGGTAGGTGAGTACGGGCTCATTGGTCTTGAGGAACGCGATGTCGCCGTCGATCAGGGCTTCGTGCTGGCGGCGGAAGTCGAGGGCCTTGCGGTAGAAGTTGAGGGTGGAGGCGGCGTCGGCCTGCTGCGACTGGACGCTGAGCGCGGAGTGCTCGGGTTTTACCGGGAGCCAGGGCTTGCCGGTGGTGAAGCCGTTGGGGGCGTCGCCCTCGTCCCAGGGGATGGGGGTGCGCTCGCCGTCGCGGCCCTTGTATTCGGGCCAGAAGCGGATGCCGGGGGGATCGGTGAGCTCCTCGAACAGTATGTCAGCCTGTGGCAGGCCGAGCTCTTCGCCCTGGTAGATGCAGATCGAGCCCTTGAGGGAGATCAGCATGGCGGCGGCCTGGCGGGCGAGCGCCCTGGGGTCGGCGGCGTGTTTGGCCCAGCGGCTCAGATGGCGGTCGACGTCGTGGTTGGAGAAGCTCCAGCATGGCCAGCCGTCGGTGCTGGCGTTGAAGAATTTCTGCATCTTGGTGCGGAAGTGCTCGGCGGTGAATTCGGGGCCGAGCATGTCGAAGGTGTAGGCCATGTGGAGCTTGTCGCCGCCGCCCGTATATTCGGCCATGAGCTGGAGGCCCTTGTGGCTGTCGCCGACCTCACCGACGGTCGTGGTGCCCGGGAACTCGTCCATGAGCTTGCGGATGCGCTTGAGGAAGGCGACATTCTCCACTTGGCTCTTGCCGTAGCGGTGCTCCTGCATGTCGTAGGGGTTCACGGCATAGGGCAGGTGTTTCGGGCGGCGGGCGGGCGGATTGTTCCTGAGCGCCTTGTCGTGGAAGTAGTAGTTCACCGTGTCGAGGCGAAAGCCGTCTATGCCGCGCTCGAGCCAGAAGCGCAGGGCATCGAGCACGGCGTCCTGCACGTCGGGGTTATGGAAGTTGAGATCGGGCTGCTCAATCAGGAAATTGTGGAAGTAATACTGGCCGCGGCTCGGATTCCATTCCCAGGCGCGGCCGCCGAAGACCGAGGGCCAGTTGTTGGGCGGCGAGCCGTCGCGCTTGGGGTCGGCCCAGACGTACCAATCGGCGCGCGAGTTGGTGCGCGACAGGCGGCTCTCACGGAACCAGGGATGCTTGTCGGAGGTGTGGCTCAGCACCTGGTCCATGATAACCTTGAGGCCGAGCGAATGGGCGCGTTCGATGAGATTGTCGAAATCTTCGAGGGTGCCGAAGAGGCGGTCGACTTCCTTATAGTCGGAGACGTCGTAGCCCATGTCGGCCTGGGGCGACTGGGTGATGGGCGAGAGCCAGACGGCATCGACGCCGAGCGAGGCGATGTGATCGAGCCGGCGCATGATGCCGGGAAGATCGCCGACGCCGTCGCCATTGCTGTCCTGAAACGAACGCGGATAGACCTGATAGATCACGCCGCCGCGCCACCATTCCCGCATCACACAGTCCCTTGGAAATTGCACCTGACGCTCAAGCCATAGCGCATAACTCGCGATTGCGCAGGAGGATGCAAAGGCGTAACATGTGTGTTACCAATATGCAGATCGAAGGGGGAATCACATGGTTCAGCTTGCAATCAACTGGTGGCCGATCATCATCGCGGCGCTGCTGCGGATGGTGGTGGGGAGCGTGTGGTTTTCACCCATCGCTTTCGTCAAACCGTGGCAGGCGCTGACCGGCGTGACGCCCGAGCAGATGCAGCAGGGGCTGGCGCGCGCCATTGTCATCGACCTCATCATGTCGCTGATCCTGAGCTTCGTGCTCTATCATGCGGTGATGTACGCGACGGGCTCGGCGCCGACGCTGCTGACGGGCGCGGCGGTGGGATTGCTCAACTGGGTCGGCTTCATCCTCGCGACGCATCTGCCGCTCTGGGCCTATGAGAACCGGCCGCTGAAGCTGATCGCGATCGGGGCCGGATCGAATCTCGTATCGCTGGTGCTGATGGGGGCGCTGTTCGGGCTGTGGCACTAGCCGTCAGCTAGACCACAGCGCTGAGAAGCGGCTCGCCGGCGAAATGCGCGTCGAGGTTGGCGACGACCAGATCGCCCATCCTGTTGCGCGTCTGGTGCGTGGCGCTGCCCTGATGCGGAGACAGGACGACATTTTCGAGGCCGAACAGGACCTCGGGAACGCTGGGCTCATTCTCGAAAACATCGAGCGCGGCGCCGCCGAGCTTGCCCGATTGCAGCATCTCGACCATGGCGGCCTCATCGATGGTCGTGCCGCGGCCCATGCTGACGAGATAGCCGTCGGGACCAAGTGCTTCGAGAACCTCGCGTGAGACGATCTTGTCGGTGGATTTGCCGCCGGGCGTAACAGCCAGCAGCCAATCGACATCGCGGGCCATGTCCACGAGCCTGTCGTAGTAGACATAGGGCTCGTCGGGCTGGCGGTGGCGGCCGTGATAGACGACGCGCATCTTCATGGCCTGGGCGCGGACAGCGATCTCCTTGCCAATGCGGCCGAGGCCGAGAATGCCAAGCGTCTTGCCGTTGATCTCGGCTTGCAGCGGATAGATGCCGGAGGGCCACTTGCCCTGCCGGACATACTGGTCGGCCTGGGGCAGCCGGCGGGCCAAGGACACCATGAGGCCGATGGCGATTTCCGCCATGGCATCGTTGAGGACGTTGGGCGTGTTGGTGACACGGATGTTGCGGGCGCGGGCAGTCCTGGTGTCGATGTTGTCGTAACCGACGCCGAAGCTGGAAATGAGCTCGAGCCGGGGCAGCTTGTCCATCATGGCGCTGCTCACGCCGGCTCCGGCGATGGCGCGGACGGCGCCTCCGACCCTGGCGAGGAGCGCGTCCCTGTCGGCGGCCTCATGCAGCTTGTGCACGGTGTAACGGGCAGCAAGGGCGGCTTCGCAGCTTGGCGGAAGTGCGTGGGTCTGCAGGATTTCAACGGGCATTGGGGCCTCCGGGCGGGCTCTTCTTAGCGGCTTGTGGCCTTCGCGCAAATATGCAGCAATGGCAAGGCAGTGGGTTGGCCGCAAATCGACTGGGAGTAATGCCCGGACCTCTTCCCTTCGACGAAATGACATTGGCGGATGGCGGCGTCCGCGATCCCTATCTGATCCTCGATCAATGGCTCAAGGAACAGCCGCCGCAAGCGCTCGGGCTTATGGCAGCGGATGCCGAGGGTATTTTCCGGCGGCTCGGCATTACCTTTGCGGTTTACGGATCCAATGAGGGGACCGAGAAGCTCATCCCTTTCGACATCATTCCGCGCATCATCTCGGCGCTGGAATGGCGCAAGCTGACCAAGGGCATCGAGCAGCGGGTGCGGGCGCTCAATGCGTTCCTCCACGACATCTATCACCGGCAGGAAATCCTGAAGGCCGGACGAATCCCCGAGAAGCTGATCCTCAACAATTCGGCGTTCTGCCCCGAGATGATGGGGCTCGATCCGGTGCGGGGCGTCTATTCGCACATCATCGGGGTCGACATCGTGCGGGTCGGGCCGGACGACTGGTATGTGCTGGAAGACAATCTCAGGACGCCGTCTGGCGTGAGCTACATGCTGGAGGACCGCGAGGCGATGATGCATCTCGCGCCGGACCTGTTCCAGCGGCTCAAGGTGGCGCCGGTCGAAATCTATCCCGAGAATTTGCGGCGCACGATGGAGAGCGTGGCGCCGGCGGGCGCGGGATCGTCGCCGACGCTCGCAGTGCTGACGCCGGGCATCTACAACTCGGCCTATTTCGAACATTCGTTCCTCGCCGACCAGATGGGCGCCGAGCTTTGCGAAGGCCAGGATCTGTTCGTCGACGGCGGCAAAGTGTTCATGCGAACGACGACCGGCCCGCGCCGGGTGGACGTGATCTACCGCCGCATCGACGACGACTATCTCGACCCCCTCACCTTCCGGCCGGATTCGATGCTGGGCGTGCCGGGACTCTTCGATGCGTATCGGGCGGGCAATGTCACGCTGGTCAACGCGCCGGGCACGGGGATCGCCGACGACAAGGCGGTCTATACGTTCGTGCCCGAGATCATCGAGTTCTACCTGGGCGAGAAGTCACTGCTCAGCAATGTGCCGACCTATAATTGCACCGATCCCGAGCAGCGCGACTATGTGCTCAAGAACATCGCGGAGCTGGTGGTCAAGGAAGTCCACGGCTCGGGCGGGTACGGCATGATGGTAGGGCCGACCTCGACGAAGGAAATCCACGACATGTTCCGCGCCAAGATCGTGGAGCGGCCCGACAACTACATCGTGCAGCCGACGCTGGCGCTTTCGACCTGCCCCACTTTCGTCGAGAGCGGCATCGCGCCGCGGCATGTGGACCTCAGGCCCTATGTGCTGATCGGCGACCAGATCCGCATCACGCCGGGGGGGCTGACGCGGGTGGCGCTGAAGGAGGGCTCGCTGGTGGTGAACTCGTCGCAGGGGGGCGGCACCAAGGATACGTGGGTGCTGGAGGATTGAGGATGAGTCCGCTGCCCTGCAATGGAGTTGATGACTGCCCCTCACCCGCCGCGCTTCGCGTGGCACCCTCTCCGCGGAGGAGCGAGGGGACGACGAGTGCGGGTCCGGTATCATGCTAGGCCGCACCGCGCAGAATTTGTTCTGGCTGTCGCGCTATGTGGAGCGGGCGGAGAACATGGCACGGCTGCTCGAGGTGGGGTATCGCATGAGCCTCACCTCGCGGCGCGAGGGCGGCGCGAGCGAGCATCTGGTGTCGATGATGCAGGCAGCCGAGGTGGACGAGGAGTTCGCCAAGAAGCACAAGGTCGCCGATGTCGCGAGCGTCAGCCAGTACATGCTGTTCGACGAGACCAATCCGTCGTCGGTGCGGGCGTGCCTGCTGGCGGCGCGGACCAATGCGCGCTCGGTGCGCACGGCGCTGACGACGGACATGTGGGAGTCGCTCAATGCGGCGTGGCTCGAATTCGCTTCGCTCGATCCGCGCGAAATGAGCGGGAGCCGTCTGCTCGATCTGCTGCAATGGGTGAAGCAGATCTCGCATCGCTATCGCGGCGCCCTGCTCTCGACCTTCCTGCGCGACGATGGATATGCGTTCAGCCAGATCGGCAATTTCGTCGAGCGTGCCGACAACACGGCGCGCATCCTCGACATGAAATACTACGTGCTGCTGCCGCGGACCGACCTCATCGGCGGCGATGTCGATATCCAGCAATGGACGCTGATCCTGCGGGCAGCGTCGGCGCATCGCAGCTACAGGCATGTCTATCACGACCGCTACAAGGCGTGGAACATCGCTGACTATCTGATCCTGAGGCCCGAGATGCCGCGCTCGCTGATCTTCTGCATCGGCTGGATCAATCGCACGCTCGACATGCTGGCGGAGATGTATGGCACGCGCACGCTGGCGCATGAGACGGCGGCGGAGACGACGGCCATGCTGGAAGGAAACGGCATGGACCGCATCTTTGCGTATGGCCTGCACGAGTTCCTGACGGAGTTCATCGCCAGGAACAACAAGGTCACCGAGGCGATGGCCGAAAGCTATAATTTCTACTGATGAAGCTCAGCATAAGGCATGAGCTGATTTTCGATCTCGGCACGCCGTCGCGCGCGCTGCTGCATCTGCTGCTGACGCCGCTCAACACGCCGCAGCAGAAGGTGCAGGGCTGGTCCATCTCGATGCCGGGGATCAAGGATGCGGCGAGCTTCCGCGACGGTTTCGGCAATCGGGCGCAACTGCTGACGCTGAGTAAGCCGGAAGGTCCGATCGAGATCGTGGTCGAAGGCAGCGTCGAGACGATGGACAGAGCCGGCGTGCTCGGGCGGCTCGAACTCGACCCGGTGCCGGCATTGTTCAAGCGGGTGACGGCGGCGACGAAGCCGGACGAGACGCTGACCGGCAGCATCAAGAGCTCTGGCGACCGCATCGCGATGCTGCACGAGCTGATGGGCTATGTGCACAGGCTGGCGGTGGGGCCGGCGCAGGCGCAGACGCAAGGGAGCCAGCGCCAGTCGTCCAGTGCGGAGGAGAGCGACGCGGCCGATGCGTTTATCGGCGCGGCGCGGGCGCTCGGCTTCGCGGCGCGGCATGTGACGGGCTACGTGCTGGACGAAAGCGGCGGCGCGTTCCGGGGCTGGGCAGAAGTGTGGGAGGACGGGCTGGGATGGATCGGGTTCGACCCGCTGCTCGATCTGTGCCCGGCCGAGGGGCATGTCCGCGTCGCCTGCGGGCTCGACGGGCCGGGATGCGTGCCGGTGCGGACGGTGCCGGCATGGACTGCCCCGCCGGACGAAACGGTACGGGTCACCGCCGATTGAGCCTCACCTAGAGGCTGAGGAAATAGAGCCAGCCGGTCACGGTGATCATCGCGCCGACGGTGGTGATGAGGACGACGTTGGTCGCGACGTTCACCGCGCGGTCGTAATAGGTGGCGAAGACATAGGCGTTGATGCCGGTGGGCATGGCGGCGAGCAGGATGCCATAGCGGGCATATTCCATCGGCACATGCAGGACGTGGATCGTCAGCACATAGGCGATCGTGGGATGGACGATGAGCTTGAAGACGCTCATCGCGGCGGCCTGCTGCCAGTTCTCCGAGAGCTTGTATTCGTTGAGGGCGCCACCCAGTCCGAACAGGGCGGCCGGCAGGACGGCGGCGGACATCATATCGAGGAAGGCGATGCCCGGTTCGGGCAGGACGAGGCCGAGGCGGTTGCCGAGGAGGCCGAGCCCGACGCCGATCAGCAGCGGATTCTGGACGACGCGCAACAACGCGGTGCCCATGGCGCTGACCAGCGGCTGGCCGTCGCGGCGGACGAGCTCCATGATCAGCATGCCGAGCGTGATCAATACTGGCGCGTGCAGCGCGATGATGGTGAAGGTGGTCGGCAGGGCGGCTTCGCCATAGGCGCGCTGCATGATGGGGATGCCGATCAGCACGGTGTTGGTGAACATGGCGGCGAAGCCGGACGAGATGCTTTCGCCGGGCCTGTTGGCAAAGAAGCGGCGGGCGACGAAGGCGCCTCCGAACAGGGAGGTCAGCGAGCCGATATAGAACGGAACGATGATCTGGGGATTGAAGGTCGAGCCGAAATCGGAGGTGAGCATGGCCTCGAAAAGCAGGCAGGGCGTCGCGAAATTGTTCACGAAAGCGACAAGTCCCCGCACGCCGTCGGCCGGATAGAGGCGCAGGCGCACCGCCAGATAGCCAAAGCCCATGAGGGCGAAAACCGGGATGACGACGTTGAAAATCTGCAGCATGGCGGGCTTTTTGCCGGGTTCCGGCGAATGGGGAGCGCCCGCTAGTGACACTTCGTTCATCTGCCGGTCAAGCGAGCCGCGGCAGAATGCTGAGGATGGGTCTGTTGCGCGTCCGGGCTGGGCCGGATAACGAGAGGCCCGCAAAGACTGGCTTCAGCGGGCATGGCGAAGCGGGACAACATTATCGACGTGTTCGTCGTTGGCGGCGGTGTCAATGGCTGCGGGATCGCGCGCGATGCGGTGGGTCGCGGCTATTCAGTGATGCTGTGCGAGATGGGCGACCTCGCCTCGGGGACGTCCTCGGCGGCAACCAAGCTCATCCATGGCGGGCTGCGCTATCTCGAATATTACAAGTTCCGGCTGGTCCGGGAGGCTTTGGCCGAGCGCGAAATCCTGTGGGCGATGGCGCCGCATATCGTCAAGCCGCTGCGCTTCGTGCTGCCGCACCACAAGGGGCTGCGGCCCGCATGGTTTCTGCGGCTCGGACTGTTCTTCTACGACCATCTGGGGACGCGGAAGCTGCTGCCGCCGACCAAGACGCTCGATCTCAAGGCGAGCCCGCTGGGGCGGCCGCTGAAGGAAGGCTATGCCAAGGCGTTCGAATATTCGGACTGCTGGGTGGACGACGCGCGGCTGGTGACGCTCACTGCCCGCGACGCCGCCGACCGCGGTGCCATCATCCGCACCCGGACCAAGGTGGTGTCGGCGACGCGCGAGAGCGGGCTGTGGGTAATCAAGCTGCAGGACATGGACACCAAGCTCCGCGGCACGGTGAAGGCGCGGCTGCTGGTCAATGCGGCCGGGCCCTGGGTCGATGCCGTGCAGCGCGAAGTGCTGGGGCGGAACGAGGCGCATGATGTGCGGCTGGTCAAGGGCAGCCACATCGTGGTCAAGAAGCTCTTCGACCACGACCGGGCCTATTTCTTCCAGAACGCGGACCGGCGGATCATCTTCGCGATCCCGTACGAGACGGATTTCACGCTGATCGGCACCACGGACGAGGATTACAAGGGCGATCCGGAAGCGGTGCGCATCTCGGAAGCGGAGACGCAATATCTGCTGGCGGCAGCGACGGAGTATTTCGAAAAGCCCGTGACCTGGCAGGAGATCGTCTGGACTTATTCGGGCGTCAGGCCACTCTATGACGACCACGCGTCGGCGGCGCAGGAAGCGACGCGCGACTATGTGCTGAAGCTCGATGGCGATGCAGCAACGGGCGCGATGATCAATGTGTTCGGCGGCAAGCTCACGACGCACCGGCGGCTCTCGGAAGAAGTGCTGGAGCGGATCGAGAAGGTGCTCGGAGCGCGGGGCAAGCCGTGGACACGCGGCAGCAAGCTGCCGGGCGGCGAGTTCGACCCGACGGATTTCGAGGTGCAGGTCGAACGGCTCAACGGGCTCTATCCCAATCTCGCCGACAAACTGCTGCGGCGGCTGGTCCGTCAGTACGGGACGCGCGCAGCGACCGTGCTGGGCGATGCACAGCGGCTGAGCGAGCTCGGCGAGATCTTCGGCGGAGATTTGACGGCGCGCGAGGTGGACTATCTGATGGCGCATGAATGGGCGCGCACGGCCGAGGACGTGCTGTGGCGCCGCACCAAGATGGGCCTCAGGGTGGGAATGGGCGACCGCGCGCGGATCGACGACTACATGCAGAAGCGGCTCAAGGGCGTGAAGGCATGAGCAGCTACATTCTCGCGATCGACCAGGGGACGACCTCGAGCCGGGCGATCGCGTTCAACGAACATCAGCAGGTCGTGGGCCTGGGCAAGATGGAATTCACGCAGCACTTCCCCGCCTCCGGCTGGGTGGAGCACGTGCCCGAGGAAATCTGGGCGACGTGCCTATGGGCCTGCAAGACGGCGATGAAGCGGGCGGGGATCGAGGCGGCGGATATCGCGGCGATCGGCATCACCAACCAGCGCGAAACGACGATCGTGTGGGATCGCGCGACCGGCAAGGCGATCCACAATGCCATTGTCTGGCAGGACCGGCGGACGGCGCAGATCTGCGCGCGGCTCAAGAAGGCCGGCAAGGAGAAGCTGGTTTCCAAGAAGACCGGGCTGCTGCTCGACCCCTATTTCTCGGCGACGAAGATTGCGTGGATCCTCGACAATGTGAAAGGCGCGCGCAAACGCGCCGAGCGCGGCGAACTCGCCTTCGGCACCGTCGACTCGTATCTCATCTGGCGTCTCACCGGCGGCGCTTCGCATGTGACGGACGCGACCAATGCGTCGCGGACGCTGCTCTTCAACATCGAGACGGGCGACTGGGACGACGAGTTGCTCGCGATCTTTGACGTGCCGCGCGCCATGCTTCCCACGGTCAAGGACAATGCCGACGATTTCGGTATGACGGAGAAGGCAGCACTCGGCGCAACCATTCCGATCCGTGGCGTTGCCGGGGACCAGCAGGCGGCAACGATCGGGCAGGCGTGCTTCGAGCCAGGCATGATGAAATCGACCTACGGCACGGGCTGCTTCGCCCTGCTCAATACGGGCCCGGATCTGGTGCGCTCGAAGAACCGGCTGCTCACGACGATTGCCTACCGGCTGGACGGCAAGACGACCTATGCGCTCGAGGGTGCGATCTTCGTGGCCGGAGCATCGGTGCAGTGGCTGCGCGACAAGCTCAGGCTGTTCAAGGATGCCGCCGATACCGAGGCGCTGGCCAAGGCGGCGGACCCCCATTCGCAGGTCTATCTCGTTCCCGCTTTCGTTGGGCTGGGCGCTCCGTGGTGGGATTCGGATGCGCGCGGCGCGATCTACGGGCTGACTCGGAATGCAGGACCTTCGGACCTCGCCCGGGCTGCGCTCGAATCCGTGGGGTACCAGACGCAGGACCTTCTCACCGCGATGCGCCGCGACTGGAAGGGCGCGCATGACACGGTGCTGCGCGTCGATGGCGGCATGGTCGCGTCGGACTGGGCGATGCAGTTCCTGAGCGACATCCTCGATGTCCCCGTGGATCGGCCGACCATTCTCGAAACGACGGCGCTGGGCGTCGCCTGGCTCGCGGGATGGAAGGCCGGGGTGTGGCCGGACATAAAGGGCTTCTCGAAGCGCTGGGCGCTGGACCGGCAGTTCAACCCGTCGATGGATTCCGCGCTGCGCAAGCGCAAGCTCGCGGGATGGAACGACGCGGTGAAACGGACCCTCAGCCGTTAGCCAGCCAGGCCTCGAACGGGCCGCCGGCGATGAAGCACCAATAGATGCCGTAGCGGCTCTTGCGACCGGCATCGACGCGGGCGACGGCGAGGCCGAACTCGACGAATTTGTCGCTCAGCAGCGTCGCGCGATGACCGGGGGAATTAAGCCATCCCTCGATCGCCTGCTCGATGGTCTGCTGTCCACCGGCAAGATTTTCGCCGACCGCGCCGGTGTAGCCGGCGGCGGTGACGCGCTCGCGCAGCGTGACGCCGAGATCGTGCGACATCTGGTCCTTGCTGGCCATGAGGTTGGCCTGCGAGCGCGCGGCATTCTCGAGCTGGACATTGTAGGCGAGCGGGCCGTGATTGCCATTGGCCCGGCGGGCCGCGTTGACCGCCGACAAGATTGCGTCGCGCGTCAACTGCTGCGGCGCCGTCGAACCGGAGGGCACGACGGTGGGCACCGAAGAGCAGGCACTCAGCAGAGTTGCGGTCGCGCCAAGGGCAAAGGCGCGACGGGTGAAAGTCATGGTCGGAACCCCAGAAACCGGCGCTGTTTGAACTAAATTAACGGCAAATCCAAGCCGTCCTCGCCGCCTTCCCCCACTGAGCGCACACTTGCAAGTCCAGAGGGGGATTGCTGAAATGGCCCATATCGACCTCGCCCATGCCGAAATGAAGCCACGCGCCGTGGTGACCTATGAGGTCGCCCGCGACAAGGGCTTCGCCAAGCAGATGCTGGCCGCTGCCATCATCTCGACCGCGATGGTGCTGGTGATCGCCGCGCTGTTCATGAGCGTGATGCGCTAGACGCGGGCTATCGCCGGCCAGATGGCAGGGCAACGGCACACCCAGTCGAACCGCTGCTTGCTTCGCCCTCCCCTTCGCCGCTATTCCGCATCCAGTTCGCGCAGGAACATAGCGGGACGCGAGGCCAGCGCCCTCAGGATCGTCGTGGCCCCGAGAGCACCGGTGATGACAATCGCGCCGATATCGACGGCGGCCAAAGTGCCGGCATCGAACGCGAATTCCACGTCGAGCAGCACCAGCGTCAGTATCCAGGCCAGCGCCATTCCGAGCGGCGTCGCGATCAGCGCGGCAAAAGTCGCAAGTATCAGATAGCGCACCACCGATACGAGGAGCACGTCAAGGCGGCTGGCGCCGAGAACCTTGGTGATCACGGCGTCGGCCTGGCGCTGGCGGCTGCCAGTCGCGAGGCTGCCAAGCAGAACCAGAAGACCGTTGCCGACCGCGAGACCTCCGACGAGGGATGCGGCCAATGACAACTGGCCGAGCGCGGACGTAATCCGCTCAAGGGTCGCGCCGATGGCAATGAAGCGAACGTCGGGCAAGGCGCTCGCGAGATAGCGTTCGATCTCGGATTCGCGGCCGGGAGCTGTCGTGACGGCCCCGAACAAGGTCGTGGGATAGCTCTCAAGAACGCCCGGCGAGAAGGTCGCGAGGAAATCTATGCCGCCCTGCCAGGAGTAATCGCGGAAGCTGGCGATCTCGGCGGTGATTTCGTCGCCGAAGATCGTGAAGGTCAGCCGGTCTCCGATGTTCACGCCCAGGCCCGCGCGCAGGCTTTGATGGAGCGATACGAGCGGCGGTCCCTGGTAGTGCGCGGGCCACCATTCGCCGGCAACGACCCGAGAACTCGACGGCAGTTCGTCCCGATAGGTCATGGGCACATCGCCGGAAAGCAGGAAGGAGGCTTCCGGGCCGCGTGGCCGAAAGCCTTCCACGGGAACCCCGTTGATCGCGGTCACGGCGCCGCGAAGCATGGGGGTCGTCGTGAGACTGATGACGGCATCGTTGGTGTCCCGGAGAGACTGAAGAGTCGCCACCTCGTCCTCAAAGAGGTCGGAGGCCACAAAGGTCGGCGCGTCGAAAGCCGAGGCACCAAGGTATTCGTTGCGCAAATTGACTTCGAGCACGAGTACGACCACCAGCGTTGCCAGGGCGAGCCCGACCGAGATAACGACGAGCGGCGCATTGGAGTCGGTGGTGGAGACATCGCGCAGCGCATAATATACGAGCCGGTTGGGCGGCTCGGGCAGGCGCTCAAGCAGCCAGCCGGCAAAGGCGAGAACCAGCCGGAACAGAACCACGGTCAAGACGCTGACCAGCGCGAAGGCTGCCACCAGAACCGGATCGTCGGTCATGACAATTGCGAGCCAGAGGAACCCTGCGGCCGCAACCACCAGGGGCAGGATTTCCAGCGAGGAGAACAAGGCGCGCCAGTTGACCGGTGGAGCGGCGAGGCCCTTGGAGCGAAACAAGGTCACCGGGGTGATGTTCTGAGCCTGCTGCAGCGGCAGATAGGAGAAGGCAAAGGCGGTGAGCAGGCCAACTCCCGCTGCCACCAGAAGCGGCCCGGCGTGAAGCGTGGGCGCAAGAGTCACCCCCACGGCCCGCCCGACGATCGGCAGCGCCAGCAGCGCCACGCCGCCCCCGACCATGAGGCCCAGGCCGACCCCGATGACAGCGAGAGTCGCAATCTGGGAGAAGAAGTGCAGGAATATCCGGGCCCGGTCCGCGCCCATGCTGCGAAGCACGGCGATGACATTGGCGCGCTCGGCGACGTAGCCGGACATGCTGGTCCACACGCTGACGCCGCCGATCAGCAGGGATGCGAGGCCGACGATGACCAGAAAGCGCATGAACAGGTCATAGTAGCGCATCATCGGCCCCAGCCCCTCGCGGGCCGAACGGATGGTCCAGCTCGGATCGGACAGGGCCGCCCCGAGCGCCGCGCGACTGGATTCGGGGTCGCCACCGTCGAGCAGCAGCTTGTAGCGAAACCATGTGCCGAGCCCAGGCAGGGGCGAGGTCGTGTCGGCGAGCATGGCCAGGCCGTCAATGGTGATGACGGTCGCGCGCCCGAGCCGGAAGCCCCGAACCGCCCCATCTGGCAGGCCGAACAGGGCTCCCCTGACCTCGAATGGAGTGCCGCCGATCTCCACGGTGTCACCCACGGCCACGCCAAGGTCGTCGAGCATGAGCGGATCAACGAGCGCTCCAAGAAGCCCATCGCGCTGCGAGAGGAAGTCGTAGGGAGATTCCCCCGCCGGCAGATCGGGACTGTCGATCCGTCCGAGCAGCGGATAGGTCGGCCCGATCGAAACGAGATCCACGAACGCCTCGCGGTCTCCTGCCTGGGCGCCGACATTGGTATCGATGACCCTCGACACCTGCCCGAACGAAGCGAACAGGGCCAGTTCCCTGTCGTCGGCCGCGCGGTCGGCGCGCGAAAGCTCGAGATCGCCGCCCATCAGCACAGCCGCGTCGCGCGCGACCACCTGCTTGATGCTGGAGCCGACCGAACTGACGCCGGCAATGAGCGAGGTTCCGACAGCAAGGCAGGCAATCAGCAGGCCGAAGCGGCGTGCGTCCCCACGCATGTCGAGGAGGCCGACGCGGATCGCCGCCCAGACCCAGCGCATCAGTTCCGCTCCTGCGGCGCTTCCACCAGTTCACCCTGTGTCATGGTCAGCACCCTGTCGGCTTTTCCCGCAAGCGAGGGATCGTGCGTGATGAGCACGACGGCCGTGCCCTGCCGGCGCGCGAGATCGAACATCAGCTCGACGACAAGGGCCCCGGTTTCCTGGTCGAGATTGCCCGTCGGCTCGTCCGCGAGCAACAGGCGCGGGCGCGCGATCATGGCGCGGGCCAAGCCAACCCGCTGCTGCTCACCGCCGGACAGTGCGGAGGGGCGATGCGTCAGGCGGTTGCCGAGGCCGACGGCCTGAAGCGCCGCGGCGGCGGCGGCCCGGGTTTGTGCCCGAGGCAGGTGCGGCGACGCGATTTCGAGAGCGAGGCTGACATTGTCCAGGGCAGACAGCGACGGCACGAGGTGGAAACTCTGGAAGACGATGCCAAGCGTTCTGCGCCGAAAAAGCGCCAGCTCGTCTTCGCCGAGCCGGGAAAGCTCCTGTCCGCCTACCATGGCCCGGCCCGAGCTTGGACGTTCGAGGCCGGCGAGAAGCATCAACAGGGAGGTTTTCCCGCTTCCGGACGGCCCCACAATGGCAACAACTTCCGCGGGCTCGACTCGGAATGATATGTTCTTCAGAATATGCAAGGGATGGGAGGCGACATTCACGGTGTAGTTGAGGTCCGAGACGGCTATGATCGGCCCGTCTGACTGCGGCTGCGAGCCAGTTGTTGATGCTTGATCCCGTGTCATTTTCTCAATTGCGGAAGAGGGGCCGGAGTGGCTGCGGTGGCTGCTTCATCTAGAGTGTGTGCTCAAGAAGGGCTGTTCCCCTGAAGCCAGAACTTCAGCCAACAGACTGGCTCCCTATATGCCGAAGGATTCATCTCGGAATTTCGGCCGCCTCTGGACGCGGCCAGGACAACAAAACACTCAGGGAACGTTCGAAATGACAAGAAAAGGCCTGCCTGCCGCCATCGCTATTCTCACGTTTTTGTTGTCCAGCCTCGTGGCGGCAACGTCAGCGCGTGCAGAAGAAACCGGAATGGACTTGTTGTCCACCTATATCGGAAGCTGGAGCGGCGAGAGCGTATTGGAAGGCGGCGAGGCGCCGAAGCCATTCCGCTGCCGCCTCACCATTTCCCCGGGCAATCAGGGAAAGATCAACTATTCAGGCCGCTGCACCGTGGTCAAAACGAACCTCTCGGTGGCCGGGACAATCGCCTATAATGCGGCCGCCCGGCGGTACGAGGCGGTGATGAGTTCCAATGCCGGGTTTTCCGGCTACGCCGTTGGAATACAGCATGGGGACCATATCAGCTTCGACCTGGCCGAACGGGAAAAGGACCGCGGCGGCAATGACGTCCGCATCGGAGCGCGCATCGAATTGACGGGTGACGCCATCGTCGTCGACTTCGAAGTCGAGTTCAACGACTCGGGCGAAATCCTGACCGCTTCCGTGCCGTTCTCGAGATAGCCGTTCCACACGGGAGTCCAGCGCGCGGCGTGCCCCAAAAAGGCGGTGGGCGCGCGGCCGGGCGGTCAAGAGTGGAAGGCCCCGGGAGCTATGGTGCCCGGGGGCGGAATTGAACCACCGACACGCGGATTTTCAATCCGCTGCTCTACCAACTGAGCTACCCGGGCATCGGGCCGGTGCAGGACGCGCCGGCCGAAAGGCTCGCGGTTTATAGGGGGCGCGTTCGAGGGGCGCAAGCGCCAATCCGTGGCATTCCAAACAGCACAAAGCCCCGCCTTTCGGCGGGGCTTTGCATTGGCGCATGGAGCGACGGCTACATGTTTTCGAGCGGCACATCCTTGGTGTTCTTGAGGAAGATGGCGCCCACAACCACCGTGATCAGCGCGACCACGATAGGGTACCACAGGCCCGCATAAATATTGCCCGCACTCGCCACGATGGCGGTGCCAAACAGCGGGAGCAGGCCTCCAAACCAGCCATTGCCGATGTGGTAGGGCAAGGACATGGAAGTGTAGCGGATCCTTGTCGGGAAGAGCTCGACGAGGAAGGCTGCTATCGGCCCATAGACCATGGTGACGAAGATCACCATGACCCAGACGATGGCGATCGCGGCGACCCAGTTGATCTGGCTCTTGTCAGCCGCGACAGGTGCGAGAGCCGAGACCGGAATGTCGGCGCCCGTGGCGGTCGTCGCCGGTTCGCCGAGCACGGTGGTCGCCGCCGCCAGCGTAGCGGCGTTGGCATCGGCGGCCTTGCGGGCATCGTTGATCACCTTGAGCTTGTCGGCGGCGCTGGTGGCGGCCGTGTAGGCTGCAAGCTGTTCGGCGGACAGAGAGACTGTCGAGTCCGTCGCCTTGAAGTTGGGATAGCCCGCATCGACGAGGGCCTTGGTCCATGTCGCTGCGTTGTAGCCCTCGACGGTGGTATCGCCCACCTTGAGCGTCGCCTTGGAACCGACGGCGCCGGTATCGGAAGTGAAGGAGATGCCGCGTGAGGCCAGCAGGCCCTTGCCCTGGTCGCAATCCCCCTGCACCACCCCCGGCCATTGCGGGAAGAGATAGAAGTGGCAATTGTTCGGATCGGCAGTGACGTGGATCTGCGTCTTGTTGTTCCAATCCACCAGCGCCGGATTCACGGCACTGGCGAGCCAGCCGAACAAGGCGAAGTAAGTCAACGCGCCGATGAGGCAACCGGCGAGGATGATATAGAGCCGGCCGATGCGATCGGAGAGAGATCCGAAGAAGACGAAGAACGGCGTTCCAAGAAGCAGCGCGACGCCGATGATGATGTAGGTCGAGAGATAGTCGACCTGCATGGTGGTCTGGACGAAGAACAGGGCATAGAATTGTCCGGTGTACCAGATCACGCCCTGCCCCATTGTGGCGCCGAGCAGAGCCAGCAGCACGAACTTATTGTTGGGGCGGCGCAAGAAGCTGTCGGTCAGCGGTGACTTCGACCCTTTGCCCTCTTCCTTCATCTTCTGGAAGATCGGCGATTCGTTGAGCTTAAGCCGAACCCAGACCGAGTAGATCAGCAGCAGAATGGAGACGAGGAAAGGCAGGCGCCAACCCCAGCTGGTGTAGTCCGCCGGCGAGATGGCCATGCGCGACACACCGATCACGAGGAGCGACAGGAAGAAGCCCAACGTGGCAGTGGTCTGGATCCAACTGGTGGAGTAGCCGCGCCTGCCGGTCTGCGAGTGCTCGGCCACATAGGTCGCGGCGCCGCCATATTCGCCACCGAGCGCGAGGCCCTGCAGGAGGCGCAATGCCACGAGCAGCGTCGGGGCAACCCAGCCGACCTGTGCATAGGTGGGTAGGAGGCCAACCGCGAAGGTGGAGAGGCCCATGACAAGGATGGTGATGAGGAAGGTGTATTTGCGGCCGACGAGGTCGCCGATCCGGCCGAAGACGAGTGCACCGAAGGGCCTGACCAGGAAGCCGGCGGCGTAGGTGGCGAAGGCCGAAAGCAACGCTGCAGTCGAGTCGCCCGACGGGAAGAACAATGCCGCAAAGAATGGCGCCAATGTTGCGTATAGATAGAAGTCGTACCATTCAAAAACGGTACCCGTAGACGATGCGACGATGACAAACCGTTCATCGCGCGTCATGCCGGCGCCGCGCGCCGACACTTCAGCCGTTGCCATGTAGTCCCCCCTGTTGAACTGGCCCTTCCCTCAAAGGCCATACGGGAAAACTGTCATGGAGGCGCTGTCACTAATACAGCAGTAATACTGTCTTATCCGGGGGTTCTCCCGTCTTGTATGGCAGACGGATGACAAATCCCGCGCGATTGAGCGGGCTATGTCTCCTCGTCACCATTGGCGGGTTCCGATTCCGGCGGCGCCTCTTTTGTCGGGATGACATAGGCGCCACTGAGCCAGCGATTGAGATCGATGTCGGCGCAGCGGGCGGAACAGAAAGGGTGGAAGGCCTGCACCGAGGGCTTGCCGCAGATCGGACATGGACGCGTGGGCTTGAGGCGGACGACCTCGGCCATGATGGCGCTAGACCACCGAGAGGGTGGAGTTGTTGAGCCAGTTGAAGTGCACCGGGTAGCCCTCGGCGGAGAGGAGGCCGACCGTCTCGTTCAATGGCAGGCCGACCACGGCTGTGTAGGAGCCGACGAGCTTGACGACAAAGGCGCCGGCGATGCCCTGAATGGCGTAGCCGCCCGCCTTGTCGCGCCATTCGGCGCTGGCGAGGTAGCTCTCGATCTCGCGGGCGGAGAGGCGCTTGAAGCGGAGGCGCGTCTCAACCAGGCGGCGGCGCGTCGCGCCCGAGGGCGTGAGCATCGAGACCGCGGTATAGACGCGATGATTGCGGCCCGAGAGGAGATGGAGGCAGGTGTTGGCCTCGTCCATCGTCTCTGCCTTGGGCAGGATGCGGCGGCCGACGGCGACGACGGTATCGGCGGCAAGGACAAGAGCATTGCCCGCGATGCCAGCGCTGCGCGCCTTGTGCTGGGCGGCCAGCGCCTTCTGGTCGGCGAGGCGCATCGCAAGCTTGCGCGGCAGCTCGTGCTTTTCGGGAGTCTCGTCGATCTGCGCGGGAACGAGATGTTCGGGCTCGACGCCGATCTGGTTGAGGAGCGCGAGGCGGCGCGGCGAAGATGAGGCGAGGATGAGTTCGGGACGGCCGGCCATCGGGCGCCTTCCGCTCAGCGATAACGGTAGGTGATGCGGCCCTTGGTCAGGTCGTAGGGAGTCATTTCCGCAAGAATCTTGTCGCCCACCAGGACGCGGATGCGATTCTTGCGGAGGCGGCCGGCAGTGTGGGCAATGATCTCGTGGCCGTTCTCGAGCTTCACACGGAAGGTCGCGTTGGGCAGGAGCTCAGTCACCGTGCCCGGGAACTCGAGGACTTCTTCTTTAGCCATTGTTTCTCCAAAGGCCGTCGGCGGCGCTGCCGGGCCGAGATCGGGGGCTCTCTATAGTCGAGATCATCGGCTTTGTGAACCACCGGAAACCAGGGTTTCCAGCCGTTCTCGCAGGCGTTTCTGCAGGGTATCGCGAAGGGTGCGATAGGCGCTGAGGACGGCCTCGCGATTGCCTTCGACGGTGGTGGGGTCGAGCATGGGCCAGTGCTCGATGGCGCCGGCCTCGAGGCCGCGGCGGGCGACGGCCTCGGGCGCGTCGTCGGAGAGGGTGATGACCAGGTCGAAATGAGTGGCGACAAGCTCATCCATCGTGTGGGGGGTATGGATCGACATATCGACGCCGATCTCCTCCATAACCTCATGGACGAAACCATCGGCCTTGCCGGAGCGGACGCCGGCGGAACGGGCGATGAGGCGGCCAGGATAGAATTTGCGTGCGAGGGCGGCGGCGATGGGCGAGCGGACCGAATTCATGGAGCAGACGAAGAGCACGGTGGGCAGGTTCGATTCGCGCTCGTCGATGCGGCTCGCATAAGGCTGCACGGCGCAGATGAGGGTGAAGAGCCGGCGAGCGGTGTTGAGGTCGATGTCGAGCTTGTTGTCGAGGCGGGTGCGGAGCAGCTCGGCAGCTTCGTTGTGGAGGCCGCGGCGCGCCATGTCGACGGTTTCGATCTGGTAGGTCGAAGCGGTCTTGATGGCGTCGTAGTAGGAGTCGCGAATGCGGAAATAATCTCGAATGAGGCGGCGGAACGGCGTCAGCGACAGATAGTGCGCGGCGATGGGCTCGTAGGTGTCGGGATCGCGCACGTCGAGCACGATGTAGTTGGCGACGATGGAGACGTGGAGCGCGTAGGGGCCCTTTGTTTTGACCCGTGCCGGATGGAACTTGTTGTTCTCGACCAGATCGTAGATGGCGATGCGCCATTCATGCACCTCGTCGGGGTCGATGGAGGTGATGGTGCCCGGGTCAAGCGTGACGGCGATGATCTTGTCGGTCCGCTCGTCGAAGACATGCGGCGTCAGCGCCATCAGCGATTGAGCCTTATGGTGATGGAGCGGCCATGGGCGTCGAGGCCCTCGGCACCGGCGAGTGCGACGGCGCTCGGCGCGAGCGCGGCGAGCGATCCGGGATCGCAGCCCAGCAGCGACGTGCGCTTCATGAAGTCGAGCACGCCGAGGCCCGAGGCGAAGCGGGCGGAGCGCGCCGTGGGCAGGACGTGGTTGGTGCCGCCGACATAGTCGCCGATCGCTTCGGGCGTGTGGTGGCCGAGGAAGATCGCGCCGGCATTGCGGATTTTCGAGCGGATGGTCTCCGGCTCGTCGAGCATCAGCTCGACATGTTCGGAGGCAATGCGGTTGGCGATCTCGACCGCTTCATCGAGTGCATTGACGATTATGATGGCGCCGAAGGTTTCCCAGCCTTCGCGCGTGAGGTCGGCGCGGGGCAGCAGCGCCATCTGGCGTTCGACTTCGATCGCGACGCTATCGGCCAGAGCGGCATCGGTGGTGACGAGGATGGATTGGGCCCCTCCCCCATGCTCGGCCTGGGCGAGAAGATCGGCGGCGATCCATGACGGATTGGCGGAGCGGTCGGCGATGACGAGGACCTCGGAAGGTCCGGCGATCATGTCGATGCCCACCGTGCCGAAGACCTGGCGCTTGGCTGCCGCGACATAGGCGTTGCCGGGACCGACGATCTTGCTGACCGGGCGGATGGTTTCGGTGCCATAGGCAAGGGCGCCGATCGCCTGGGCGCCGCCGATGCGATAGATCTCGGTCACGCCAGCGATGCGGGCAGCAGCGAGCACGGCGGGATTAGCTTCGCCATGCGGGGTGGGCACGACCATCGCAATGCGCTCGACGCCGGCGACGCGCGCCGGCACCGCGTTCATCAGCACCGATGACGGATAAGAGGCGAGGCCGCCGGGAACATAGATGCCGACCGCATCCACGGAGGTCCACACCGTGCCCAGCGTAACGCCGAGCGGATCGGTATAGATGTGATCGAGCGGCTTCTGCCTGTCGTGATGGGCCTTGATGCGATCATGCGCGGTCTGCAGCGCGTCGCGCACTTCGGCAGAGACCTGCGCTTCGGCCATGGCCAGCTCTTCGCCCGAGAAGGCGAGCGTTGCGTGAGTGAGCGGCAGATGATCGAATCTGGCCGTGTAGTCGATCACAGCAGCGTCGCCGCGGGACTTCACGTCGGCGAGGATGGCGGCGACGGCGGCGCCGACCTCCTCGGAGACTTCGCGCTTGGAATTGAGCAGAGTCTCGAAGTCGGTGGCGAAGGAATTGTCCCGGCTGTCGAGACGGTAGGGCATCAGACCGCGTGCCCCGGCGTCATCTTGGCGGCCCAGGCAGCGCCAAGATCCTGCAAGCGCGCCTCGAGACATTCGACGCTGAGGCGAATGGTGCCGCCACCGGCAAAATCGAGTTCTACCGTCCCTGCCGGAGCGTCAGTCTGACTGTAGCGGATCGAGAGCAATTCGAGCACGCCTTCCTGGGCATTGGTGTCGATGCCGGCGACCTTGACGTCGTCAACACGATCGAAGTGAAGCGCCGCGCGCTTGCGCTGGCCCTTCCTGCCCGGCTCTTCCCAGGCGTAGCGATTCATCAGCAGGGCAAAGCGCCGGTCGGCCCTGGCGTAGCCCATGTCGGGCACGCGGATGACAGCGTCCTGAGTGGTGGCGGAAATGACCTCAAGGTCTTCATTGTCGAGCGCCAGCAATTTGAGATCGGGCATTGGAGAAATCCGCGATGTTGGGTGGTGTTGGCGCTGAAATGGGTGGTCGGAAGCCGATCTACAAGTTTGGTCCTGTCCCGGCAAGCACACCTGTCGCCGTCGCGAGGCGCGGGTAGCGTTCCCGGTTTTTGCCGATGTCCCGGCCTGCACCGGGAGGAGGATCGGGCGCCGGTCGAACGGGCTTTCAAACGGTGGGTGTCGCGGAGCCGTGGCTGCCGGTACGAACGCCGGACCCCGGAAAACATTGATTCCGGCGATCGCCACATGCCTTCCAAGCCTGTGATTTCATCCACCTAGTTCTTGGTCCGCCCCATTGTAATTGGTAGTCTGTTTGCAGTAGGTCCCGACTTTCCCAACCTAAAGAGGAGACTCCTTTGGCTCAAACACGCGGCAAGAAGGCTCCGGCCAAACAGCCGGCCGGCAAGGCTTCACCGGTGAAAGAAGCGCTCACCAAATCGGCGCTCATCAACCTGATCGCCGAAAAGAACGAGCTGACGCGCAACGCCGCCAAGGGCGTGCTGGCGACGATCGAAGATGCGATGACGGGCTCGATCCATCCGCGCGGCGTCGGCGAGTTCACGCTGCCGGGCCTGTTCAAGATTTCCCTGCGCAAGGTGCCCGCCCGCAAGGCCGGTACGCTCATCCGCAATCCCTCCACCGGCGAGATGGTGCCCGGGGCGGCAAAGCCGGCAAGTGTGCGCGTCAAGATCCGTCCGCTGGCGAAGCTGAAGGCCGCCGCGGTCTAATACAACGACCCTGTCGTTACCAATGCGTCCGGCTGCCTTTCGAGGCGGCCGGCGTTTTTGTCCGCCGCGTTTGAATCGAAGCGAAAGGCGGGCCGCTTTTTCACCCCAGATGTTCGTTAGGACGATTCGCGGGAGGAACTGCCATGTCCGATTTCGATGAAGCCGTCGCGCGCGAGCGCATTCGCCTGCAAGCCCTGATCGCCGAGGCCGAGGACAAGATCGGCGAACTCAATGCCGAAGTGTCCACGCACAGGCGGCGCATCGAAGCGCTCGATGCCTATGACCGCATCAAGACCGGCAAGCCGCCCGGCAAGGCATCGGCCAAGAAGGCGCCACGCCAGGGGCGGGCGTTCGCTGCGCCCGCAGCGTCGCCGGAGAGCGACGAGACCTGACTGCGACTACGCGCATGCGGGCGCGTCTAGCGCCGCGCCAGCCACCAGCGGCGGAACGCCACGAGGGCCCAGATGGTCTCGACGAGGCCGAAGGGCCATGCGCCTTGCAAGAAGCCATAGACCGAGCCCAGTGCGCATGCGGCCGCAAAGGCGAGGACGAACCAGTTGCTGCGCTTTTCGAGCGCATAGGTGACGAGCATCGCCGTGACGGCGAAGAGACCGAACAGGGTGAGAGAATCGATCATCGGGCAATGCGCGTGTAGAGCCACCAGCCGATCAGGCCGGCACAGACAAGCCACAACACCAGAATGAACGCCAGCCCCGCCGGGCTAGCCGGCTTTTCACGCATTGCAGCCTGCGCGCGAAACTCCGTCATCAGCGGCTCCGGTATGAGCCTTATCACCAGCAGGATGCCGAGCGGGACGATGAGCAGATCGTCGAGATAGCCGAGCACCGGCACGAAATCCGGAATCAGGTCGATTGGGGAGAGCGCGTAGGCCGCAACCGCACCGGCTGCCAGCTTCGCAATCCACGGCGTGCGGGGATCGCGCGCCGCGATCCACAAGGCTACGACGTCGCGCTTGATGGCCCTCGCCCAGATTTTCGCTCGGTCAAACATGCGGCATGTCTATCACGCGACGCGCTGGACGGATAAGCGTCCGCCAAGCGAGGAGGCCCCTCCATGCGTCGCCGCGAGTCAGCCGGCGAGACGCTCGATCTCGGCGCCGCAGCGGCTCAGCTTGTCTTCGAGGCGCTCGAAGCCGCGGTCGAGATGATAGATGCGGTTGACGATGGTCTCCCCGCGCGCGGCGAGACCGGCAATCACCAGCGACACCGAAGCGCGAAGATCGGTGGCCATCACCTGCGCCCCCTTGAGGGCGGAGACGCCGCGCACCGTCGCCACCTGACCGGCCACGCCGATGTCGGCGCCGAAGCGGGCAAGCTCGGCGACATGCATGTAGCGGTTCTCGAAGATGGTTTCGCGAATGGTCGAGGTACCGGACGACATGGTCATCAGCGCCATGAACTGGGCCTGCAGATCCGTGGGGAAGCCAGGAAAGGGTTCGGTTTCGATATCGACCGGCTGGATGCCGTTGCCGTTGCGCCGGATGCGCAGGCCTTCGGCTTCGGGCGTCACATGCACGCCGGACTGGCCGAGAATGTCGAGGGCGCGCTGCAGATGCTCGGGCCGCGCGTTGCGCAGCAGCACGTCGCCGCCGGCCATAGCGGCGGCCATTGCGAAGGTGCCGGTCTCAATGCGGTCGGGGATGACTTCGACGGTGGCGCCGTGAAGCTCGTCGACGCCCTCGATGACGAGGGTACGGGTGCCGATGCCGGTGATCTTCGCGCCCATGGCGACGAGGCATTCGGCGACATTGGTGATCTCGGGTTCAAGCGCCGCATTCTCGATGGTGGTGATGCCGCGCGCGAGCGTCGCCGCCATCAGGATGGTGTGGGTCGCGCCGACGGAGACCTTGGGGAAGGCCACCCTGCCGCCGACGAGTCCCCCCTTGGGGGCGCGCGCGACGACGTAGCCTTCGTCGATTTCGATCTCGGCGCCGAGCTCCTTGAGGCCATAGAGGAAGAGATCGACGGGCCGCGTGCCGATGGCGCAGCCGCCGGGCAGCGACACGCGCGCCTCGTGCATACGGGCCACCAGCGGGCCGACGACCCAGAAGCTCGCGCGCATCTTGGAGACGAGATCGTAGGGCGCGGTGGTGTCGACGATTTCCTCGGCATGGAAGGTCATGCGCTGGCCGTCGAGCGCATCGGCGCCGCGGCGGCGGCCATGCACGGCAATATCGACGCCATGGTTCTCGAGGATGCGCTCGAGCTGCTTGACGTCGGCGAGGCGTGGCACGTTTTCGAGGATCAGCGGATCGCGCGTCAGGAGCGAGGCGATCATCAGCGGCAGGGCCGCGTTCTTGGCGCCCGAGATGGGAATCTCGCCCTTCAGCTCATTGCCGCCGACCAGCCGGATTCGATCCATGATTGTCCCCGATGCGCGGCCTCCTGGCCGGCGAATTTGCCCAGTCTGCTATCGCAGCCCCATGGACCGTTCAAGCCACAGAAGGGGAACCTAGTCCCCGGCGATTAAGAAGATTTGCCCTTGTCCGACCCGCCGGACGGTTGCGGCTTTGGCGGTCCCTCCAACCGCGCGCGGGCCTGCTCCTTCCGGCGCTTGAGGTTCTCGCGGAGCTTTGCGGCCAATCTTTGCTCGCGAGCCGCCTTCTCGTCGGATTTGGACATGGAGGGGACGCTCCCGGCTGATTCCCGCAGCCCGTTTTACCCTTGCGTCATCTGGGGTGCTATGGCATCAACCGCCGACTTTTGGGGCAGGATTTCCGCCCCGATCAGGCTGCAGTAGCTCAGTGGTAGAGCACTCCCTTGGTAAGGGAGAGGTCGAGAGTTCAATCCTCTCTTGCAGCACCATTTCCTCGCAGATGTCTCCCATCGCATGTCGCGCATTGGCCACACCAGATGCGCAATCGAAGTGATCGGGCGCTTGCGAGGACGTTAACGGGTTCGGGCTAGGAACGAAGGTTCATCGCGCCGCATTGAGCGGTGTCGTTACCTTGCCGGATCTGTGCATGCGTTCTGTTGATCATCTTCTCCTCCGCCGTGAGTTCCTGTTCGGGGGCGCGAGCCTCGCCGTCTTGGCGCTGTCGGGATGTGCAACGTCGCGGACGTTGCCGTTTCCCGACTTCGGCAACGAACCTGTCATTTCGGACTACTACCTCAAGATGTATGGGCCCCTGGCCAATGAGCGGTTCCCCGTGCCGGCGATCGATCTGCGCAAGATCGATCCGGAATGGTGGCGGCAGGAGGTGGCGGATCCGACCGGCGAGCGGCCGGGGACGATCGCGGTCAACACGGGCGAGCGGCATCTCTATTACGTGCTCGAGGGCGGACGAGCGATCCGCTATGGCGTCGGCATCGGGCGCGACGGGTTCACCTGGTCGGGGCGCGCCAAGGTTGGACGCAAGGCGGAATGGCCAGTGTGGACGCCGCCGCGCGAGATGCTGGAGCGGCAGCCCGAGACGCGGGAATGGGCCAATGGCATGCCGGGCGGGCTTACCAATCCGCTCGGGGCGCGGGCGCTCTATATCTACAAGGACGGACGCGACACGCTTTACCGGCTGCACGGTACGATGGAGACCTGGAGCATCGGGCAGGCCGTATCGTCGGGCTGCGTGCGGCTCCTGTTCCACGACATCATCGACCTCTACGGCCGCGCGCCGGTCGGCACGCCTATAGTGGTCAACAGCTAGAGGGGAACGCAGGCGCGATGTTTCGCGTTTGCCCCTGAGACTCATCAGGGGTGGAGGCTGAAATGGCCGCTGCAAGCAAGAATGCCGACGTCGCGCAGGTCGACTATCTCGTGGACGAAAACGGGCAGAAGCTCGATGTGCCCAATGACACCACGCTGAAGATTGCCACCGACGTGGAACAGACGGTCGGCGGCACCGGGCCGACGGCGTGGTGGGGCTACGGCCTCGTGGCGCTGCTCATCGTTGCCGCCATCCTCCTGGCGCTGCAGCTGCTCGGCGGCAATGGCGGGACGAATATGATCCCGGGGACGCCGACCACGGCGCCGCAGCAGACCACCCAATCGTAAGGCGGTCCGGCTAGGCCTGGATCGGCGAAATCTGGATTTCGACGCGGCGGTTCTGCGACCGGCCGGTTTCGGTCGCGTTGGACGCGATCGGCTCGGCCTCGCCCTTGCCGGTCACATAGAAGCGGCGCTGGTCGATGCCCTGAGCGGAGAGGATCGCGGCGACGGAGACCGCGCGCTTCTGCGACAGGTCGAGATTGTAGCTGTCCGAACCCGTGTTGTCGGTATGGCCGTAGACGTCGATGATCGTCTTGTTGAACTTCTTGAGCACGAGGCCGACCGAGATCAGCGTCTCGCTGAACTGCGGCTGCACGGTCGCGGAGTCCACCGCGAAGGTGATGTTAGACGGCATGTTGAGGATGATCTGGTCGCCGGCGCGAGTCACCGATACGCCGGTGCCCTGGAGCTGGGCGCGCAGCTCGGCCTCCTGCTGATCCATATATTTGCCGATGGCCGCGCCAGTGAGGCCGCCGATGCCAGCGCCGATCAAGGCGGTGATGCGCGGATCCTTGCCGGTCGCGGCGCCCACGAGGCCGCCCACGACCGCACCCGTGCCCGCGCCGATCATGGCGCCGCCGGCGGTGCTCGAGAGCTGCTCGTCGCCGGTATAGGCGTTCATCGTGGTGCAGGCGCTCAAGGACAGGGCCGCGAGCCCCGCCACGATCAACGACGATTTCATGCCAAACCCCTGATTGTCAGCCTCGAAGCCTTGCCGCGCGAATAAGGCAGCAAGGTGATTGCCTGTGACCAATACGCCATAGAAGGACGCGCTAGTTGTGCGCCCACCCGCCATCCACAACGAAGTCCTGCCCCGTAATCATGCGACTGTCGTCGGCGGCGAGGAACAGCGCCATGCGGGCGATGTCGGCCGGATAGACGCGGCCCTTCAGGGCCTGGTTGGCGTCGATCTGCTTATTCTCTTCCTCGCCGACGATGGTGGTGAGCTGCTTCTCGGTCATGACCCACCCGGGGACGAGCGTATTGCAGCGGATGCCGTGGGGACCGAGGTCGCGCGCCATGGACCGGGACATGCCGTGCATGGCCGCCTTGGACGCGGTGTAGGCGCCCAGATTGCCGAGCATGATCATCCAGCTGATCGAGCCAAAATTGACGATGGAGCCCTTGCCGGCGGCGATCATGCCGGGGGCGACCGCCTGGATGGCAAAGAAGGAATGGCGGAGATTGACCGCGGTCGACCAATCCCAGCTTTCAGGCGTAACTTCGTTCCAGACCATGCGGCGGTCATTGGCGGCGTTGTTGAGCAGCGCCAGCGCCGGGCCATGCGCGGATTCGAAGCCGCGAATGGCGGACTGGTAGGCGGCGACATCGGTGATGTCGGTGTGGCTGAAGCGGACGGTAGCGCCCGCGGCGTTGAGTTCGGCGGCAAGGGCTTCGGCGCGCTCCTGCATCAGGTCGACGAAGCCGACCTTGCTGCCTTGCGCGGCGAATTCGCGGACGAGCGTCTCGCCGATCCCCGATGCGCCGCCGGAGACGATCACCGGCATGCCCTTGAGGCTCGGAAAAGTCGCGAAGTTCGACGGCATGGCAGGGCTCCCTCAGTATCTTGTTGGGGCCGGTTTAGCGTTGCGGGTCTGAACGGGCAAGCAAAAGCCCCGCTGGCATGGCAAGCGGGGCTTGATGGGAAGAACCGAGAGCGGCTCAGGCGTCCTCGGTCTCTACGATCGTCTTTGTGCGAGGCGTGATCTGCAGAGCCTCGACCTTTTCGAGCAGCGTCATCACCTTGTCCACGTTGGCGATGTGCCGCTCCTCCATGGTGAAGTTGAAAGTGATGTATTCGCGGCCGGGACAGAACGTACAGATGTTGGCCGCCGGGTGATAGGCGCCGCAATAGATCGGCTCCATCACGCCATGCGCCATCGGGCCGTAGCTGCGATGCGGCGGCACCAGGGTCAGCACCACATGGATGAAGTTGTTGAAGCGCCAGAAACGGCGGCCGGGGAGGAACGGCAGCACGCGATTGATGAAGCGCAGGGTCCGGAAGACCGAGTTCATCATCACCTGGAACTTGGTGATGTCCTTCTTTTCGATCTTGTCGACGGTGTCGTCGACATTGCGGACATATTCGACGAAGTCGTCATCGACGGTGAACTTGGCTTCGAGCGCGCGGACGCGGAAGAAATCGTCGTCCGCATCGTGACGCTCGCCGTCGAGCATGGTGTAGGCGGCGCCGATGACGTTCTTGCTCATGTGCTTGTCGGGACCCTCGCCATTGAGGGCGTGGGTGACGAGCGCAAAGTAGAGCGAGCGCTGGCGGACGCCGAGACGATTGGCGAGCAGCCGCAGCCGATGGCGCTTGATGGCCAGGGTCTTGAAACCCCACACGCCTTCCTTGGGCGCGAGGATGTTGGCGAGGACGACATAGATGAGCGTCATCGCCCAGCCGCGGAGGCCGGCGGTCAGCTTGGTGAGGAACGGCACCTTGTTGGTCTTGTCGGACATGACGCCATGGGCCGCCGACTGCGACCGCGTGAGCAACGCCGAGTCAGAACCTTCGAGCAGAGCGTGGCTCGAACGAACCTGGATGACCGAGGCCCTGCCCTGCGCGTCAGGACCGCCCCTGCGGACCGCGGCCTGGACGCGGAACAGCGGCAGGTCGTCCCGCTCGAAGATGTCGGTCGACTTGCCGATCCATTTGTCGGGATAACCGTCGAATTCGTCGACCATCTCGATGTCGGTGATGGCATCGAGCAGATGTTTGGGGAAGGACTGGCCGGGCCGGGCGCCGACGAAGCCGTGGCTCAGCTGCGGGGCCAGGGAGACCATCTCGGCAACCAATTTGCCGAGCGACTCCTTGTCGAAACTTTGCCGGGAGAACGCCGTGTAGAACACCGTGTCTCGGGCTTCGTAGAGGAACCACTGGAAATCCGTAAAAAGGGCCTGGGGGTGCTTATTCACCGCCGCCAAGGCCAGCTCGAGGATCTCCGCCTGATCCGTCGCAAAACTCGAAGACGAAAAGCTCTTCACAACACGCCTCCCAAAGGCATTTAGGGAATAATTAACGATACTAGGACGCCTGACGAACGGTCAACCGCATAGGTCCAATGCCGTTAATGCGTAGCCGGGGTGCCCTGGGGCGCGGACGTAGCTGCCTCAGGATGAACGCCAGATGACAAGATCGGTTCAGCCAACAGGGCGTCGAAGCGGGACAGCCGGGTGAGCAGCGCCTCCTGGACATAGTAGTTGAAGGTCACCAGCCGTCGCCCCGGCACGATGACGCAGGCATTGGCGCCTTCGAGCGCCGCGCCCGCAAAGACCGGTTCCTCGAGCATGGCGGTGAGGCCGCCGCCCAGGCGGTGGGGCGGAATGAGGCCGATAACGATATCGTAGGGCATGAAGGTGAAGAGCCGGGGCGAATAGGCGAAGGGTAAGAGGCGCTGCAGGCGGCGGTGCATGGCGATGCCCTGCGCGTTCATCTCGTCGTTGAAGCCAGACTCCTTTGTTTCCGCGGCGACAATATCGTCGTCCACCCGGCGGGCAAATTCGGCGAAGCCGGAGGCGGAGGTGAAGCGGGCGAAACGCATCCGCATGCGCATGAAGCTGTCACGGCTGGCGCCGCCGCCTTCATCGATGACCGAATAGGTTGAGGTGAGGCTGCGCCTTGCGCCGGACGATGCGGCGCCGCACAAGGTCTCCATCACCAGCGCAAAGAGCAGCGCACGCTGGCGGACGCGGAGGCCGCGTGCCATCTGCGTGATGCTGGAACGCGGCACCGTGCGTGCGGCGTAGCGGAACGGCCCGGGGTGCGGTGAATAGAAATTGCCTGCGAGCAGATGCAGTCCCGCGAGTATGGCACCGAGGCCGACGGCCGCTGCACGCGTGAGGGGTGCGGTGCGCGTCGCGCTACGGGTGAGCGGATGGGCGGCGGATTGCGAGCGCGTAAGCAGCGCGGAGTCGGCGCCCTCGACCAATGCATGCGAGACCTGGACGATGACGAAGCCGACGCGGCCATTTGCATCCTGAGTGCCTCGATCGGCAAAGCGGATGCGGAACAGCGGCAGGGACGGATCGTCGAAGACGCGGGCGCCATCGTCGACCCAGCGTTCGGGGAAGCCATCGAGCGTCTCGACGCGCTCGACTTGGATAAGCCGGCGCAGCACATCGTCGGCGAGGGGCGCACCTGGATTGGCGCCGCGATAGCCGGTCGCGAGCTGCGGGGTCAGTTCGGCGAAGCGCCGGACCCGTTCGAGGAGCTGCGACTCGTCGAGCGAGACGGAGGTGAAGGCGGCGAAGAAGGCGACGTTGCGCTGGTGGTACATGTACCATTGCATGTCGGTGAAGCCGCGGGTCGGATCGGCCCCAGGGCCGGAAAAGGCTGGCATTGCGCTGTCCGAATCTCGCGCGCGAAGCTAGCGGCGCGGACCTTTCGCCGCAACCGCGCATGCTTGCCTCCGGCCCTCCGCAGTTTAGAATGACTATAGAGAACGGACGGAGGCGTCAGGCTGGGCAATGGTTTGACGCCGATCAAGTCCGGACGATCCGGCCATGGTCATTTCGACCGGCGCCAGGAGACATGAGCATGGACTATCGCGGGATTTTCGAAGACGCCGTCGATGCGCTGCGGCAGGAGAAGCGTTATCGGGTCTTCGCCGATCTCGAACGGATCGCCGGAAGCTTCCCCAAGGCGCTCTACCGCGACGCAGCCGGCAATGCCCGCGAGATCACCGTGTGGTGCTCCAACGACTATCTCGGCATGGGCCAGCATCCCGAGGTCATCGCCGCCATGCAGGAGGCGGCCGGCAAGCTCGGCGCCGGCGCCGGCGGCACCCGTAATATCTCGGGCACCAACCGCCCGCTGGTCGAGCTCGAGCGGTCGCTCGCCGACCTTCACCGCAAGGAAGCTGCACTGGTGTTCACTTCGGGCTTCGTTTCGAACGAGGCGGGCATCTCGACCATTGCGCGGCTGCTGCCGGACTGCGTGATCTTTTCGGACCAGCTCAACCATGCCTCGATGATCCAGGGCGTGCGACAAAGCGGCATGGAGAAGCGGATTTTCCGCCACAGCGACGTGGCGCATCTGCGCGAGCTTCTGGCGGCCACCGAGCGCAAGCGGCCCAAGCTCATCTGCTTCGAGTCGGTCTATTCGATGGATGGCGACGTGGCGCCGATCAAGGAGATCTGCGACCTCGCCGAGGAGTTCGGCGCCCTCACCTATATCGACGAGGTCCACGCGGTGGGCATGTATGGCCCACGTGGCGGCGGCATCGCCGAGCGCGAAGGGCTGATGGAACGGATCGACATCATCGAGGGCACGCTCGCCAAGGGCTTCGGCGTGATGGGCGGCTATATCGCAGCCAACCGGGCGATCATCGACGCGGTGCGCTCCTACGCGTCCGAATTCATCTTCACCACTGCGCTCCCCCCTGCCCTCTGCGCCGCAGCGCGCGCTTCGATCGAGCACCTCAAGGTGTCGGGTGAAGAGCGGACGCAGCACATGCGCCAAGCCAAGCTCACCAAGGAGATGCTGGCCAGCGCGGGCCTGCCGGTACTTCCGTCAGATACCCACATCGTGCCGCTGATCGTGGGCGAGGCGCGGGCCTGCAAGGCGGCAAGCGACTTGTTGCTCGACAAGCATGGCATCTACGTGCAGCCGATCAACTACCCGACCGTGCCGCGGGGAACCGAGCGGCTCCGCATCACGCCGACGCCGCTCCATAGCGACGAGATGATCATCGCGCTTCGCCACGCGCTGGTGAGCGTGTGGGCGGAGCTGGAGCTGCCGCGCGAGCGGCCCGAGCGCAAGCTCAGCGCCGAGCGGCTCACCGGAGGCGACCTGACCCTGCCGACGGTCGGCGGCTAGCGCCATTGCCAGCTGCTCTCGCTCATATCGCCGAACGGTGACTTGCCGCGCGGGTGCCGGGGTGTAGGCTCCTTTTGCCTCAGAAGCGAAGGGGACGGCCATGTCGGACAGCCTGCTTTTCCACGACGGCAACCGCGCACTCCAGGAGCAGTTCCACAGCAGCCGGATCGCCGACCGGCTGGAAAACCTCGCCCGCACGCAATTCACGCAGGGCGACGCCATGTTCATCGAGAACGCGATCTACTTCTTCCTCGCCACCGCCGATGCGCATGGCCGGCCGGATGTTTCGTTCAAGGGCGGCCCGCCCGGCTTCGTTCGCATCACCGCGCCAGATGAACTCGCCTTCCCGGATTATGACGGCAACGGGATGTTCAAGAGCCTGGGCAATGTCACGGTCAATCCGGAGGTCGGGCTGCTGTTCATCGCCATGCATGGCGCACCGCGGCGGCTGCGGATCAGCGGCCAGGCGAGCATCTCGCGCGATGATCCGCTGATGGCCGAGACGGTGGGAGCGCAAATGATCGTGCGGGTGAAGGCGCGGGCGATCTTCCCCAATTGTCCGCGCTACATACCCCGGCTCGAGCTCAAGGAGGCGTCACCCTACATACCGGCAGCCGGCAAGGAGTACGTCGAGCCGGGCTGGAAGTCGGCGGACGAATATCGCGACTATATCCATCCGCGGGCCCCGACCTATCGCGGCTAGCGGCTTGACCAGCATCAACGCGGCATACGCGATGAGGCTGGACGATGGCGCAACAGGGAAAGGATTGCGCCATGTCAATTGCTATCGTCTACGACTCCATCTTCGGCAACACGGCGGAAGTCGCGCGCGCGATCGCGGCAGCACTTGAGCCCGACGGCCCCGTCACCTTGGTCCCCGTGCATGAAGCCAGGGCACTCGATCTGGGCGGGGTCGATCTGCTGATCGTCGGCTCGCCGACACGCGGCTTTCGCCCGACGCCCGCCATTTCCGAATTCGTCGAAGGCCTCGACAAGGTCGCTCCGGGCAAGGCCGCCGCCGCCTTCGACACGCGCCTCGATCTCGAGACGATTACTCCGGCCCCACTGCGCTGGGTGGTGGATGCCGGCGGCTATGCCGCCGATCGCGTGGCCGCGATGCTGGAGCGGCACGGCTTCGCGCTGCGCGGCGGCAATGGCGGGTTCCTCGTCACGGGAACTGAAGGGCCGCTTAAGGATGGCGAGGCCGAGCGGGCACGGCGCTGGGCGCGAAGCCTGCTTTCCGCCTCGGCCGCTTCGGCTGCCTAGCCGGTCAGCACGATCCGCATCAGGTCGGCGGTGTTCTTGGCGCCAAGCTTGTCCATGACGCGGGCGCGGTGGACCTCGATGGTGCGCGGCGAGATGCCGAGTTCGCGGCCCGCTTCCTTATTGGACTGGCCGTTGGTGATGAGCTCGAGCACCTCGCGCTCGCGGGGGGTGAGCTGGCTGAAGCCGCGCACTTCGATGGGGCGCCGGCCGCGCCGCGTCGGACGGATCTGGACGTTTTCGCGCAGCGCCTCGCGCACTGAGCGCACGAGTTCTTCGCCATCGATGGGCTTGGTGAGGACGTCCGAGGCACCCTGCTTCATGGCCTCGACGGCATAGGGCACATCGGGTTCGTCGAGCAGCATGAAGACCGGCGCACCGGTCCGCAGCGCCTTGACACGACGCAGCAGGGTCAGCCCGTCGATCGCTCCGACCCGCATGCTGGAGATCACGACATCGGGCCGGTGACGCGACAGCGCGGCGAGAAACATCGAGGCATCGGTGGAGAAGCTGGTGTGAAAGCCTTCGAGGCGGAACAAAACGCTCAGCGCTTCGCAGTTACGCACGTCAGGATCGACGACATGAACGTGCCGCGGATGCAGTTGGTGATCCGGATAGGAAGCATCGTCCGACATGGGCCCCACTCCACAGCATGTCCAAGCGGTGAAACGGCCTTCCGGCCAGTCTTTGGAAGCGGAGGGGCCGCGCGGTCCGCGGTTCTTCTCGACGCCACCCGGCACCACCAGGCTCAGGTAAATCGCGTGCGCAGTTTGCGATAAGGAAAGACGCTTGCGCGTTCAGACGACTGCGTATGACCGACTACCTATCGATAGGTTCATATTCCTATACACGCGGGGAGTCAACGGAATTACATCCTAAAATGCATAGGACCAGCGCCCTTGCGGACGCTGGTCCTAGAAGCCTCATGCTGCCGGCCAGGAGGCCGGCGCGCTGATTACTTCTTGGCGGCTTTCTTGGCCTTCTTGGCCGGAGCCTTCTTAGCCTTCTTGGCCGGAGCCTTCTTGGCTTTCTTGGCTGGGGCCTTCTTGGCTTTCTTGGCCGGGGCCTTCTTGGCTGCAGCCTTCTTTACCGGTGCCTTTTTGGCAGTGGCGGCTGCGGAGACCGACGGGGCCTTCGCGGCAGCCATCGGCATCGTGTCACGGATTTCGGTCAAGTGAAGTTCTTCCTTTGTTGGTTGTGGAGGTGAAGCTGCGAGCGCCGCAACTTCTCTTCTTCTCACACGGGTTGCCATCGCGACGCGAAACAGCACGAGAGCAACGATGTGAACTTACAACAGCATTAATGAACAAACCGTACGCGGGAACCGCCGCACCCCTTGTCCCTGACCACAGCCAGATACCATTGGGACGCTGTTCGGGTTGTCCAGAACGATGAACAGTTCGAGGAGTCGTTGCGGCCTTGAATGAAACCAATCACCGGCACAAGGAGATCATCAACGAGGGAGGAAACTTCTGGCACCGGACCCGGCACCGTTGATGACACCTTCTGTGGGATCGGCCACCTGCCCCAAAGGGCGAAGCCGCGGAACTCCCTGAGCACCAAGCCCCCTCTGCTGTTTCACCGCTCAGCGCCGCCAACCTCCCGGCGTCGCACTGCACGAGACTCGCAGTAGGCGGAAGATCACGCAGATCGATTCGAAATGCAATGGTCCGACCATGTGTTAGCTTGTCGTCGATGGCTCCGGAGCCGATAGTCGTTCCAGAATGAGAGCGTACAACGACCCCGGCGCCGCTCTAGAACGGACCCTCCAGCCGATGGCGGATACACCGATCAGCACAGGCGACAGACTGCGGCGCGCGGTAGATTTCGTGCCGCAGGGACTCGCCGTTTTCGATGCCGGCTTGCGCTTGTCAGTGTCCAATTCGCGCTACCGGGCGCTGCTCGACCTGCCGCCGGAACTGGTCGCGGCTGGAACACCACTCTATGAGCTGGCGCTGCATATCGCCCGGCGCGGCGACCTCGGCCCGGGCGACCCCGAGGACCTTGCAAGAGCACGCGTCGAGACGTTGACGAACGCCGCCGGCTCCATCACGCAACGCCTTGGAAAACAAGGGCAAACGCTTGAGTTCGTATCGGAGCACCTGCCCGATGGCGGACTGGTCGTCAGCTTCGCCGATGTGTCCGCGCGGGTGGAGGCGGAGGCCGCTCTCGCGCAGGCAAACCAGACCCTCGAAGGACGTGTCGAAGAGCGCACCGCGACCCTGCTCAGGGTCAATTCCGAGCTCGAACGGGCACGCCAGAAAGCCGACGCCGCCAATCGCGACAAGACGCGGTTCCTGGCGGCGGCGAGTCACGATCTGCTGCAGCCGCTCAACGCCGCGCGGCTCTATACGGCGACCCTCATCGAGCGCGCCGGAGGGAGCGAGACGGGTGAGCTCGCGCATGCGATCGAGGCATCGCTAAATGCTGTGGAAGAAATCATGTCGGCACTGCTCGACATCTCCCGGATCGACTCCGGCACGCTCAAACCGCAGTCGGCGCCCTTCGCGGTGAATGCGCTCATCCGGAAGATCGAGGTCGAGTTCGGCCCCCTCGCCAACGAGAAGTCGATCGGCCTGAGGCTGCTGCCGAGCGAGGAGACGGTGCTCGCCGACCGGGCTCTCGTCGGACGCATTCTGCAGAACCTCGTCTCCAATGCGATCAAGTACACGCGGACGGGCGGCAAGGTGCTGGTTGGGGCGCATCGGCGCGGGGCGCGTCTCAGGCTCGACGTGATCGATACCGGCGTCGGCTTCAATGCCGACCAGCACGCGCTGCTGTTCGCTGAGTTCTCGCGGCTCGATCAGGGCGCGCGCATGGCGCCCGGCCTCGGACTCGGGCTCTCCATCGTCGAGCGTCTCGTCGCCGCGATGGGGCTGACGCTCGAGGTCGCAAGCAAGGAAGGCCGCGGCTCGCGCTTCTCGCTCTATCTGCCGCTGGCGAAAGCGAAGCCCGAGCGCGCGGCGGACGAGCCCGCCGGCGACACCGGCACGCAATTGACCGGCCTGAAGGTGCTGTGCGTGGACAATGAACGGCCGATCCTCGATGCGATGGAGGGCCTGCTCAAAGGGTGGGGGTGCGATGTGCGTTCGGCCCGATCGCTGAAGGACATTGCGGCCGGCGAACTGCTGGTCGGCTGGCTGCCCGATCTGGTGCTGATGGACTACCACCTCGACCAGACCTCGGGCCTCGATGCCATAGAGTGGCTGCGCCAGAATGTGGGCGGGCACCTGCCGGCGGCGCTGGTGACGGCCGATCGCAGCGCGGCGGTGCGGAAGCTGGCCGAGGAGCGCGGCATCGCCGTGGTGACCAAGCCGGTAAAGCCCGCCGCGCTCAGGGCAGCGATCAGCGGGTTGGCCGCGCAGCGGAGCGGCGGCTAGATCCGGTCAGGGCTGGCTGGCCGAGCGCAGGGCGTCGAAATGGCCCTGCTCGATGCGCGAGGCGGCGATGACCGCCTGGGTCCGGCTGTCGACGCCGAGCTTCTGCAGGATCGAGGAGACGTGCGCCTTGACGGTCGCCTCCGAGATCGAAAGCTCATAGGCGATCTGCTTGTTCATCAGCCCGTCGCTCAACATCATGAGCACGCGCACCTGCTGTGGGGTGAGCGTCGAGAGGCGGCGGAGAAGTGCAGCCCGGTCCGCATCGGCGCCGGACGCGGCTGCGCCTTCCGGCGCGACGATCTCGCCCCGCAGAACGGTCTCGATGGCCTTCCTGATCTCGGCGGGACCAAGGGATTTGGGCAAATAGCCGGCCGCGCCCAGTTCGAGCGTGGTCTGGATGGTCGCGGCGTCCTCGGTGGCCGAAACGATCATCACGGGCACATCCGGATATTGCGCGCGCAGCAGGAGCAGGCCCGAGAAGCCGCGGACGCCGGGCATGTTGAGATCGAGGAGGACGAGGTCGCAATCGCGGTCGCGTTCGAGCAGCGCGCTCAGTTCCTCCAGGCTCGCCGCCTCCTCGACGCGCACGGCTTCGCCGCTGCCGGCCAGCGTGCCGCCAAGCGCGGCACGAAACAGCGGATGGTCGTCGACAACGATAAATCTGCGGGTCAATCCGGTCTCCCTGCCCCACCCTGCTAGCAGCCTCGCAAGTGCGGCAACATTCCACTTAGGTCGGTCGATACAAAGCGGCCATTGCCCATTTTTGCAAATTGCAGCGGCACTTAACGGCTTCTTTACCATGTTTTTGTGAGAGTGCGTCCGATCCTTGGGCGCTTTCCGCGCCGGGGCGGCCCATAGTTTGCGGAATGATTTCATGGCCCGCGCCTACCAGCAGTCCCTGCCCACAGAAAGCGGCGCCGATTGGCAAACGCTGAGGGGCGAGCTCGCCGCCCTGCTCGACCAGGTCGAATCCCAGGTTGCGCGCAACCAGCCGGCATATGCGCCACCACCCCAGCCGGACCGGCACCGCGATGCGCTGCGATCGGTGCAGCGCGCGGTCGATCGTTTCTCGGAACGCGAAGAGGCTCCCGCCTCCAATGCGCGCGACGGGCTGCAATCGGCGATCGACCAGATCCGTTCGCGCCAGGGCGCAATGCCGGCCCCGCGCATGGCGGCCGCTTCCCCGGTGCCGCGGGGCGAAGAATTCGTGGCCGCGATGGGTGGCGTCGTCACGCGGCTCGAGCGCATCGAAAACGAGATCAAGGGCGGCGGCCGTTCGGGCGCCGACATCAAGGCGGTCGGCGAACAGGTCGCGCAGCTGGCGCATGTGGTTGAACTGCTTGCGGGCGCCGTCGGCGAGACCGGGCAGGTCAAGCGCATCGAAGGCCAGATCGCGAGCCTCGCCCGCCTGGTGGCGCAGAACCAGAACATCGACGTCGCCGAACTCACGACGCGCCTCGAAGGACAGATCGCTTCGATCGGCAGGATCGTGACGCAGAGCCGGGAAGCCGACGTCAAGACGCTGACCGGACGGCTCGACGATATGTCGACCGCTGTCGGCCGGCTGGCCGATCTGCAGGTGCAGTTCGCCAACAAGGCGGACAACCCGGCCCATGTCGCCGCCTTCCGGGACGGCATGGAGCTGATCGAATCCAGCGTCCGCAATATCTACGATCGCATCGACTCGCTCGAGCGCAGCGGCGGCATGGCGCCGGCCGATATCGAACGGCTGACCGGCCAGATGAGCCAGTTCATCGACGCGATGAAGGATCCCGCGGCGCCGCAGGGTCTGGTCGAGCTGATCGACGCGCTGAACATGCGGATTTCGGAGCTTGAATCCGGCGACCGCATCCTCGCGCCGCTGCGCAAGGATCTGGTGTCGCTGCGCGACGCTGTGACAGTGTCGCTGGAGCCGCGCTTCGACGCGCTGGAGCGCAAGCTCGACGCGCTGGTTCCCTCGACTTCGGATTTCTCCGGGATCAACCTGCAGCTCGAAGAGCTGAATGCGCGGATCGCTGAGCGGCCGATCGACAATGGCATCGGCCAGCTCGAGGCGCAGGTGCGGCAACTGGTGGCCCGGATGGACCAGACCGGCGAGCAGCTTTCGGGCCTCGCCAAGCTCTATACGACGAACGAAACGATGCCCGACTTCGACCGGCTCGCCGATCTCGTTGCCTCCAAGACCAGCGCGGCAATGATGGGTGTCGAAGCCGCTTCCGGATTGTCGCAGGCGGCTCTCGACGGACTCGAACAGCGCATCACGGCGCTGATCCAGTCGCTCGCACCGGGGGTCGCGACAGCACCGGCGATGACGCCGGAGGAAACCGGCGAACGCCTTGCTGCGCTCGAGGCCTCGCTGCTCGAGCGGCGCTTCGCGGTACCCGCGGAGGACGAGGAGGCAATTGCCGGCGAAGCCGCCTATGCCGCCCCGCAGGGTATACATGCCGATGAGCCTGCTTCGGAACCGGAGATGTTCGAGGCTCCCAAGCCGGCCATGTCCGACAGCATGCCGAAGGATCCGGCCGAGGATGCGCCGCTGACGCCGACGCCCTTCCCCGATCCCTCGCCAGTGAGCAATGCCGCAAGCGCGCAGCGCCGCCTTCATCCCGGGCTCGAGCCCGACCTTTCTCTTGCCTCGCGATACGATGCGCCACCCGCCCCTCCGGCGATGGAGCCGACGACCCTGCCGCCGGCGCCGCGCCCGAGCGCAGGCTTCTTCGATGCGGGGCCGATCACCGCCCCGCCGGAGCCCGAGCCGGCGCCCGTGGCGGCGTCGAGCCGCAACACATTCATCGAGGCACATCGGCGCGCCGTGCAGAAGCAGCAGCAGCAGGCCGTCAAGCCGCCGCCGGCGTCCAACTCGCTGATCGGCCGCGCCCTCGCGCGCTTCCAGGCGGCCAACAATGGAGATTTCACGAAGTCGGAGCCGGCTCCTGCCCGTGTGCTGGCGGGCGACAAGCCGGTTCCTGCGGAATGGATACCCGAGCCGAGCCCCATGGCGGAGCCGGTGCTGGTCCGCGAAGCCGCGCATGACGAGGCGGAAGCACATCTCGAAACTGCCGAGACCGACGCTCCCAAAGAGAGCTTCCTTGCGCGCAACCGCAAGATCATCCTGCTTGGCGCGGCACTCGTCGCCCTCGCCTTCCTCACCTACAATCTGGTGATGCAGCGGGTCGCCTCCAGCAGCGCGCCTGCGGAAGATCCGGCGACGACCGGCAGCATCGATGTGTCCCAATTGCCGCTGGCCCCGACGCCGGTGGAGACATCTGTCCCCGAAACCACGCCGCCGCGCGTCATCCCGATGGTCGATTCGCTCAGCACCGGGTCGGCCAGTCCGGTTGCCATTGGCTTTGCCGCATCCACGCCGCAGCAGAAGATGCCGGCCGCGTTCGAGGCGTCAACCGAAGTCGCCACGACCGAGACGGCCAGGATCGAACCGCTGATCAGCACGCCGAGCCCGGTGAAAGTCGAGCTCGCACCCGAAGCTATCGGTCCGATCGAATTGCGCGAGGCAGCCGCCAATGGCGATGCGCGGGCGCAGTTCGAGGTGGCGGCCATCTACACCGAAGGCCGGGCCGTGCCGCAGGACTACAAGCAGGCCGCGGTCTGGTACGAGCGCTCGGCGGCGCAAGGCTTTGCCCCGTCGCAATACCGGCTGGGCACGCTCTATGAGAACGGCGACGGGCTCGACAAGGATCTCGAGGCCGCCCGCCTCTGGTATGAACGCGCGGCCGAGGGCGGCAATCGCATGTCGATGCACAATCTCGCCGCGCTCTATGCCAGCGGCGGCCTCGGCAAACAGCAGTTCGACTCCGCCGCCAAATGGTTCGAGGAAGCGGCCTCGCGCGGCCTCACCGACAGCCAGTTCAACCTTGGAATGCTCTATGCCCGCGGACTCGGCGTGAAGCAGAGCCTGGAGCAATCGTTCAAATGGTTCGGCATCGCGGCGTTGAGCGGCGACAAGGACGCAGCCAAGGCGCGCGACGACATCGCCCGCTCGCTCGGCGCCGAGGAAGTGGGCAAGCTGACGGCGGAAGTGGCCGCCTTCAAGCCGGCTCCGATCGACCTTGCGGCGAATTTCGCGCCGATCGGCACATGGTCGAAGAAATTCGATCCCGGCGAAACAATCGCGGCCAAGGACATCGTGGCAAGCGTCCAGGCCGCCCTGACGCGGCTCGGCTACGATGTCGGCGTGCCGGACGGCGTTTCGGGGCCTAAGACTTCGGATGCAATCAAGGCGTTCGAGCGGGCCACCGGCATGAGTGAAATTGGATTGATCAATCCCAGGCTGCTCGCTGTCCTCGGCAGCCAACCGGTATGAACCCCGTCTTACTCTCGTCGCAACTCGGCACGAGGGTAAGGCAAGACTGAATTGAGGGAGCGCTCAATGGGCGCTCCCTTGCTGCTATTGTCGGGCCACCGTGCAGATCTACCTGCCCATCGCCGAACTCTCGATGAACGTCTTCTTCCTGGTGGGGATCGGCGGGGCAGTCGGGTTCCTATCGGGGCTGTTCGGCGTTGGCGGCGGATTCCTGCTGACGCCGCTGCTCATCTTCTCGGGCGTGCCGACGTCCGTCGCGGTGGCCTCGGTGACGGGACAGGTCGCTGCGGCGTCAACCTCCGGCGCGCTCAGCTACTACCGGCGGGGCGGTATCGACCTCCATCTTGCGCTCTATCTGATCCTCGCCAGCACGATCGGCGCGATGATCGGCATCGCGCTGTTCTCGCTGCTGCGCTGGGCGGGGCAGCTCGACCTGTTCATCGCGCTCTCCTATCTGATCCTGCTCGGCCTCGTCGGTGGGCTGATGCTCACCGAAGCGATCAATACGCTGATGCGGCGGCGCGCCGGCATCGTGGTGCGCGAGAAGCTGCCGGCCCAGCACAACTGGATGCACGGCCTGCCGATGCGCATCCGGTTCAAGAAGTCGCGGCTCTATATCAGCGTGCTGCCCGTGCTCGGGATCGGACTCTTCATCGGCATTGTCGGCGCGCTGCTCGGCATCGGCGGCGGCTTCATCCTGGTGCCGGCGCTGGTCTATCTGCTGCGCGTGCCGGGCAATGTGGTGATCGGCACTTCGCTGCTGCAGGTGGTGGCGATGATGTGCGTCACGACCATCCTCCACGCGCTGCAGAGCCAGAGCGTCGACATCCTGCTCGCCTTCTGCCTCATGGTGGGCGGCACGGTGGGGGCGCAGTTCGGCGCCGCCGCGGGCAAATATCTGCGGGGCGACCAGTTGCGGGCGCTGCTCGCGATCCTCGTGCTCGCGGTGGCGATCCGCTTCGGCCTCACGCTGGTGCTGCAGCCCACCGACGTGTTCTCGATGGCCGTGCTCGGCCCGGGTGGTGCCGTATGAGGGCGCTGCTGCCGGCGCTGGCCCTGTTGGCCGCGGGTACGCTTGCGGCGCAGGCGGAGCGCCTCGCCTCGACCGTTTCCACCACGAATGTCGAGATCAATTCGAGCTTCGATGGGGCGGCGCTCTCGCTGTTCGGGAACATCCTGCCCGATCTCGAATCGCCGCAGAAATATGTCGAGGGGCCCTATCAGGTCATCATCGTGGTCACCGGGCCCCTGCAGGATCGCGTGGCGCGGATGAAGACCAACACCTGGGGCATCTGGACCAATGCCGAGCAGGTGCTGTTCAAGGCGTTCCCCTCCTACTACGCAGTAACCGCTTCGGCCCGGCTCGACGGCATAACCTCGTCGCAGGAGCTTCAGAGGCTCGCCATTCTGCCAGAAGAGCAGGCGGAGATCGCGGCAGGGTCCAATTCGATGAAGGCCCGACGCTTCGGCGCGGCGCTGGTACGCATGCTTGGCAAGGAAGGCCATCTCAGCGTCAATGAGGATGGCGTGCGCTTCCTGTCGGACACCGCCTACACGGCGCGTATCGTGCTACCGAGCGATGTCGTCAATGGCGCGTTCATCGCGCACACCTACGTGTTCAAGAACGGTGCCCTGGTGGCCGACAAGACGGACGGCTTTGGCGTGCGCAAATCGGGCTTCGAGCGCTTCGTGTTCCTCTCCGCGCAGCAGCAGCCGCTGCTCTATGGCCTCGCCTGCGTGATCCTGGCGCTCGGCACCGGATGGCTGGCGGGCGTAGTGTTCCGCCGCTAGACGCCGCCGACCAGCCGCTTCGTATTCACCGGATATGCCTTGTTCCGGCCAAGCATGGTGACCTCAAGGTCTGCCCAGTCGAACAGACCCGCGAAGGCGCGGCCGAGGATGTTCATCGAGCCGGCGCCGGAGCCGTAGGCGGGGAGCAGCAGCAAGTTGCCGTCATGGACGAAACAAGGGCGGCGAACGGAGCGGCCGTTGACATAGACAGTGGCGGCCGGGTGCAGATGGCCGGCGACGAGGCCACGCGTGCCGCGGCGCGGCTCGTGCGTCAGCGTCAGGCCATGAAGTTCTGCCACGGGCACGCAGGTTCCGCCGAGCCCATGCGGGGCGGGATCGTGATTGCCGGCGACCCAGGTCCAGTGCGTCCGGCCGAGCAGCGCGACGAGCCGGAGGCGGTCGGCATCGAGCAATGTGGTGGTGCCCTCGTCGCGGTGGAACGAGTCGCCGAGGGCGACGACGCGCTGTGCCCCGGTGGATTCGAGGTCCCGTTCCAGCCGCTTCAGCGTCAGCGCCGTGTCGTAAGGCGGCAGCATGCTGCCGGATTTTGCGTAGGACGAAAATTTCTCGAGATGCAAATCGGCGACAAGCAGGGTCGACTCGGCGCGCCAGAACAGCGCGCCCGAGGGCAGCGGCTCGAAGATGTGTCCGGCGAAATGGAGGAGCACGATCGCGTCCTCAGCGTCCGGCGCGGCGCGTACCGCGTTGCTGCCCCAGTTGTTCACCCTGCCCCAGCGCCTCCTTCATCAATTCGTCGGCGGCGTCGGCCATGGCGGATTCGCGGGCCTCGCCAAACACCGGGACTTTGCCGATGTCCAGCAGCACCGGTACCGCCAAAGGCGAGATTCGGTCGAGGGGTTTGTGGATGATGTGCTTGCGGATGCGCTTGAGCATGGTGCCCAACCGCTCGATATCGAGCAGGCCGCGGGCGGCGTCGCGGCGGGTGGCCTGGATCAGGATGTGATCGGGCTCATGCTGGTAGAGCACGTCGTAGATGATGTCGGAGGAGACGGTGACCTGGCGGCCGGTCTTCTCCTTGCCGGGGTGCCGGCGTTCGATCAGCCCGGCGATGATGGCGCAGTTGCGGAAGGTGCGGCGCATGAGCTGGCTCTCGTAGAGCCAGGCCTCGAGATCGTCGCCTAGCATGTCCTCGTCGAACAGATCGTCCAGCGACAGGCGGCCTGATTTGATCAGTGCGCCGAAATCGCCGAGGCCCCAGATGGCGAGAGAGTAGTCCGAAGCGACGAAGCCGAGCGGGCGGGCGCGGGCGCGCTCGAGCCGCCGCGTCAACAGCATGCCCAGCGTCTGGTGCGCGAGGCGGCCTTCGAACGGATAGCAGACCATGTAGTTCTGCGTGCCGCGCGGGAAGGTTTCGACCAGCATGGAGTCGGGCGCCGGAAGAATGGAGGCGTATTGCTGCAGCTCCAGCCATTCGGCGACCTGGGTTGGCAGCGCCTTCCACTGGCGCGGATCGCTGAGGAGGCGCCGCACGCCATCGGCGAGATAGGTCGAGAGCGGGAACTTGCCGCCCATGTAAGACGGGATGCGTGGGTCGGTGGCGTTGGAGCGCGAGACATAGGCCTCAGTCTCCACCATGCCCTCATAGGCGACGATCTCGGAACCGAACACGAAGGTGTCGCCGCGCACGAGCTGGTCGATGAAATATTCCTCGATCTCGCCGAGCACGCGGCCATAGCGGCCGACGGGGCCGGTGGTGGCGCTGGAGCGCTTCACACCGCCGCGGACGAGCCGGACCTTCACCATCGGGTCTTCGATGATGGTGCCGACATTGAGCCGGTACTGCTGGGCGATGCCGGGATGAGCGATGCGCCATTTGCCGTCCGGCATCTTCTTGAGCTTGGCGTAGCGCTCATACGCGCGCAACGCATAGCCGCCGGTGGCGACGAAATCCATGACGCGCTCGAACTGCTCCCATTCGAGCTCGCGATAGGGCCAGGCCCGGCACACCTCGTCGTAAAGCTGGAGCGGGTCGATGGGCGCGGCGCAGGCCGAGCCGAGCACATGCTGGGCCAGCACGTCGAGACCGCCGGACACCGGACTCTCGCTGTCCTGCGCGCCGCGCTCCACGGCTTCGAGCGCCGCTTCGCATTCGAGCACTTCGAAGCGGTTGGAGGGCACGAACAGCGCCTTGGACGGTTCGTCGAAGCGGTGGTTGGAGCGGCCGATGCGTTGCAGCATGCGGCTCGCGCCCTTGGGCGCGCCGACCTGCACCACGAGATCGACATCGCCCCAGTCGATGCCGAGGTCGAGCGTCGAGGTACAGACCACCGCCTGCAGCCTGCCCTCGACCATCGCGGCCTCGACCTTGCGGCGCTGCTCGACCGCGAGCGAGCCGTGATGAAGCGCGATGGCAATGTTGTCCTCGTTGATGGCCCAGAGGTTCTGGAACAGAAGCTCGGCCTGCGAGCGCGTGTTGACGAAGAGCAGCGTGGTGCGGTGCTGCTTGATGATGCGGTAGAGCTCGGGCACCGCATAGAGCGAGGAATGCCCGGCCCAGGGGACGTGCACGTCGGAGGCGAGGATCGAGAGATCGGGCATGGCGCCCCCCGCCGCCGTGAGCAACTTCGCGGTTGCATGCGGAAGGGGCGTTGCGATCCATTCGCGCAGCAGGTCGGGCCGGGCGACGGTGGCGGACAGTGCGGTGATGCGCAGCTCAGGGGCATAAGTGGCGATACGCGCCGCTGCGAGCGACAGCAATTCGCCGCGCTTGTTGGTGACGAGCGAATGGAGTTCGTCGAGGACGATGCGGCGGACGGAACCGAAGAGGTTCGGAGCATCGGCGTGGCTTAGCAGCAGCGCAAGTTGCTCCGGCGTGGTCAGCATTATGTTGGGCGGGTCGAAGCGCTGGCGTTGGCGGCGCGAGGCGGGCGTGTCGCCGGTGCGCGTCTCGATGGTGATAGGCAGCTTCATCTCGCCGACGGGCGTAGTGAGGTTACGCGCGACGTCCACCGCGAGCGCTTTCAGCGGCGATATATAGAGAGTGTGCAGCCCCTGCATCGGATGATGGATGAGATCGTTGAGCGTCGGCAGGAAGCCGGCCAGCGTTTTGCCGGCTCCGGTCGGCGCAATCAGCAGGGCGGACGCGCCCTCGTCCCAGGCGCCGAGCACGTCGAGCTGATGCGCACGGGGCGCCCAGCCTTTGGTCGCGAACCAGTCGGTGATGGTGGGGTGCAGGGGCAAATGGACACTCGTCTGTTGCGTCCAACTTACCCGTTTCCGCCGACTCAAGCCAAACCCACTGCGTCATTCCCGCGAAAGCGGGAATCTCCGTTTGCGGAAGGCGAAA
>DASZPY010000059.1:0-2529 GCA_035549855.1 Devosia sp. | reverse complement strand
TCCCCGGAGATGGCATGAGGAGTAAATGAAAAGGCGGTCGCCCGTATGCGGGTCGAGTTAGACTCGCCCGAAGAAGGCCACGCGGGGTGGCGTTCAGGTGTGGCATTTTCAGCCGAACGGGAGACCGCCATGAATCAGAATATCATCCTTGTGGTCGATTATCACGACGAAAACTGTGTGATTCGTACTCTGGACCGGGCCACGGGCGAGCAGACGCTCGCCAAGGTGCCGACGTCTCCGCCGACGCTGTCGGCCGTGGTCGAACGTGCGGCCGCCGAAGCGGCGCAGCGCGGAAGTCAACTGGTCTGGCTGCAAGAGAGCACAACGGGTTGGGTGCGCGTCAAAGAACTCGTGGGGAGCCGGGCCCAGTTCCTGCTCGCGAACGTGTTGCAGATGCCGCTGCCGCCGAAGGCCAAACGCCGCAAGACCGACAAGGTCGACACCGCGCGGCTGGCGCGCGAGTATCTCAACGGCCAGTTGCCGCTGGCGTTTCAGCCGGAAGCGAGTTGCCGGCAGTTGCGACGGGTCGTGGCGCTACGCGAGGGCCTGGTCGCGCGGCGCACGGCGCTGCGGAATTGGATCAACCGCTATCTGGCTCATGAGACGTGGTACGACCGGACCGGGCTCTGGTCGCAGCGCGGCGTGGCGCGGCTCAAGAAGCTGAACCTGCCCGCGAGCGATCGCTTTGTCATCGACATCAAAATGGAAGAATTGGAGCTGCTGGCGAGGCACCTGGAACGCGTCGAGCTGCAGTTGCTCGAGGTCTATCGAGCCTGGCCCGAGGCGCAGCGGGTCGATGTCATCAAAGGCATCGGCCCGATCTCCGCGGTTTCGATTCTCGCCCGGATCGGGCCGATCACCAGGTTTCAGAATGCGGAACAACTCATCTCGTTCGCGGGACTCGCGCCCGGCATTGAGCAGTCCGATGAGAAGTCGCGCGGCGGACGGATCGGCGGCGGCGGAACGGATCTGCATCTGCGCCACTACATCATCGAAGCCACAATTTGGGCCCGCTCGCTGCCGCGCTACTCGGCCACCTATCAACGCGTCCAGCGCCGCCGCGGCGCCAAGATCGGCCGGCTCGTCGTCGGCCGCATGCTCTTGCGGAGCTTGTTCAAAATGCTCCGCGACGATATCGCCTTCAATCCGGAATCCACGAGGTAAATCGACAAACAACGCAGCTCGCTGGTACCCGAGTCAGAACGATTGGTCGGTGGATCCAGGCGGCGGAGAATCTACGCTACATTTGGACTTGATCCAACTCCCGGAGAATATCCCGCCGCACTCCTAAACCATCCTCAGGCGTGCTCACCAAGCACGACCTGCCATAGAAGTCTGAACCACTCGACAGTCGTCACTGGACCCGACGTACACGCCGCTGCAACGCTCAACGCCTCCTGCGAAGCATTTCGCCGACATCCTGTCGACGCCTGGGGGACGAGGCCCCTCCCCCAGACCCCCTACCCTCTTCCCTGTGTTCCGAAGAGCGGCTGCGGACAATTCGTACCCGGAGCGGACACCACCAACCCCCATCGCGTCCAACAACTAGCAAAAAACCATCACCTTACACTTGACGGCCCTCAACTCCTCATAGAAGTACCGAGGAGAGGGAGGAAATCATTACCCGCTCACCCGGAACCTCTCCGGATAAATCGACAACCCGCGCTCCATCGCCACGGTCGCGTCTTCCCACATCCGGATGCCGCCGAAGTAGGCGTTGTGGTTGCCGCCCCGCCGGCAACTCTCCGGCATCTCTTCCAGCTTCTTCGCGTTCCCGCCACCGAGCACGACATAGTCAGCCAGGAACGCCTGCTTCCAGATCTCTGCCGCCATCCCAACCGCCTTGCGCCAGCGCTTCACGCCATTCAGCTCGAGCCCCTTGCGGCAGAGCAATTCATTGAACGTTTCACCGCTCGTGAAACGCAAGTGGCCCAGGGCGAGCGGAATCACCTTACCGTCAAAGATGAAGGACGTACCGAGGTTCGTGCCGAAGCCCAGATAGAGCATTCGGCCTCCTTCGTAGCTGCCGAGCGCCTGCATGCAGGCATCGTTCATGATCCGCACCGGGCAGCCGAAGGCGGAGCCATAATCGAAACCGACCCAGCCTTTGCCGAGGGAGCACGGATCGTTCGCGGGATGGCCGTTGATGATGTCGCCGGGGTAGCCGAGCGAGACCCGCTCGAACTGCCAGTCCTTGGTGATTTCGCGAATGCCGTCGACCATTTTTTCCGGTGTCAGCGCTTTGCCCGACGGGAACTTCTGCCGGTCCTCTTCGCCGGTCGTCCAGACTTTCACGTTGGTGCCGCCGATATCGATGACGAGGATGTTCATGATTGGCTTCCAGTCGATCGTTGCGCTCGAGAGTCAGATTCCGGCGTCGTTACTTACGTTGGCATCGTATCAAGCAAACGCAATGCCAGTCACGAAATTCGCCTGCCGTTCGCCGCGCCATTGCGGTCTTCCGACCCTTGAAATAGCATGGCACTAGAGGCAGAGTCTAGGGGCCAAGCTCTCGAAAAACAGACTCTC
>DASZPY010000058.1:0-30135 GCA_035549855.1 Devosia sp. | reverse complement strand
ACGGCCGCGTCGAAATTGTTGGTGCCGTTGACCCACACCACGCCGGCCTTGAGGCGCGGCGCAATATCGAGCGCGAGGTTGATGTTCTCGCTCCAGATGGTCGCGGCGAGGCCGTATTTGGTGTTGTTGGCGAGCGCTACTGCTTCGTCGGGCGTGCGGAAACTCATCTCGACCAGCACCGGCCCGAAGATTTCTTCATTGGCCACCGTGTTGGCGGTCGAGACGTGGGTGATGAGCGCCGGCTTCAGGAAGCAGCCGCCCTTGGGCAGATCGACATCCGGCTCATAGAGCCGCCCGCCTTCCTCGACGCCTTTCTTGACGAGATCACGCACGCGCGCCACCTGCACGGGCGCGACCAGCGCACCGATATCGACGGCCTTGTCGAGCGGATCGCCGACGCGCAGCGAATTCATGCGCTTCTTGAGCTTGGTGAGGAAGCGCTCCTCGATGCTCTCCTGCACGAGAAGCCGCGAGCCGGCGCAGCAGACCTGCCCCTGGTTGAACCAGATGGCATCGACGAGGCCTTCGATGGCGCTGTCGATGTCGGCATCGTCGAAGACGATATAGGGGCTCTTGCCGCCGAGCTCGAGGCTCAGCCCCTTGCCGCTGCCCGCGGTCGCGGCGCGGATAATCTTGCCAACCTCGGTAGAACCTGTGAAGGCGATCTTGTCGACGTCCGGGTGATTGACCAGCGCCGCGCCGGTATCGCCCATGCCGGTGATGATGTTGACGACGCCGGGCGGGAGCTTCGCCTTCTCGACGATTTCGGCGAAGAGCAGCGCGGTGAGCGAAGTGAACTCGGCGGGCTTCAGCACGACAGTGTTGCCGGCCGCGAGCGCGGGCGCGATCTTCCACGCCAGCATCAGCAGCGGGAAGTTCCACGGGATGATCTGGCCGCAGACGCCATAGGGCGCCATGCCGGGGAACTCGCGCTCGAGATGCTGCGCCCAGCCGGCATGGTGATAGAAATGGCGCGCGACGAGCGGGATATCGATATCGCGGCTCTCGCGGATGGGCTTGCCATTGTCCATGCTCTCGAGCACGGAGAACAAGCGCGAATGCTTCTGCACCAGCCGCGCGATGGCGTAGAGATATTTGCCGCGCTCATAGCCGCTGAGTGCCGACCATTTCGGGAAGGCGGCACGCGCGGCTTTGACGGCGGCGTTCACGTCGGCGTTGGTGCCGTCGGTAATGTCGGCGAGCTTCTTGTTGGTCGCAGGATTGTCGGACGCAAAGGTCTTGCCCGGCTTGGTCCATTTGCCATTGATGAAATGGCCGAATTTGTTGTTATGCGAGGCCAGCCAGGCGAGAGCAGGCTCGGGACTCTCGGGCGCCGGGCCATAGTCAAGGGACTGGAAGATTTCCGCAATCTTGTTCATGTCACACCATCGGCATCCGGTAGTCCGCTGCATAGTGGCCGGTCAGATTGTGCTCCAACTGCCGCTCTATGTCGGTTAGCAGCGAACTCGCGCCGAAGCGGAACAGATGCGGCTGCAGCCAATGCGTGCCGAGTTCTTCTTTCATCAGGGCCATGTAGTCGAGCGCGAGTTTCGCCGAGGCGATGCCGCCGGCGGGCTTGTAGCCGATCTCGATTCCCGTCTCTTCGGCGAACCAGCGGATCATGCGGATCATCGCCAGCGAGGTCTTGAGATCGGCGTTGACCTTCTCCTTGCCGGTCGAGGTCTTGATGAAATCGGCGCCGGCCAGCATGCAGACGAGCGAGGCCTTGGCGACGTTGGTGAGTGTGGCCAACTCGCCGGTGCCGAGGATGGTCTTGATGTGCGCGTCGCCGCAGGCCTTGCGGAAGGCGCGAATCTGGTCGTACAGGCCCTGCCAGTCACCGGTCAGCACCATCTGGCGCTCGATGACGATATCGATTTCCTTCGCGCCCGCCGCGACGGACTCCTCGATTTCCCGCAGCTTGGTGTCGAGCGGGGCGAGTCCGTGCGGGAACGCGGTCGAGACGGCGGCAACAGGGATCTTGGTGCCTTCGAGCGCCTTCACTGCCGTCGCGACGAAGGCGTGATAGACGCAGACTGCGGCCGGCTGGATGGTGAGGTCGCCGACGCCGAGGCCGTCGAGAATGTCCTGCCGTACCGGATAGCGCGCTTTGGCGCATAGCCGCTCGACGCGGCCGGGCGTGTCGTCGGAATTGAGCGTCGTCAAATCCATCAGGGTGATGGCGCGGAGCAGCCAGGCGGCCTGCCACTCTTTCTTCACCGTACGGCGCGTGCCGATGGTCGAGGCGCGGCGCTCGAGCGCCGAACGATTCATGCGAATGCGCTCGACCCAATCGAGATCGAGCGGGAAGCCTGGATTGCGTTCGCTCGCATCGTGCTTCCTGGGCTTCAACTGAACCGGCGGCGATCCGCCATCGACGACCCTGAGGCTCATAGTTCCTCCATCAGCGCCGGAATGAGGCGCTTGAGTTTCTCGGCTCCCTGCACGGCCATGGTCTTCGTGTGCTCGTGCGAAATATTTTCGGCGGAAAGCCCGGCCCCCATGTTTGTGATCGAGGAGCAGGCCCAGACCCTGAGGCCGAGCATGCGCGCGAGGATCACTTCCGGGGCGGTCGACATCCCTACCGCATGGGCTCCGAGGCGGATGGCCATCTGGATTTCGGCTACCGTCTCGAAAGAGGGGCCAGAATACCAAAGATAGACGCCCTCCTTCAACGAAATGTCGAGGCGGGCGCCTATCGCGTGTGCCTGCGACCTGAGGGCGGGGTCGTAGGCGTTGACCATGTTAACGAAGCGCCTGTCCCCGGGTTCCCCGATCAAGGGGTTCATGCCGGCATAATTTATGTGGTCGGCGATGAGCATCAGGTCGCCCGGCCGCGTGGTCTCGACCAGCGACCCCGCCGAATTGGTCAGCAGCAATGTCTTGGCGCCGAGATCGGCCAGAGTTTCGAGTGCCGGGCGCATCGCGGCGGCGTTGCCATGTTCGTAATAATGCTCGCGGCCGGTGAGGATGGCGATGCGCTTGCCGCCCAGCGTGCCGATCAGCAAATCCCGGCCGTGGCCGCTGACGCCGCCGCCGGGGAAACCCTTGAGCTCGGAGAAGGGGATGGTCACGCGGTCGGCCATCATCTCGCCGATGGCGTAGAGGCCGGAGCCGAGGACCAGCGCGGCCGCGACCGGCTCGGTGCCGGCGATCTTGCGGATGGTCTTGACGGCCTTGGTCATTTGGGCAGGAATTCGGGGCCGAAGCTGTGGGGCAGCAGTTCGGCCACCGTCATCGGTAGTGGCCTGCCCTCGACCCCGTGATTGATCACGACGACGTCCTGCTCGGCGAATTCGCGGATGCGCTGGCGGCAGCCGCCACAAGGAGTCACCGGCTCGCTACCCGGCCCCGTCACATACATGCGTTTGATGCGCTTGCCGCCGCCGGCGATCATGGCGGCAATGGCGGAGGCCTCAGCGCAATTGCCGATGGGATAGGCGGCGTTTTCGACATTGCAGCCGGAATAAATCCTGCCGTCGTCGGCGAGGATGGCGGCGCCTACGTGGAAACGCGAATAAGGGGCGTACGCCCTGGCGCGAACCGCCTCGGCGGCGGCGAAAAGATCGGCGTCTGTAACCGCGGCCATAACTAGCGGTCCTTGGTGTAGGGCAGGCCCGAGGCTTTGGGCGCGACGGCGCGGCCGATGAAGCCGGCGAGCAGGATCACGGTCAGCACATAGGGCAGCACCTGCACGGCCTGCACCGGAATCTCATAGGTCTTGATGCCCGCGAGCGCGGCGGGGATGGCCGGCAGCCAGGAGCCGAAGATCCAGTTGATGGCGTCCCAGAGGCCGGCGAGCGTCGCGCCCTGTGTCCGAATCTGCAGCGCGTCGAGGAAGCCGAACATCAGGCAAACGAGCAGGGCCGGACCGGGCCGCCATTTTGCGAAGATCAATGCGGCCAGCGCGACATAGCCGCGGCCGTTGGACATGTTGGGGGTGAATACGGCGTTCTGCGCAATCGACAGGTAGGCGCCGCCGATGCCCACTAGCACGGCGGTGATGATAAGCGCCTGGTAGCGCAGGCGCGACACCGATATGCCCGCGGTGTCGATGGCCTTGGGGTTCTCGCCGACGGCGCGCAAGCGCAGGCCGAACCGGGTGCGGAACAGCACCCAAGCGGTGATCGGCACGGCGAGGAACGCGAAATAGGTGATGATGTTGTGACCCAGCAGGAGCTGGTTGACGAGCGGCTCGCCGATGGGATTGGACGCGACCCAGCCCAGCACCAGCGCAACCAGCCGGCCGAACCAGTAGAAGGGAAGCTCGATCACGTAGAGCAGGAACTGGACGATGGGCCGCAGCCAGTCGATGCCGGGCACCCATTCCGGCAAGGCCACATAGTCGAGCGGAGCGCTGAGCGTATCGAGGGTGATGGGAAAGAAGCGTTGGGGGCCATTGAGCTGCGGTGTGAAGCCGCCGCGGTGGAACCAGGCATTGCCGAGGAACACTGTCAGGCCCGCCGCGAGGAAGTTAAGCGCGACGCCCGAAATCGTCTGGTTGCCGCGGAAATTGATCGAGGCGAGCCCATGGATCGCCGAGAAGGCAAGCGCGGCAAGTATAGCGAAGAGAATGCCGATCCAGGCGTAGCCGAAGACGGCCGACGCGACGGCGGCGGCGAAGGCCGAGGCCAGCAGCTTCCCTTCAAGGCCGATATCGACGATACCGGAACGCTCGGAATAAAGGCCCGCAAGGCAGGCGAGCAGCACCGGGACAGCCAGGCGTACCGTGCCGCCGAGTATCTGGACGAGCGTTACGTACTGCTCCATCAGCGCCCGCCCTCACCCGAGGACGAGGGTGCGGAAAGCCGGTTGAAAATGCCGGCAACCGGAATGCGCAGCATCTCACCCATGGCGCCGGTGAACAGGATCACCAGCGCCTGGATGGTGACGATCATTTCCTTTTTGATGTCCGGCATCTCGAAGGCCAGCGCCTGTCCGCCCTGATAGAGCATGCCGAAGAGCAGCGCTGAAAGCGCCACGCCGATGGGGTGGCCGCGGCCCATGAAGGCGACGGCAATGCCGACAAAGCCGGCGCCGTTGACGAAGTTGAGAATGAGCCGGCCCTGCACGCCGCCAACATTGTTGACCGCGACCATGGCCGCCAGCACGCCGGACAGCGCCATGACGATCATAATCATCTTCTCGTTGGAGATGCCGGCATAGTTGGCGGCCGTGGGGTTGTGGCCCAAGGCGCGCATGGCGAAGCCGAACTTGGTGCGCCAGACCAGCCAGTAGACGACAAAGAGCGCGACGATGGCGAGGATGAAAGTGACGTTGACCGGCGTGTGCTTGAAGAAGTCGGTGAACTGAGCGAGCGCGGGAACGCGGGTCAGCGGATCGATGGGCGCGCTTTCGTCGGAATTGACGCCGGCCGGCTTCAATACGCGGGTGATGAGATAGCCCATGACCGACACGGCGATGAAGTTGAAGAGAATTGTGGTGATGACGACGTGGCTGCCACGCTTGGCCTGCAGATAGCCGGGAATGAACGCCCAGAGGGCGCCGAAGAGCGCACCGCCCACGATCATCACGGGCAGCACCAGCGCCCAATGCATGCCGTTGAGCGCCAGAGCGCCGAGGATGACGCCGAGCCCGCCGATATAGGCCTGCCCTTCCGGTCCGATGTTAAACAGCCCGGCGTGGAAGGCCAGCGCCACTGCAAGTCCGGCAAAGATGAAATCGGTGGTGTAGTAGAGCGTGTAGCCGAGGCTGTAGCCGTCGCCGATCGAGCCCGAGATCATGATGCTGATCGCCTTCAGCGGGTCCTGCCCCACCGCGAGCACGATGAGCCCCGCGATGAAGAAGGCCAGGACGACGTTGAGCACAGGCAGCAACGCCACATCGACCCAGCGGGGCAGTTGTCCGCGCATCAATCCGTCCCCTTGTCCGAGTTGTCCTGAGGACTCCTCTCAACCAGCGTCTTCTGCACCGGCGTTTCGTGCGCGGGCAGCGTGCCCGGCCCGGCATCGGCTATCCTGCCCGGATGCGATCCCGTCATCAGCAGGCCAAGCTCGGTTTCGTCGGCCGTTGCTGGATCGGCCTCACCGACGATCTGTCCGTCGAACATCACCAGGATACGGTCGGAAAGCGAGCGGATTTCGTCGAGCTCCACCGACACCAGCAGGATGGCCTTGCCCGCGTCGCGCATCTTGATGATCTGGTTGTGGATGAACTCGATGGCTCCGATATCGACGCCGCGCGTCGGCTGGCCGACGATCAGAACGTCGGGATTGCGTTCCATCTCGCGCGCCAGAACGATCTTCTGCTGGTTGCCGCCGGAGAAGTTCGCGGTCTTCAGATCCATGTTGGGCGGACGGATGTCGAACTTCCTGATGTGCTCCTCGGCCTCCTTGCGGGCCATGGCGATGTCGAGGCCGATGCCTTTGCCGTAGGAGCCCTGATAGCCGAGGATCGAGTTCTCCCATTCGGCGAAATTGGTGACGAGGCCCATGCGCAGCCGGTCCTCCGGCACATGGGCGAGGCCGGCAGCGCGGGCGCGCGCCGCGCCGTCGTCGCCTTCGAGCGAGAGCGGCACCCCATTGAGGCGCACGACGCCCGACTGTTGGTCGCGCATGCCGGTGATCGACTCGAGCAGCTCGGACTGACCATTGCCAGCAACGCCGGCGATGCCGACGATCTCGCCGGCGCGAACCGAGAAGCTCACATCCTTGACGCGCGGAATCTTGAAATCGTCGGTCACGACGAGGTGCTCGACTTCGAGCAGAACCTTGCCGGGATGCGCCGGGCCTTTTTCTACGCGCAGCAGAACGCGACGGCCGACCATCAGTTCGGCAAGTTCGCCCGGCGAAGTGGTCTTGGTCTCGAGCGTCTTGACCATCGCGCCCTGTCGCATGACCGACACCTCGTCGGTGATGGCCATGATCTCGCGCAGCTTGTGGGTGATGAGCAGCACCGTCTTGCCCTCGGCGCGCAAAGTGCGGATCACGGCGAAAAGCTGATCGGCCTCGGCAGGCGTCAGCACGCCCGTGGGCTCGTCGAGAATAAGGGTCTCCGCGCCACGATAGAGTGCCTTGAGAATCTCGACGCGCTGCTGCTGGCCGACGGAGAGGTTCTCAATGACCGCGTCAGGATCGACCTCCAGACCATAGTCGTCGGCAAGCTTCTTCAACTGGTTGCGCGCCTTGTCGAGGGTCGGCGCCAACATGGCGGAATCTTCAGCGCCCAGAACGACGTTCTCGAGGACGGTGAAATTGTCGACCAGCATGAAGTGCTGGTGCACCATGCCGATGCCGAGCGCGAGGGCGTGACGCGAGTCCGTGATCTTCTGGGGGACGCCGTCGACGCGGATCTCGCCGCTGTCGGCGTGGTAGAAGCCGTAGAGGATCGACATCAATGTCGATTTGCCGGCGCCGTTTTCGCCCACGATGCCGTGCACCGTGCCGCGCTTCACCTTGAGGTGGATATCGCGATTGGCGTGAACCGGGCCGAAATGCTTGTTGATGCCGATCAGCTCAATCGCCAAATCGGAAACAGCGGCCCCTTGGGACCGCTGTTCACTGGATTGGTTCAGACCTTCCATGAGTCCAAACCGGCGCCGACTACATCGCCGGGCAGGCTTTGTCTTCGCGGAAGTCGTGCACCTTGACCGCGCCCGAAACAATGTCGGCGGTGGCCTTGTCGACGGCCGCCTTCATCTCGGGGGTGATCAGACTGGCGTTGTTGTCGTCAAACGCGGCACCCACACCCTCTTCGGCGAGGCCGAGGACGACGAGACCCGGCGTCCACTTGCCGTCCTTCTCGTCCTTGAAGGCATTGTAGGTCGCAACGTCGACGCGCTTCATCATCGAGGTCAGGACCTGGCCGGGATGCATGTAGTTCTGGTTGGAGTCGACACCGATGCCGAGCTTGCCGGCGTCGGCCGCTGCCTGGAGGATGCCCACGCCCGCGCCACCAGCGACGGCGTAAACAACGTCCGCACCCTGATCGATCTGGGCCTTGGTGACTTCAGCGCCCTTGCCCGGATCATTGAAGGCCTCGAAGCCGGCGCCGACATAGTTCTCAAGCACCTTGACGTCGGGCTTCACCGACTTGGCGCCCTGCGCATAGCCGCAGGCGAACGCTTCGAGCAGGTCGAAGTTGAACGCCGGGACCACGCCGATCGTGCCGGTCTTGGTCGCGAGAGCGGCGAGGATGCCGACGAGGTAGGAGCCTTCCTGCTCCTTGAACACCACCGAGCGCACATTGGGCAGATCGACGACGGTGTCGATGATGACGAAATGCGTGTCGGGGAATTCGGGCGCGACGGTCTTGAGCGCGGTCTCCCACGAGAAGCCCGGCGTCACGATGGGCGAGTAGCCCCTGGCGGCGAACTGGCGGATGGCCTGCTCGCGCTGCGCGTCGCCGCTGATCTCGAGGTCGCCATAGGCACCGCCGGTTTCGGCCTTGTACTTCTCGGCGCCATTATAGGCGGCTTCGTTGAAGGATTTGTCGAACTTGCCGCCGCCGTCATAGATGAGCGCCGGATCGGCGAAGGCGGCGCCGGCGAGCAACGCGACCCCGGCAACGCCAGCGGCCAAGGCACCGAGGTGCCGCTTCAGATTGGTCATGAACAGTCTCCCTGGTTCGCGGGAGGAATGGCGCAATCGCCTGACGAGCCCTCACGCGTTGCAGGCGATAGAAGCGTGCAATGCCCCGCTCGGCAAGAGGGAAAACCCGGTTTTTTGACCAAGTGTTCAAATATGACGGCCACCTGCGGTGGCCGCTTACCATTCTAGTTCGGCAAGGGCGTAACCGCCACGCCCATTTCCTCGCCGATCCGGATGAAGAAGCCGTCGATCACCTTCTGTGCGGAATTGCCGACCAGCTTCCTGCCCAGCTGCATGATCCGCCCGTCGGCGGTGCCCTCGGCGGCGAAGCTCAGAATGGTTGCCGCGCCGTCATCGGCGAGGGTGATGTCGGCTGCTCCATGTGCGAGCCCAAGGATGCCCTTGCCGCGACCGGCGAGGGTGTAGCTCGCGGCGGGCAGGACATTGGCCAGCTCAAGCTCGCCGGAGAAGACCGGATGGACGATTCCGAGATTCACCTTGATGCGCAGATCGAGCGTAGACCTCCCGGTCCACTCGATGCTCTCGCAGCCCGGGATCACCGCCTTCAGCACCGCGGCGTCGTTCAGCGCCATCCAGACGGCGTGCCGGGAGGCAGAAAACCGGTAGCGGCCCGAAAAATCCATATGTTTCAGGCCCTTTTCATGCGGCTTTTTCGCACCATATCGCGAAAATAGTCATAGGGCCCGAGCCAATCAATTGCGGGGGACCCGGGGTGACCTAAATTACCGCTTGGGTGGCGGACCATAAGCCCAGGGGAAACACATGGCGACCGAAGTCATCGAGAAACCACTGCAATATCTGGATAAGGCGGTCGGAGCGATCCGCGACCTCGGCCTGTGGCCGACGCAGCCGGAAGCCCAGCCCATCACCGGACTGCTCAACGAGATCACCGGGCTCGACGAGACCAAGGTGATCCTGATCGGGCGCACGCTGACGCAAGCCAGCGCCTTCAACGAAGTGGTGCGCACCCAAGTCGCCTCGATGAATGTCGGGGAGCGCTACAATGTCATCACCGAGAGCTTCAATTCGATCCGCGACGACGCCAAGGGGATGGTCGACCAGCTCGACGACGGCAAGCTCGATCTGATGGAGCGGGTCTCCAATGTCTGGATGAAGGTGAGCCGCGGCGACATCGCCACGCGGTTCAACAAGATCCGAGACACCTATCTCGATGTTTCCAGGGAAACCAAGAACCAAATCGACCGCGAGCACACGATCCTCGAGGCCTATATGGATTTCCGCGGGGCGCTGAAGCAGTCGGAAGTAATGGCGCTTGAGGTGCTGGACGTGGCCGGCAAGCATCTGGAGGAGCGAAAGGCCGCGTTGCAAGCGGCGGCGGATGCGCTGGCCGCATTCAAGGAAGGCACATCGGCAGATCGCGCCAAGCTCGAAATGACGCGGGACGAGAAGCTGCGGGATCTGCAGAACGAGGAGCGGCGCTACCAGATCGCCAAGGATCTGAGCGACAATCTCACGATCTCCTATTCGACCTCCGAAGTGATCATGGCGCGGCTGCTGCAGACGACCAATGCCAAGGAGCGGGTCTACCAGCAGTCGATCTCGTTCTTCTCGACCAATGAGACGGTGTTCACGGCGCTGAGCGCGTCGTTTACCGGGCTGTTCGGGCTCAATGAATCGACCGAGACGCTGAACGCGATGAAGGAGGGTGTGTCGAAATCGATCGAGACGCTGAGCGAGATCGGCGGCAAGGTGCAGGAAGAAGCAATCAAGGCCGGCTATGGGCCGACGATCCGCGCCGACGCGGTCAAGAAGCTCGTCGACAGCGTGATCAACTTCCAGGAGAAATCGCGCACAATCATCGCCGAAATGCGGGAGCTTTCGACGAAGAACTCAGCCGAAATCCGCGACGCGGTGGAGGACGGCAAGAAGCGGCTCGCGGCGCTGGCGGCCGAGGGCAATGCGCTGATGCTCGAAACGGCGAAGGGTTGACGGGAGCGGGGTGAACGCAACCGAGATGAGCGCGGCTACGGCCGAGAAGGCCCCCCTCGACGATGTCATGATGGCCATGGATGTGGTGGATACGCTCCGCCACAACCAGGATCTGGTGGCGCGCGAGCTGGCGGGGGCCGACCGCGAGAAGCAGCTCATCGACAGACTGCGCGAGCTTTACCACCAGCAGGGCATCGAAGTGCCCGACGCCATCCTCAAGGAGGGCGTCGCGGCGCTGGCGGAGAGCCGGTTCGTCTACACGCCGCCCAAGCCCTCCTTCGGGGTGACGCTGGCGCGCATCTATGTGTCGCGCGGCAAATGGATGCGGCCGCTGCTGGTGGCCGTCGCAGTGCTGGTCGTGGCGCTGGGCGGATATTACGGCGTCTATCGGCCATACCAGGCGTGGCAGGCGGAGCGGGCGCAGACCGAGCTCCAGCAGGGGCTGCCGGCGCAGATGGATGCACTGTACCAGACCATCTACGAAGAGACGAAGGTGCAGCAAGCCGTGACGCAGGCGGAAGACCTGCGGACGCATGGCAAGACGGCGGCGGCGGAGGGCAACCGTGCAGGCGCGGAAGCGGCGATCGCCGGCCTGACGACCCTGCGCGACACCCTCAGGCAAGAGTATCAGGTGCTCGTGGTCAACCGCGAGGGCATCAATTCGGGGTTCTGGACCTTCCCCGAGATCAACCGGGCGGCAACGAACTACTACATCGTGGTCGAAGCGCTCGATCCGAACGGCAATGCGCTCAGCCTGCCGATCCTCAACGAGGAGACCGGCAAGACCGAGACAGTGTCGATGTGGGGCGTACGCGTGGCGGAGGACGTGTACAAGGCGATCGAAGCGGACAAGCGGGATGACGGGATCATCCAGCGCAATCTGGTGGGCCGCAAGGATTATGGCTTCCTCGACGTGACCTATGCCATGCCGGTTCTCGGCGGCGCCGTGACGCGGTGGTAGCGGCATGACGCTGTCCGGACCCGAGGCCCTGCGTTCGCTCGAAGAGGCGCTGCGCGACGTTCGCCGAGAGGAGGACGATATCGCCAAGCGGCTCAGCCGCAGCGGCGATTTGATCGCCAAGATGCGCCAGCAGGAGGGCGATCTGTTCAAACAGCTCGCGGCAGTGCGGCTCGACCCCGCGACGCAGGCGCAGTTGAGCGGGCCGATCAACACCGCCGAGCAGAAGGCGCGCGACATGCTGAAGACGCATGGCGCGGCGCTGAGCGAGGTCGAGGAGAAGCTGGCCGGCCTCGATGCGGGCATCGCCAAGCTCGGCACCGAGCGGACCGGGCTGCTCGCCGAGATCGGCAAGCATGAAGCGGCGCTCTCTGCATTGGCGGACAAGATCAAACCGGACTTGCTCAAGCGCGCCGACTACGCGCAAGCGCTCGACAACGCCAAGGCGCTGGTGGCTGTCGCCGATGAGAGCCTGCGCAAAACGCAGCAGGCCGAGGAGGACCGCGAGCTCAAAGGCCGTCCCTATCGCGACGATCCGCTGTTCATGTATTTGTGGGAGCGCGGCTACAACACCAAGAACTACCGCGCCAACAATCTAGTGGTGTGGCTCGACGGGCTGGTGGCAGGGATGGTGGGCTATGCCGATGCCCGGCCGAACTTCGCCATGCTGAACGAGATTCCGCTCAGGTTGCGCGAGCATGCCGAGCGGCAGGAGGGAAGCGCGCGGACTGCTATGGAAGCCGTCCAGGCGATCGAGGCAGCAGCCATCGACGCCGCCGGCGGCAAGGAAGCGCGGGCGGCGCGCGAGGCGGCCAAGGCGAGGCTCAGCGCCATCGATGCAGAGATGGTGACTCTGCAGGACCAGCGGGACGAGGCGACAAAGACGCAGCGCGAACTGGCGCAGGGCAGCGACCCTGCCTATGCCTCCGCCATCGCGGCGCTTGCCGATGCGCTGGCGCGTGAGGACGTGACGTCCCTGCTCGCCACGGCGCGGCAAACCGCGACCGGGCAGGACGATACGATCGTACAGCAGATCGACGAGGCTCGGCAGCGGGTCGGCGAAGAAGAGGCCGACACGCGCGAGCAGCAGGCGCGGCTCAAGACCCTTGCCGGGCGGCGGCGCGAACTCGAGGATATTCAGTACGAATTCAAGAAGTCGGGCTTCGACCAGCCATCCTCCACCTTCCGCGAGGACAATCTGGTGGGCGATCTGCTCAATGATTTCCTGCGGGGCGGGATCAGTGCGGCTACCTATTGGGACCAGTGGCAGCGCAGCCAGAACTGGGCCGGCAGCGGGCGGCGCGGCGACAATCTCGGCAGCGGCAATTGGGGCAATTTCAATTGGCCGGAGACGAGTTTTGGCGGCGGGTCGCGACGCTCCAATCCAGGCATTGGCGGCGGGTGGGCGCCCTCCCCCGGGCGACCAAGCACTGGTGGTTTCTCGCGGCCGCGTACGGGCTCGATGGGCAACCGCACGAGCGGCGGCTTCAAGACCGGCGGCGGCTTCTAGCAGGAGCCGAGTTCCGAACCGGCGAGCGCGTCGGCGAGCTTCTGGTTGTCGATGAGCGGCGCGAGCGAGCTCTCGCCGGGCAGGGCGATCAGCACCGAAACGTTGGCCTTGGCCAGATCAACGGGCGCGATGGAACAGAAGCGCGGCGCAAGCGCGACCTTGACCGCGCCGCTGCTGTCGGCAGGCAGCGCCCGCGCCCAGGACTGCATCTCGCGCAGCGCCGTCTTGTCCTTGTCGGAAAAGCCGAAGAGGAAATAAACGCGGTTCGTTGCCGGTGGTGGAAGCGTTCCGGCGATCTCGTCGGCATCGGCGCGCACAAGCACCGCATTCAGATGCTTCTCACCGCCTGTCGCGGTGGCGACGTCGAAGCTCAGCACGGAGCCGCCCTCCTCAGGCTGCAGGCCGCGGGGCAGATCGAAAGCGAGAACAAGGCTCGCTATATCATCATTGATGTAGTCGAGCGCACGAAGGCGGCTCGCTGTCTGGAGATTGAGCGAGGAACAGGCAGCGAGCCCCAGCAGCGCAAGACCCGCAAGCAGACGATACACGGGCCCCTCCCCGGTTGCCGAGTGGCAATTGACGTGCCGATAACGCCTACCTCCTACCTACCACGTCCAGCGTACGAGCAAGCAACACTGCCAGATCTAGAGCGCCGCTGATGCTATCGAGGTGTCGTTGTTCGACAGCAGCTTGAGCATCCTTGGTAACTAGATCAACCTCACCCGATTCCCACACCATCAAGTCCGCTTCCAATGCTCCGCGCCGCAGGTTCATGGAGCAGGATGCATTTAGGCTTCGATCTGTAGAGCGGCCGAATCGCACATCAACCCCGGACTCCTCCAAGAACGCGCGGGTCGACAGCACCCACGCCTCCACAAAAGTCAGCATATCCATCATTTCTCCTAACTCGCGTTGAACGCTGCACGTAGCGTCCGGCTCGATCATGTGGTCACGCCGCCTGCTTCAGCCAATCAATCGCAAAGCCTGCGACTTCCTGCCAGCCCTTTTCGCCGGCGATGAAATGTGAGCGGCCGGGAAAGAGCTTGAAGTCGGTCCTCGCCGGCGCCTTCTTCTGCACATTGTAGATGGCCCGCGCCAGATAGGGCGTCACGGTGCGATCGTGCTCGGCCTCGATCACCAACAGCGGTTGCCTGCGCGCCCTGGCATTGACCCGCGTGCCGACCATCGCCGCGGCCTGGTAGAAGATGTTGGTCGGCGTGGGCACGACATAGTCGTCATAGGCGGCCTTCTGCTCCGCCACCGTCAGCGTGTTGGCGAAGCTCTTGGCAAAGCCCTCGCGGCTGATGGTGTGGGTGCTGTTGGGGCCCCGGAAAATCGGCGGCAGGGCGGCGAGCAGCGAGACCGGACCGGGCAGCGCGCCGGCAATCGGGCCTGGATCGAGCGCAATACCCGCCACGCCATAGCCCCGGTCGAGCAGCAATTGGGTGATGAGGCCACCCATGGAATGGCCGACAATGATCGGCTGTTCGCCAAGCCCGTCGATGATGCGGGCATAGTGGTCGACGATCTTCTTGAAGGTCAGCGTCCCAAGCCCCTTGCCGGGATGGGCGCGGAGATCTGCGGACCTGCCCTCGAGCCCGGGCCAGGCGGGCGCCAGCGTGGTGTAGCCGGCGGCTTCGAACGCGGAGCGGAACTTGTCCCAGGACGAAATGTGCATCCAGGCTCCGGTGATGAACAGGACAGTTCTGGTCTGCGCAGCATTGGTCATTTTTGTCTCCTTCGGCATCGCCGGAGCTCTCGCCCTAGGCGTCTGGCTGATTAGATCGCATACGATCTAATCAGCCACCATGTCCGATTTCGCATGGCTGGCATGAATTAATCGCTGGCGATTAATTCGCATGCGACTATATATTCGTGCGGAGTCCCGAGGATTCGACATGAATGACGATATCGCAAAACAGCTGCGGCTGGACGTGCTGCTGTGCTTTGCGGCCTATTCGGCCTCGCACGCCTTTTCGCGCTTCTACCGGCCGCTGCTCGACGAGCTGGGCCTCACCTATCCGCAGTTCATCGTGATGATGGTGCTGTGGGAGCATCAGCGCATCACCATGAAGGCCCTGGCCGACCAGGTAATGCTGGAGTCGAACACACTGACCCCGCTGCTCAAGAAGCTCGAGGCGCTGGAGCTCATTACCCGGTCGCGCAACAGGGACGACGAGCGGGTGCTCGATATCGAGGTGACGAAGGCCGGCATGGCCATGAAGCTCGACGGGCAGCGCGCCGCATTAGCTCTGGCCGAAGCCACGGGCGAGACGCTCGAAGGCATGCTCGACCTGCAGCAGCGGCTGGTCAAGGCACGCGAGAATGTCGCGCGGCATGTGGAGAAGGCGGCCTAGCGGCCCGCGGGCCGGCGCAAGCGGCCGCCCCCTCCACCACGCTACGCCCGGTTCCCTCCCCCATGCTGCCCACAGGGGAGGATGAAGGTAACGCAGACTACATCGCCGCGCTGACCGGCGTGATCGTGACCTTGGCCACGGGGCCGTTGACGTCCCAGTTCCACTCCTTGGGCGCATCGGCGTCGCCGCGGATGCCGACATGCCAGGCGATGACACCATTCTCGGGATCGCGGTCGTTGCCGTCGCCGAGCGCACCGAGGAAGCCTTTCTTCTCGCTGTTGACTTCGGAGCCCGCATCGTAGCCGCGGACCTCGATGGTCATGGGTTCAGTGAGGCCATAGGCATCGATGCCGCTGAAGCCGGAGAAGCCGTCATTGGTATTGCCCAGCATCCAGACGCCATCGATCAGCGGATGGGCGCTGTCGACGCGCAGGGTGATCGTGCGGGACTGGCCCGGCAGGGTATGGATCGCGAGCTGCGCGTCGCCGAGCATTGCGCCCATGTCCTTGGCGGCGCCGACCGAATACATGCCGATATTGCCGCCTTCGGCGACGGCGACGAGCGCATCCGGCGCCTTGTCGCCGAGCTTGAACAGCGGCGTGCCGTCGACGGCGCGGCTTTCGAAGAAGGACGGCGAAAAAGGCTGGCCCGTGGTGACGTCCTCGATGGTGATGGTGACGTATTTGCCATCCATCATCGCATCGCCGGCCATCATCATGCCGCCGTCCTTCATGGCGTCATTGGCCATCATCATGTCATTGGACATCATGGCGCCCGACGACATGGCGTTGTCCTGCGCGTTCGCGGACCCCGCCGCGAGACCGGCGGTAAGCGCGATGGCGGACATTGCAATAATCCCTTTGTGCATTTGCTTTGACCCTCTCTCCACAACGGCGGGATGCCGTGCGGGCGGGAGAGAGCACCCGGTCCGCTCACAGGATCAACCGCCTCGCATGTCTTTGAGACTTCGTGTGACGCGCCGACACGCCTGCGTGATCGGAACGATGTTCCGATCGGAACCGCAGTCGCGGAGGATCACATCGCCGTCAGAACCGGCTCACGGACGCGCGAGGCTGTTGACGCCTCAGCCGAAGACGCTCGCGCCGCGATCGGCCGCGCCGACCAGGGCGCGGAAGCCCGCGAACAGTTCGCGGCCCATGCCGGAATGCGAGTCGCGCAGATCTTCCGTGGCCGGCGTGCGCGAGAAGAATTCGCGTTCGTCGCCGAGGAACATCAGCGTCCCGGCCTCGGCATCGAGACGGATCAGATCGCCGTCGCGGATCTTGGAAATGGCGCCGCCGTCGGAGGCTTCGGGCGTGATGTGGATCGCGGCGGGCACCTTGCCCGAGGCGCCAGACATGCGGCCGTCCGTCAGCAGCGCGACCTTGAAGCCGCGGTCCTGCAGGACGCCCAGCGCCGGTGTCAACTTGTGCAGTTCCGGCATGCCGACAGATTTCGGGCCCTGGAAGCGCACGACCGCGACGACATCGTGATTGAGCTCGCCATTCTTGAACGCGGCCTGGAGGCCATCCTGCGTGTGGAAGACGCGGGCTTTGGCCTCGACGACGCGATTCTCGGGCTTCACCGCGCTCACCTTGATCACCGACTTGCCGAGATTGCCGGTGAGCAGCTTCAGCCCGCCGGTCTTCGAGAAGGCATCCTCGACCGTGGTCAGGACCTTGGCGTTGCCGGACGTCTCAGGCGAGGGCTCGAAGGTGAGCTTGTCCTCGATCAGCCTCGCCTCGACGCCATAGCCGGACAGGCCCTCGCCCCACACGGTCTTGACGTCTTCGTGGAGGTGGCCGCTGGCGAGGAGCTGCTTGATGAGGAATCCCATTCCACCAGCGGCGTGGAAATGGTTCACGTCGGCAATGCCGTTGGGATAGACGCGGGCGAGCAGCGGCACGGTGTCGGAGAGGTCGGACATATCCTGCCACGTGACCTGCAATCCCGCCGCCGCCGCGATGGCGATGAGATGCAGCGTGTGGTTGGTCGAACCGCCCGTGGCGTGAAGGCCGACCAGCCCATTGACGATGGCCTTCTCGTCGATGATGTGCCCGACCGGCGTGTAATTGTTGCCCTGCGCCGTCAGCGAGAGCGCGCGGCGCGTGGCCTCGCGGGTCAGCGCATCGCGCAGCGGCGTGCCGGGATTGACGAAGCTCGCGCCCGGCAGATGCAGGCCCATGATCTCCATCAGCATCTGGTTGGAATTGGCGGTGCCGTAGAAGGTGCAGGTGCCGGGCGAATGGTAGGATTTGGCTTCGGCCTCGAGCAGCTCGGCGCGGCCGACCTTGCCTTCCATATAGAGCTGGCGGACGCGCGACTTCTCGTCGTTGGGCATGCCGGAGGGCATCGGGCCGGCGGGAACGAAGACGGCCGGCAGATGGCCGAAGGTCAGCGCGCCGATGAGCAGGCCCGGCACAATCTTGTCGCAGATGCCGAGGAAGACCGCGGCGTCGAACATGTTGTGGCTGAGCGCGATCGCCGTCGCCATAGCGATGACGTCGCGGCTGAACAGCGACAGGTCCATGCCGGGCTGGCCCTGCGTGACGCCATCGCACATCGCGGGCACGCCGCCCGCGACCTGCGCGGTGGCGCCAATGGCGCGGGCCGCGTCCTTGATGATGTCGGGATAGAATTGATAGGGCTGATGGGCGCTCAGCATGTCGTTGTAGGACGTGACGATGCCGAGGTTCAGCGCCTTCGATCCGGCGAGGCGGGCCTTGTCGGAGGGCGAGCAGGCGGCGAAGCCGTGGGCAAGATTGCCGCAGCTCAGCGAGGCGCGATAAACGCCGGCCTCACGCGCGCGTTCGATGCGGCCGAGATAGTCACGCCGTGTCTCCGCGCTCCGCGCCGCAATGCGGTCGGTCACGTCCTGGACGGCCTTGAGGACAGACATGGAAGTCTCCTAGGGGCACCAATATATGGTCAATGGCGTTTGGGTCTGACGCAGGATAGCACGGACGGGCATGTCCTCTACGGGACCTTCTGCCTCGGCGCGCCGCAGCGTTTCGACCTTCTCCTCCCCCTCGATATGCAGATAGAGCGCCCGCGTATTGAGCAGGCGCCTGAGTGTCAGCGTGATGCGGGGCTCCCCTGCTCCCGGCGCATTCAGTGTGATCGCCGGCCCCTCCGCCGTCAGCGCTTCGGCCAGCGTATCGCCGCCCGGAAAGAACGAAGCGGTATGGCCGTCATTGCCCATGCCGAGAATGGCGGCGTCGAGCTGAGGCAGCACGGAAAGCGCCTTGTTGGCCTTGAGCAGGCCGATCGAGTCGGCCTCGCCGCCCTGATAGAGCGGCAGGAACTCGGCGATGGCGGCGCGGCCCTGCAGGAGATTGGCCTTCACCAGCCGCGCATTGGAGCGGTCCGAGGTCTCATCGACCCAGCGCTCGTCGACCAGCGTCACGATGACCTTGTCCCAGCGCACATCGTCGCGCGCCGACAGGGCCTTGAAGAAGCGGGCGGGCGTCGTGCCGCCGGAGACCGCGAGGGTTGCGAAGCCGCGTGCCTCGACGCCGGCCTTGAGATTGGCCGCAACGGCATCGGCCAGCGCGTCGGCGAGTTGCTGCTTGTCGTGAAAATCGCGGCGCGCCGGCCTCAATTGTCGTCCTCGTGCCAGGTGCGGCCGTCACGCTCGATCAGCGCCACCGCGCCGGTCGGGCCCCAGGTGCCGGCCGCATAGGCCTGCGGGGCATCGGCCATGCCGTCCCAACCGGTGCGGATCGGATCGATCCACTGCCAGGCGGCCTCGAGTTCGTCGCGGCGCATGAACAGGGTCTGGCTGCCGCGGATGACGTCGAGCAGGAGGCGCTCATAGGCCTCGGGCGTACGTTCGGAGAAGGTCGCGGCGAAGCTCAGATTGAGCGGCACTTCGCGCAGGCGCATGCCGCCTGGGCCCGGATCCTTGATCATGACCTGGAGCTTCACGCCTTCATCGGGCTGGAGGCGGATGACCAGCATGTTGGGTCGCGGCGCGCCTTCGGCATGATCGAAGATGGAGTGGGGGATATTGCGGAACTGGATGACGATCTCGGAGCCGCGCGAGGCGAGACGCTTGCCGGTACGGAAATAGAAGGGGACGCCGGACCAGCGCCAGTTCTCGACCTCGGCCTTGAGGGCGACGAAGGTCTCGGTGCGCGAGCCTTTCTTATCCTGGGGCAGCTCGTCCTGGTAACTCGCGACGCTCTGTCCATCTATGGCGCCGCTGCGGTACTGGCCGCGCACGGTGACTCTGCCGACATCGCCGCCATTGATGCGCTTGAGCGCGCGCAGCACCTTGAGCTTTTCGTCACGCAGCGCATTGGCGTTATCGCTGGCGGGCGGCTCCATGGCGACGAGGCAGAGGAGCTGCAGCATGTGGTTCTGCACCATGTCCCGCAGCGCGCCGCTCTCGTCGTAGTAACCACGCGTGCCAGCGCCGACGCTCTCGGCCACCGTGAGCTGCACATGGTCGATATGGGCTGAATTCCAGATCGGCTCGAATAGGATATTGGCGAAGCGCAGTGCCAGGAGGTTCTGGACCGTTTCCTTCCCGAGATAATGGTCGATGCGATAGACCTGATCTTCCTCGAAGATCTTGCTGACCTCGTTGTTGATGGCGATCGAGGAGGCGAGATCGTGGCCCAGCGGCTTTTCGATCACGACGCGGGCGTCGCGGCGATAGTAGCCCTGCTTGGCAATGTATTCGCAGGTCGGCCCGAACAGGTCGGGCGCGATGGCCATGTAGAAGGCGCGCACGATCTTGGGGTCGTCGCGGAGGTTTTTCGAGAGATCGCCCCATTTGGCGGGGTCGCTCACGTCATTGGGGACGTAGGAGAAGATCGAGACGAAGCGGTCGATGGTCTTTTCGTCCTGGTACTCCTTCTCGACGAAACTAGCGATGTCCTCGCGTGCCGCTTTCTGGAAATCGGCGTCGGACCATTTGGTGCGCGAGACGCCGATGATCCGGCTCTGCTCATCGAACTGGCCGTCCTTGAAGCGATGATAGAGTGCGGGAATAAGCTTGCGCTTGGTCAGGTCGCCGGTTGCGCCGAACACCACATAGTCGAAGGGATGGACGGGAATGATGCGGCTGGACACGCTTTTCTGGCTCCTGTCGATGTAGTTCATGCGGCGAATATCTGCTTTGCGAGAATGACGGCCCCGTGAAGGGGTTCGTGCTGGAGAGGGACGATGAAATCGCCGTAGCGGGCGGTCATCAGCGGATAGAGGCGGGCGCCGAAACCGCCGACGGCGGCCATGCGGGTGACGCCGCGCGCCTTGAACCAGCGCACATAGTTGTCGATGTAGCTGAGCTGGAGTGCCATCAGTTCCTGCGCCACCGGATCGCCCTTCTCGAAATATTCGAAGAAGAGCGGCATCAGGGTGCCGAATTCCGCTGGGGCGCGGCCAAGCAGTGTCTGCGGCGCGCCGGAAGCGGGGAATGGCGGACGGTCATCGCGCGGGAACGACCAGGCCATGATGTCATCATTGCTGCCGCCGAATTTTGCCAGAACGGCTTCGGTGAGCGGCGAGCCGCTGACGAGCCCGTCGGTCGCCTCGACGGTGCGGCGGACAAGCTCGCGGCCGAGGATAGCGCCCGACATCTGGTCGCCGACATGGAAGCCCCAGCCGCCGCATTGATGGCGCTGGCCATCGACCATCGCCAATGCCGCCGAGCCGGTGCCGACGATGATGACGGCACCATCTTCGCCGCCATGGGCGCCGGCGCGGGCGATGTCGATATCGTCAAACACACGGACGCCGGCGAAGGGCCATGGGCGTTCCTCGAAGCTTTTGCGCGCCGATTCCAGACGGCCCCCGGCCATGCCGAAGCAGGCATGGGTATTGGCGGTCTCGGCATAATCGATCCCCGCCTTCTCAAAGACCTGGCGCGTTCCTTCCGAAATGGAGCGGAAAGCCGCCTCACCGGCCTCGATCTGGAGGTTGGAACGGCCGCTTCCGGCGTCGGCCAGGGTCACCAGATTGGCGTCGGCAAGCCGGACACGGCAGTTGGTGCCGCCGCCATCAACGCCGAGAAAGTATCTGGGCACGTCCAGAACCCCTGAATTCCGCGGATTTCCGCCAATTTGCGGCGGACCATAAAGCCTTAGAGGACCCTGCGAAAGTCTAATGCACAATGGAATATCGCCCGGTGGCAGCCTTGCCCCAGAAGCATGGCCGGACCATTGTGCACCGCCCGGCCGTGGCGCGATCCGTGCGGCATCGCGCCTTGCATCCGGCGGAGGTGCACATGAGCGGACATATCCTGATCCTGGGCGGAGCGCGGAGCGGCAAGACCAGTTTTGCCGAACGCATGGCCATGCGGGCCGGAGAGACTCCGCTTTACCTCGCTACGGCGCAGGCGCTGGACGACGAGATGCTGGAGCGGGTGAAGCTGCACCAGCAGCAACGGCACAAGCGGTTCGCGACGCTGGAAGAACCGCTCGACCTTGCAACCGCCCTCAAGGCGGGGGCGCGGGAGCATGATGTGATCCTGGTGGACTGCATCACGCTGTGGATCACCAACATGTTGGGCGAGAATGTGCAGGTCGCCAAAGCGGTCGATGAGCTGATTTCGACGCTTACGGAGATCGACAGCGCGCGCGTGATCGTCGTCTCCAATGAGGTCGGGCTCGGGATCGTGCCGGACAACCCGCTGGCGCGGACGTTCCGCGACCTCAGTGGAGCGGCGCATCAGCGGCTGGCCGAGATCTGCGGCGAGGTTCATTTCATCATCGCGGGACTGCCGATGACGCTGAAGGGGCCGAGGCTGACCGAGAGCAGCACGGAAATGCCGCTCCCCGAGGGTTAGCCAAGGCGCCACCAGAGGATCAGGGCGATCGCGAAGGTCATGCCCAGGGTGACATTGAGCACCATCCAGTAGAGCTCGAGCGATTTGAGGATGTCGAGCGCGTTGAGATCGCGCCGGCCATCGCCGAATTCGGGCAGATCGTGGATCTCGCCGGCATAGGCGCGCGGCCCGCCGAGGGCGAGACCGAGCGCGCCGGCGAAGGCAGCTTCGGGCCAGCCGGCATTGGGGGAAGCATGCTTGCGTGCGTCGCGCAGCGCCGAGCCGAGCGCCGCTTCAGGATCGGCGCCGCGTACAAGGAATGATGCCGCGCCGATGAGCAGGGCCGAGATGCGCGCGGGAATCCAGTTGACGATGTCGTCGAGGCGGGCGCTGGCCCAGCCGAACTCGGCGTAGCGCGCGTCGCGATGGCCGACCATCGAGTCGGCGGTGTTGATCGCCTTGTAGAGGACGATCCCCGGCAAGCCGCCGATCAGGAGCCAGAACAGGGGCGCGATGACGCCGTCGGAGGTCGACTCGGCGAGGCTTTCGATGGCGGCGCGGGCGACGCCGGATTCGTCGAGCGCGTCGGGATCGCGACCGACGATGTGGCTGACGGCACGGCGACCCGAGTCGAGGGAAAGGCCGAGGCCATCCGCCACTGCCTTGACGGCCTGGCCGAGGGACATCTGCGCGAGGAGGCTGGAGGAGATAACGGCTTCGAGCACGAAGCCGAAGGGGATGCGGCGCGTGATGGCGATGAGCAGGAGAGAGACCGCGAGCACAGTGCCGAGAAGCAGAAGCAGCATGACGACGCCCTTGAGCCGCCGCTGTTCGCCAGTGTTGAGGCGAGCCTCGAGCCAGGCGATGAGCGCACCCATCCACATCACCGGATGACGAATGATGGCGAGAAGCGGCCTGGGATAGCCGATGGCGCGCTCGATCAGGAGCGCGAGGGGTCCGAGCAGGAATTCCATTCAGACCTCCGCGGCCATCTCGAACAGGGCATCGAGATCGAGATGCGCTTCGAGATGAGCGGCGAGAGCATCGAGGGTGGCTTCGATGCCGGTCTCGTAGCCGATGGCCGGATCGGCGACGCTGCCGAGGAAGGCGCGGCGGAAGGCATCGGACGCAAAGAGGCCGTGGAGATAGGTGCCGGCGGCGAGGCCATCGGCGGAGACTGCGCCTTCATTGGTGGTGCCGATCTTGGCGAAGGGGCGCGACCGGTCGGGGCCGGCGGTGACGCCCATATGCATGTGATAGCCGGCAATGGGCTGGCCCGAAGCGACGTGGAGCGCGGCTTCGAGCTTCAGCTCCTTGGTGGGCGCCATGGTGGTTTCGACGTCGATCAGCGCGAGGCCGCGGGTCGAGCCGGCAACGCCCTCGACGCCCTCGGGATCGCTGACCATGCGGCCCAGCATCTGGTAGCCGCCGCAGATGCCGAAGACGGGTTTGCCGGCGCGATGATGGGCGAGAATGTCGATGTCCCAGCCGGCCTGGCGCAGCGCGACGAGATCGGCGCGGGTCGCCTTGGAACCGGGGATGAGGACGAGATCGGCGCGTTGCGGGATGGGAGTGCCCGGCTCGATGATTTCGACGGCGACGTTCGGCTCTGCCGCGAGCGGATCGAGGTCGTCGAAATTGGCGATGTGCGGCAGGCGCGGCACGGCGATGAGGAAATCGCCGGTGCCATGATGCGCCCGATCCAACGCGAGTGAATCTTCGGCCGGAAGACGCTTGGCTGCCGCGAAGAAGGGGACGGGGCCGAGGCAGGGCAGTTCGGTGAGGTCCGCGATGGTCTTGATGCCATCGGCGAAGAGCGAGGGGTCGCCGCGGAAGCGGTTGACGAGGGTGGCGCGGATCAGGGCCGCATCGTCATGGTCGATCACGGCGAAAGTGCCGACGAGCGACGCGATGACCCCGCCTCGATCGATGTCGCCGATGACGACGACCGGAACATTGGCGGCGCGCGCGAAGCCGAAATTGGCGATGTCGGTGGCGCGAAGATTCACTTCGGAGGCGCTGCCAGCGCCTTCGACGAGGACGAGATCGGAATCGGTCGCAAGCTGGCGATATGCAAACAGAACCTCGGGCAAGAGGGCGACCCGCTGCTCCCAATAGTCGCGCGCGGTGAACGAGCCCACGCGCTTGCCGCGAACGATCAGCTGGGCGCCAGTCTCGGCCTCGGGCTTCAGGAGCACAGGGTTCATCGAGGTGAGCGGCTCACGACCTGCAGCGCGCGCCTGCAGTGCCTGAGCGCGCCCGATCTCGCCGCCATCGGCAGTTACAGCAGCATTGTTGGACATGTTCTGCGGCTTGAAGGGAGCAACGCGCAGGCCGCGGCGCGCATAGGCGCGGCAAAGGCCGGCGACGATCAGCGATTTGCCGACGTCGCTACCGGTTCCCATGAACATGAGAGATTTCGCCACGGCGCTCTTCTAGCGGCTTGAGGCCGGGTCGGATAGGGAAAGCGGATGCGCAAAATCCTCATCATCGGGATCGGGGCCGGGAACCCGGATTATCTGACGGTCCAGGCGATCGAGGCGATGCGCGCGGCCGATGTCTTCTTCATGCCGGACAAGGGCACCGAGAAGGGTGGGCTCAATCGCATAAGGCTCGAGTTCCTAGCGCGCTTTCGCCCGGAAGCCGGATACCGGCTGGTGGACTTTCCGATTCCCGAGCGGCGAAAGGCGGAGACACCGGACTACAGGGACAGCATCGATGAGTGGCGCGGCAAGCTCGAAGCGGCGTATACGGCGATCTTTAATGACGCCTTGGTTGCGGACGAGGTCGGCGCCTTCCTCGTCTGGGGGGACCCGGCGCTCTATGACGGGACGCTCAAGATTCTCGGCGACATGAAGGCGCGGGGCGCCGATTTCGAGTTCGAGGTGATCGCAGGGATTAGTGCCGTCCAGGCGCTGGCGGCACAGCATCGCGTGGCGCTCAACGGCGTGGGAGAGCCGGTCGTCGTAACGACGGGCAGACGCGTTCTCGCGGGCGAGGCCGACGCGCTACCGCGCTTCGTCGTGATGCTCGACAATGAGATGACGTTCCGCCGCTTTGCCGGCCAGCCGATCCGCATCTATTGGGGCGCGTATCTCGGTACCAAGGACGAGATCCTGATCGCGGGACGACTGGACGATGTGCTGGACGAGATCGTCGCCGTTCGCAGTGCTGCGCAACAGCGGCATGGCTGGATCATGGACACCTATCTGATGCTGCGTGAGGACTAGGCCGCCACGTCGATGACATGGGCGTAGGAGCCCATCACGCGGCCATCGACGAGACCCATTGCCGGCTGGGGGTCGCCGAGCGCGTCGGTGGCCGCGAAGAGCGGAGTGCCCGTCGTCGTCTTGCCGGTCGAATAGTGAAATTCATGGCCCATCAAATCTGCGGGCCATGGCAGCGGGCTCGCGTGACGCAGGCGGCGATATCCCAAGGTCCGCTTTGGGCGGTCGATGCGGGTCTCGAGAGGCAGCAAGCCGGCCATCCGATGGGTGACACCCGAAGCGTCGGTCAATGTGTCGCCAAGGACCATGTAGCCTCCGCACTCACCATAGATGAGCGCCCCGCGGTCCCGGGCGGAGGTCAGGCCCGAGCGAAAACGGGCGGAGGCGGCGAGCCGCGCTCCATGCAATTCCGGATAGCCGCCCGGCAGAAATACCGCATCGCTATCCGTTTCTGGATGCTCGTCCGCTAGAGGGGAGAAGAAGGTGATTGAGGCACCTGCCGCGTGCCAGTCGGCCAGCCAATGCGGATAGAGGAAGCGGAAGGCGTCGTCCCGAGCGATGGCGATGCGCTGCCCGAGGGGCGAAAGGTGAACAAATTGTTCCATAATATCCGGTGGCGTAACCCACTCTGAGAACGACAGAAACTGGTTCAGGTCGAGGTAGTTTTCCACAAGCGTTCCGGCAGACTCGACGATTGTGTCAAAGGCGGCGATTTCGCTGGGAAGGACGAGGCCGAGATGGCGCTCGGGCAGGACGAGTTCATCTCGGCGGGGCAGGACGCCGAGGATCGGGATGCCGGTTTCGGTAAGCGCCGCGCGCAGCATGGCTTCGTGGCGGGTGGTGGCTACGCGGTTGACGATGAGGCCAACGATGCGGACATCGCTGCGCCAGCGGGCGAAGCCCGAGACGAGGGCGGCAATCGACTGCCCCTGACGCTCGGCGTCGAGCACGAGGATCACCGGCAGCCCGAGGGCGGCGGCGAGATCTCCGGTCGAGCCCTTGCCGTCGGCGGCGGCGTCGAAGAGGCCCATGACGCCTTCGACGAGCAGCATGTCGCATCCAGCGGCGTGAGCCGATGCGAGGGCGCGGAGGCGGGCGGGTGGCATGGCCCAGGGGTCGAGATTGATCGCCTCGGCGCCGGAGGCACGAGCGAGGATGGCGCGATCGATATAGTCGGGTCCGGTCTTGGCAGGAGCGACAGTAAGGCCGCGCGCGCGAAGAGCGGCGAGAAGGCCGAGAGTGACGAGCGTCTTGCCGGAGCTGGAGCGCGGCGCGGCGATGACGAGGCCGTTTGCGCTAACCAATCGGGTTGCTCCGCAGGTCTGGCGTGTACCAGTCGAGGATTTCGCGATAGGTGCTGACCGGGCCGAGGACGACGATGGCGGGAGTCTCGAGACCAGTCAGCGACGCCGCAGCGCCCAGAGTCGACTCCGTGACCGTCTGCGCGGGAAGCGCAGCGTGGCTGACCACGGCGAGACGATCGGCAGGATCGCGGCCGGCGGCCAGGAGCTTCTGCGCGATAGCGGGAAGATGCTTCACGGCCATGAACATGACGATGACGGGCGCGGCGTTGGCGATGGCCGCCCAGTCGACCGATTGCGGAAGGTCGCCGGTCTCGTCGTGGCCGGTGAGGAAGATCACTGCGTGATTGGTGTCGCGGTGGGTGACGGGGATGCCGGCATAAGCGAGGCCGCCGAGGCCCGACGAGATGCCGGGGACGATGCGAAAGCGCAGCCCCGCTCTTGCGAGCGCTGCCGCTTCCTCGCCGCCGCGGCCGAACATGAAGGGATCGCCGCCCTTGAGGCGGAGGACGCGCTTGCCGGATTGCGCCAACTCGATCAGGCGGAGCGAGATGTCAGCTTGCTTGGCGGAAGGCTTGCCGCCGCGCTTGCCGGCATAAATCTGCTCGGCGGCGGGGTTGGCGAGCTTCAGGATTCCCTCGCCCACCAGGGCGTCGTAGACGATGACGTCGGCGTGCCGCAGCGCGTGATAGCCCAGCAGCGACAGGAGGCCCGGCGCGCCGGGCCCTGCCCCGACCAGCCAAACGGTGCCAGGCACGAATTGCGGAAAATCCGCAGCATCGAGCGCGGCGAAGCTCATGCTATGACCGCGTGCTGGAGAGTTTTGCATGAAGATTCTGATCCTTGGCGGCACCGGCGAAGCGCGCGAACTGGCCGGGCGGCTGGTGGAACAGGGACATGAGGTGGTGACGTCGCTGGCCGGGCGCACCAGCGCGCCGCAACTGCCCGCGGGAGAGTTGCGGGTGGGCAAGTTCGGCGGCGTGCCGGGGCTCGTCGGCTATCTCAGGGCGCGGCGGTTCGACCGGCTGGTCGATGCGACGCATCCCTATGCCGGGCTGATCTCGCACAATGCTGTGGCGGCGGCGGCGCAGACCGGTGTCGCCCTGGTCCGCTATATGCGGCCGGCGTGGAACGAGCCGCGGGACGGCAACTGGACTCACGTTCCAGATGTTGCCTTTGCGGCCGCCGCGCTGCCGAGTGGAGCGAGCGTACTGGTGACGACGGGACATGAGGGGCTCGACGAGCTGCTGGTGCGCGACGATTGCGACCTCGTGGTGCGGCTGCTGGAGCCGCCGGACGCGCCCCTGCCCCGGCATGCCACGCTGGTGCTCGGCCATCCGCCCTATCGGCTCGAAGATGAAATCAAGCTGATGCAGCGCGAGGAGATCACGTATCTGGTCACCAAGAACTCGGGCGGAGAACAGACTGCGGCGAAGCTGGAGGCGGCGGCGCAGCTCGGCGCCGCGGTGATCATGATCGACCGGCCCGCATTGCCGCCTGCGGTCGAGACTGCGACGATCGAGGAGACGCTGGCGGCGCTTCACGTCGCGGACTCCTGACGGAGCTTCTTCTTGCCGGCGTTGCGGAGGACATGGGCGAAGCCGGGATCATAGAGGGCGCTGTCGCGGAACCTGGCGGCGCCGAAGACGCGGCCGACGAAGACAAGCGCGGTGCGGGTGATCTTCTCCTCGCGGACGCGGGCGCGCATTTCCGCAAGGGTGGTGACGATGATCTCCTCGTCGGGCCAGGTTGCACGATAGACGATCACGGCAGGGCAATCGGCGCCATAATGCGGGGTCAGCGCCTGCTCGACATAGGCGAGATTGCGGATGGAAAGATGGATGGCGAGGGTGGCACCGCTCTGGCCGAGGATTTCGAGGCTTTCGCGCGGCGGCATAGGCGAGGCTTTGCCGGAGGTGCGGGTGAGGATGATGGTCTGCGAGATCTCGGGCAGGGTAAGCTCGGTGGCAAGGCGGGCGGCGGCGGCGGCGAAGGCGGGGACGCCGGGGACGATCTCGTAGGGGATGCGGAGCGCATCGAGGCGGCGCATCTGTTCGGCGATGGCGCCGTAGATGGAGGGATCGCCGGAATGAACGCGGGCGACGTCTTCGATGCGGGCATGGGCGGCTTCGATCTCGGCGATGATCTGGTCGAGATGCATGGGCGCGGTGTCGAGGACGCGCGCGCCGCGCGGCGCGGACGCGACGATCTCGGCCGGGACGAGCGAGCCGGCATAGAGGCAGAGGGGGCAGCGTTCGATGAGGCGCTGACCGCGCAGGGTGATGAGGTCGGGTGCGCCGGGACCGGCGCCGATGAAGAAGACGGTCATGCGGGGACGGCCTTCCGCGCGTAGCCGCGCGGCGTGTAGGCGATGGTGCGGCCGTCACCGCGCGTGAAGGCGCGCGAGGTGGAGGAGCCGATGAGAACGATGGTGAGCATGTCGACGGTCGCGGGGTCGAAGTCCGCGAGGGTCGTGACGGTGACGCGCTCTTCGGCGCGGCCGAGATTGCTCGCGACGATGACGGGCGTTTCGGGCGGACGCTCGCCGCGGAAGATGGCCGTGGCTTCGTCGAGGAGATCGATGCGTTTCAGCGAGCGCGGATTGTAGAGCGCGGTAACGAAATCGGCTGATGCGGCGGCGCGGAGACGTTTGACGATGGCTTCGCGCGGTGTGAGCAGGTCGCTCAGCGAGATGCAGCAGAAATCGTGGCCGAGGAGAGCTCCGGCGCGGGCTGACGCGGCCTGGAACGCGGAGATGCCGGGGTGGAGCTCGACGGCGACGCGGTGGGCTGCTGGCGACGGGGCGCGTTCGCCATCGGCCTCGAGCAGTTCATAGACCAGCGCGCCCATCGCATAGATCTGTGCATCACCGGAGCAAATGAGCGCGACGGTTGCGCCGGTGGCGGCAAGCTCCAATGCGTGGCGGGTGCGGGCTTCTTCATCGCCCAGCGGGAACCGATGCTCCTGCTGGTTGAGGCGGAGATCGGCGACGAGGTCGAGATAGAGGCCGTAGCCGACCCAATGCGCGCTGGATTCGAGCGCGGCGACAGAGGCGGCGGTACGTGAGGCGCTGTCGCCGGGACCGATGCCGACGATGTGCAGCATGCCGGGGGCGCGGCCGAAGCGCATAACGTCGAGAGGCGCGGAAGCGCGGCCGATGGCGCAGGTGGCGCGCTGCGATTTGCGTTTGGGGACGACGAGGCTCCCCGCTTTCAGTGCAGCGGCTTCGGCGACGGAGGCAGTGCCCGTCTCGGACTCAACAATGGCGGAAGGGTTGGGCACAGTTTCCGCCGCAAGTTCGGCGGCGGAGAACAGGCGCAGCGGCACGCCGAAGCAGGACGCGGTGGCATGAAGCGCGGCTTCGTCTGCCTTGAGGTCGATGCTGGCAATGGCGGCGAGCGACAAGGGGGACAGGCCGGCCGCCTCGAGCGTGTTCGCGATGAGGGCGATGACTTCATCGCTTCCGGCGCCACGCTCGCAGCCCACTCCG
>DASZPY010000057.1:0-25561 GCA_035549855.1 Devosia sp. | reverse complement strand
TGTGAATCTATTGTTCCTGGTGTGAGCACGGTGGGATTCGAACCCACACACTCCCCGCTTACAAGGCGGGCGCTGCGCGACCGGTCAAAGTCTTCCAGTTCAGCTTCGTGCCCCACAGGAGCCCGACCCAAGAGGTCGGGTTTTCTGTTTCGGTGGGGCACGTGGCCGGGACTCGGGAGGAGTGCGAATCACGAAACCCACGCCCCGAGTATCTCAGGGAGTGTGGGCAAAGAGTCAAACTGAATGACGGGAATCGCGGACTGTTCCACAGCATGTCACGTGACTATTCGCGTGACCACAGTCCCGTATCCGTTTTGCACAGAAACGCCGAAATCGGGGATTGACAGGATTCCTGTTCGCAAGAGACGGAAAACCCGGCTCCCTAGAACCAGATTTCAAACTGAGACACTACCCATGGCTTGTATGACTGGATTGTGACAGCGGGATGTGCGTGTTAGCGCGGGACTCAGTCGGGGGACGCGCGCATGAGCAAAGAGAAAACCGAAAATCCTATCGAAAAGACCCTACTCGAACTGGCCAAGCCGAAAATGTCGCCGAAGGAGCTACTGAAGCTTGCGCGGAAGGCGCATCCGGACGCCAGCAAGAAGGACATCATGCGGGCTGCATTCAGTTCGATCATTGCCGTTGCCGACAGTGACGTCGACAAGGCGCGCATCCTCCAGAATTTTGCGCTGGCCGAGCGGGTTGGCGACGAGAGGTAGCTGCCTGGCCGCGGCGCCGGATCAGTCGAAGAAGCTCGCGTCACCGTCCGAGAGGTACTTCTTGGCTTCCTTCGGGATGAAGTTGACGCCGAGCCCCGGGCGATCCGGCACGTCGATGAGGCCGCCCTTGACCGGCATGCCGTCAAAGCCCTCGGTGATGTCGTACCAGAAGGGCTCGAAGCGGGCGGGGTACTCGAAAGCGATCAGATTGTCGGGCATCACCGCGCAGACCTGAATCAGCGCGGCGAGGCCGAAGATGCCGTTGGCGGTGCCATGCGGGGCGATGGCGATGCCATGCAGATCCGCGTGCTCGGCGATCCACTTGATCTCGGCGAGGCCGCCGACGTCGCAGGGATCGGGGCCGACCACATGCACGGCATGGCTTTCGATCAAATGCTTGTAGTTCTGTCGCAAATAGATCTGCTCGCCGGTGTGGATGGGCGTGACCGTCGCGCGCGTCACTTCGCGATACACATCGTGATTCACGAAGGGCGAGTAATCGCCGGTGATCATATCCTCGACCCACATCAAATTGAGATGCTCGACCGCCTTGGCGAAACGCAGCGCGTCATGCGGCAGGTAGCCGGGACCGGCGTCGACCGCGGTATTGTAGCCGGGCCCGAGCTCTTCCTTGGCCGCCGTGACGCAGGCGACGAGATGCTCAGTGCCGGCCTGCGTCTTCAGGCCCTTGTGCGGATAGGGATAGGGGGCGTCGGCGGAGACTTCGCCGTAAAAGAAGTTCGGATGGTCGCGAACCATCGAGGAATGAAACGAGGTCGGCAGCTTGAACAGATGGAACTCGCCTGGCAGCGATTTGCCGTACTGTGCCCATTTCCGGTAGCCCTCCGGCGTGTGCGGGGCGCCACCCGGCACCTCAGCCTGGTAGAGCGTGCGATAGGTGCGAACCTTGTCGCGCACCTTGCCGCCGAGCAGGCGATAGACCGGCGCATTGAGCGCCTTGCCGGCAATGTCCCATAGCGCATGCTCGATGGCGCTGACGGCCGCGCCGAAAGGCTTGAAGCCGCCGCGAACGCGGATGCGGCGCATGACGCGCTCGACGTCGCGCGGATCCTGCCCGACAATCCAGTCCTTGAGATCAAGCACCTGCGGCTTCACATAGGGCTTGGGTGTTTCGATCTGGCTCCAGCCGGTGATGCCCTCATCGGTGGTGATGCGGATCACGGGGCTGCTGGCGATGACCGCGCATTTGACGTCCGTGATCTTCATAAGCGGATCCTCCCAGATCGGTGCCCGTTGGGGCTCGTTGTTGGCCCAACAATAGATTGCGGATTTGGATACGCAATGCGGCTCGTCGATGACCGCAAGATCCGGCAATGAGGGCGGTGCGGCTGGCTGGGGCGCTAGGATTCGAACCTAGGAATGGCGGTACCAAAAACCGCTGCCTTACCACTTGGCGACGCCCCAACGGGGCCGGTTCCTACACGCTTTGGGTGGGGGGCGCAACGAACCGGCAGGGCCGGTTTGGACGCTTGAAAGCACGGGGTCGCGCGGCTATAACCCCGCCAATTCTGCGGCCCCGAGGGCTGGACGGAACCCTATCGGAGTATAGCGCAGCCTGGTAGCGCACCTGCTTCGGGAGCAGGGGGTCGAGTGTTCGAATCACTCTACTCCGACCAATGACAAAGGCCGGTCGCGAGACCGGCCTTTCCCGTTTCAGCCTGCACGCGCGATCAGGCGCGGCGCTTGAGGACGGTCCAGGTGCCCGCGACAGTGATCGCGGCGAAGATCATCTTCAGCGCGTCCCAGACCAGGAAGGGCTGCACCGCCTTGACGAAGGCAGAGCCGATCAAATTGGACTGGTCGAGCCATGCTGCGGTCGATCCCAATGCGAGCAGCCAGAGAAAGCCAAGAACGAACAAGAGGACGTCGGCGATCAGCATGGCGATCGCGAGGGTGACGAGGCGGCCGGAGGCGCCTGCATCCGCGGCGCGGCCGATGACATAGGCCATTGCGGCAAAGCCAATGAGGAAGCCGCCGGTCGGCCCGATGAGATAGGCGATGCCGCCACCGGTGGCGAAGACCGGCAGGCCGACCGCACCTTCGATGAGATAGGCCACGACCGTCGCAACACCGATGCGCCAGCCGAAAGCGGCGGCAAGAGCAGCGACCGCGAAGCTCTGCAGCGTTACCGGCACGGGCCAGGTCGGCACGTTGACCTTGGCCGCGAGCGTGATCACCAGCGTGCCCAGCAGCACGGTCGCAACGTTGGCCAGGAGGCGGGCAGTGCCGGCCTTCGGCAGGAGAACGCCGAGAACCGTATTGGGTGTGGTCACAGTCACGGCCATTGCGATACCTTTCCGAGCGGCGATGTCGCAGCCTTTTAGTCTTTCGAGCCTCTGGAACGCAATGGCCGTCTCCTCCTCCGCCCCGGCGAATGCCGCCGATTTCGACCCCCAGACCGGACAAGCCGTCGACGTCATCCCGGGCGTCGTGCGGGTGACGGCACCCAATGGCGGGCCCTATACCTTCACCGGTACCAACAGCTTCATCGTGGGTCACGACAGGGTCGCGGTGATCGATCCGGGGCCGGACGACAGCCGGCATCTGGGCGCCCTGCTGAAAGCGATCGGCAACCGGCCGGTCGAGCGGATCATCCTCACGCACACGCATATCGATCACTCGGCGCTGGCGCGGCGGCTGAAGCGGGAGACCGGCGCGCCGCTGTCGTTCGGCGGGCCGCACCGGCTGAGCCGGCCGAAACGGCGCTTCGAACTCAACATGCTGTCGGGCGGCTGCGACTGGAGCCTGGTGCCGGACGAAACGCTCGCCGACGGAGAGATGGTGATGGCGGGGGATGTTGCGCTGGTCGTGATGGCGACGCCGGGCCATTGCGCCAACCATCTGGCGTTCGGCATCAAGGACAGCGAGTGGCTGTTCACGGGCGACCATATCATGGGCTGGAACTCGACTCTGGTCGCTGTGCCAGACGGATCGATGGGTGACTATCTCGCCTCGATGGAGAAGGTGATCGCAGCGCCGTACAAGCGCTATCTGCCGGCGCATGGCGGACCGATCGCCGACGGTCCCGGCTATGCACGGGCGCTGCTCGCGCATCGCAATCTGCGCAACAACCAGATCATCGACGCCGTGAACAAAGGGGCGCGTACGACGACGGCCCTGCTGCGGCTTATCTACAAGGGCATCGCGCCGGCATTGAATCTCGCCGCGCGGATGACCATCGAGGCTCATGTCGAGTATCTGACGGCGCGCGGAGATATCAAGGCGCGACCCACGCTGCTCGGGTGGCGGCTTAGTCCTCGGGCGCGGCAGGGGTGACGGGAGCGTCGCGCAGCATCAGGGTCACGCGATTGTCGAGATCGAGCAGGAAGGCCTCGATGCGCAGGCCGTTTTCGGCGAAATCGTGGAAGCTGGTGAGCGAGGCCGAGCGCATGGCGACGCTGGACCCATCGGCCGTGCCAGTGACGCGGAAGGCTACTTCCTGCCGCCAGCCAAAGAGAGTCGTTGCGACCGCATTGAGCTGACCGGTGCCGAGCGTGTTGAGCGGCACGCGGCGCGAGCGCACGTCCCAGCCGCGTTCCGTCACAAGCGTTTCGACCAGGGTGAACATGTCCGCGACCGGCACGGGATAGCTGCGCGTGCGGGCATTGGGGAATGCCGCCTCGATGCGCGCCCTTTCCTCGGGCCCGACGAAACGGGCTGGAATGAAGCTCACCAGTTGCGGCGGATTGGTGAAGTCGGTGCTGACATCGGGCGTCGCCGGCAGGCGGTAGGCCTCGAAGGCGAGATAGCCGGCGGGCGCGATGCATAGGACTCCGAAGACCACCGCCTGGACCGCCCTGCCCCATCCCCGGTCGCCGGTAACCCAGAGCCGCGCGACGGCGATGAGGCCGGTCAGCAGCGCGATCGCCGCGAGCGAGAGCGCGACGGCTTCGATGATCTGGAAATTGTCGCTGGTGATCCATTGCTCACGGTGGAGCAGCACCGGCAACGCGGCGAGCGGCAGCGCAAGCGCCCCGAAGCGCCGCGCCCAGATCGCCCATTTGGAGGTGCGGACAAGGATTCGCATCGGGCTGTCTCTTGCACGGCAATGAAGGTGCGCAAAGTCCTATTGCTGGAGCGGCGGCGGGTCGAGAGGCGAGACGGGCTCGGCGGAGGTCGATGGGTCCGCGATCGGCTGTTCTGGAGCCGGTTCCGACTCGGTCTGCGGCGGCGGCGGGCACATGGCCTTGATGGCCGCCCATTCCGTGGAGTTGAAAGGCGGCCGGGCATTGGGCACGGGTGTGTCGAGCACTTCGAGCGCGGCCCGGCGCTCGTCGGTCAGCGGATGATTGGAGAAGAGCGCGAGGGCGCGCCCGAAGGCATCGTCCTTGGCCACGCGATCCAGTAGATCGAAGAGCCCGGCGGGACTGTAGCCGAGGCGCTGCGCGGTGGCGGCGGCGAAGGAGTCGGCCTGCCGCTCGGCATTGCGAGAGAAGCGGTTATCGATCAGCGCCGAACCGATGGCCGCGGGAATGGAGATGCCGGTCATGTCGCCGAGGATGAAGCCGACGAGAAGCCCGGTCGCGGAGGTGGAGATCAGTGTCTCCATCGCGTGGCGGTAATAGACGTGGCCGAGTTCATGGGAGAGGACACCGGCGAATTCCTCCGGAGTCTGGCTCGCGTCGAGCAGTGCGGAGAGATAGTAGGCTTGGCCGCCCGGCAGCGCGAAGGCATTGGGGATGTCCGAACGCACCACGGTCACATTCGGCGTGAAGGGCGATTTCAGCCCGGCAAAGGCGTCGTCGACGAAGCGGGCAATGGCGCGGTTGGCGGCGGAGTTGGGATCGGGGTCGCAGATCTCGAAGCCCTTGCCGTCGGTGAGGGCGATCTCGATCTGGCCGGCAGCTGTGTCGCCGAGGCGCTTTTCCCAGTCGGGCGGCACGATCGCGACCAGTCGTTCCGCCAGCAGCGGCACGCCATAGACATAAGCGACGATGACCGAGAGCAGCGCGAGAGTTGCGAGCGCGCCGATCTGCGCCTGTCGCCAGAAGTCACGGCGCTGATGGTAGCGCAGCGATGGGAGGAGCCGCCGCGCATTGCGCATGTTTTCGACGCCGGCGATGGAAAGCCGCGCGCCCGGAGCCCTGCCCAACGAACCCAGCCGCAATTCGAGGGCACGGGCCGGACGGGCAAAGACGTCGAAAGCCACCCAGCTGTCGACGGCGGCGCGCGTCTTGGCATCGAGGATGACGAGTGTCACCGGGATCGCCGCAAGGTCGACGACGCAGACGACGTCGCGCAGTTCGGCGATCTCGCCGTTCTGGTAGCGGGCGAAGAATTCCATCAATAGGCGCCCACATTGAGGGCATCGGCGAGGCCCTCGCCGATCAGGGCGCGATCCTCGGCCGTGGCGCGCACGGAGCGAAGCGTCTCGGGATTGGTGATGGTCGTGCCGTTGGCCAGGAGCTTCCACCAGCCGAAGGCGATGACGAGCTCGCCGAGGAAGCCGAAGGCGCCGAGCAGCACGAGATAGCAGCCGATCAGTAGCACGACATTGAGCGTTCCGGACTGGAAGAGCTGGAGCACGGCATCAGGATCGGGCGCGCCGCCATTGCGCGAGGCCAGAGCAAAGATGCCGCCGATGGCGACGGCGGCCACCAGCAGGAAGAGGAAGAGCAGTCCCGCAAAGGCGAGAACATAGACGATGGTCTGGCGGAACACGTCGCGGGCGCGGACGGTGACCGCGAGCGTCGCGGCGCCGATGCTCACGGTCGAGAGCAGGCGCGAATGGGCCCGGGCGCGATAATAGGCGACGCTGGCGGAGAGGATCGCGACGATGGCGAGCGACGCCATCAGCGTCACGGGGCCGGGTACGGCGCGCCCCTCGATCTCGACGACGTCCCGCGTGGCTACGGCGTTGCCGATGAGTACGGCGATCAGCAGGACATTGAGAAAATACGCGCCGTAATAGGGTCCGGCGAGCTGCCGCCAGCTTCCCGTCGCGGCGAACTGGCGGTCACCGAACCAGGTGTGGCGGTAACGGTAGCGCCAGAGGTTCGCGGCCATGAAGGGATAGACCAGCCCCAGCGTCGGGATCATCAGCAGCGACCAGAGGAAGCGGCGCAGCGCATAGCTCCAGGCGCTGCCGTGCTGGTTGAATCGGATGCCGCGCCAGAGGGTGCGCGAAAGGCGGAAGTCGCGGCCGCGATACTGGGCATAGCCGCCCAGGAACCAGAGCGCGACCCCGATCAGCGCGTAGCCGAACAGCACCACGCTGCCGGCCTGCGTCGAGAGGTAGAACAGGGCAATGTAGATCGGCACGAAGAAGGCAAGCGCGAAGAGGAAGCCGATCAAGAGTTGCGTGGCGGAGCCGGTATATTCGAGCGGGTCGCCGTCGATCAGCGTGTTGTGCCAATAGAGCCGCCGCTTCCATGTGGCCTGCCAGAAGCGGTAGAGGCCGATGGTTGGAATCATCAGCACATAGCCGCGCAAAACGATCACTGCGAGTTCCCAGCGCGACGCTGTGAAGGTGACGCGGCTCGTCTGCGACGGCAGTGGTTCGACGGTATCGACGGTCATGGTGGTCATCTGGCCGGCCCCTGTGCGGTCAGGATTTCACGCAGGCCGGAGGGCGGCAAGCCCGTCAGGGATAGAGGCGCTGGCGCGTCCACGGCAATCCGTGCGCGGTACGCGAGAAGCGGACGCGATCGTGCAGGCGGAACGCGCCATCCTGCCAGAACTCGATTTCGAGCGGCACGATGCGGAAGCCCGACCAGTGCGCCGGGCGTGTCACGGGCTCGTCCTCGGCCAGCGAGGAGCGGAGCGTGTCGACCCGCTCGATCAGCACGGCCTTGCTCTCGAGTGGGCGGGACTGGCGCGATGCGTGGGCGCCAAGCTGGGAGACCCGGGCGCGGGTGGAGAAATAGGCGTCCGCCTCGCTGTCGGCGATAATCTCGACCGGCCCTCTCGCCCGCACCTGCCGGCGCAGCGATTTCCAGTGAAAGACGAGCGCGGCGCGGGGATTGAGCTTCAGCTCCTCGCCCTTGCGGCTCTCGAAATTGGTGAAGAAAACGAAGCCGCGGTGGTCGCGGGCGTTCATCAGCACGGTCCGGACGTCGGGCATGCCAGCCCCGTCCACGGTCGCGACCGCCATGGCGTGGGGGTCGTTGGGCTCCTCGGCCTCTGCCCGGGCGTACCACTCCTCGAACAGCGAAAACGGGTCGATTTCGGCTTTGTCCGAATCGTCGAAGATGCGGTCCGAAAGCGTCAAAGCGGCGTTCATACTGGCGTTCCGGCGGTCTGGACAAGGCGGGAGGGCGTGGCCATATAGGGCTGGAAACTGCGGCTTTTCAACCGCAAGACTCGATTCGAAGGAACCCAATGCGCGACCCCTACACCGTGCTCGGGGTGCCTCGTTCTGTGAGCGAGAAGGACCTGAAGTCGGCGTATCGCAAGCTGGCCAAGGCCCATCACCCCGACCAGAACAAAGACGATCCCAAGGCCCATGCGAAATTCGCCGAGGTCTCGTCGGCCTATGACTTCCTGACCGACAAGGACAAGAAGGCCGCCTACGACCGGGGTGAAATCGATGCCGACGGCAACCCGAAATTCGCCGGCTTCGCGCCGGGCGCAGGCGCCCGCCGGGGCGCGGGGGCCGGTGCTGGAGCAGGATTTTCTGCCGAGGACATCCTCAAGGAGTTCATGAGCGGCTTCGGCGGCGCGCAGACGCGCCAGAGCCGGACGGCGGGTGCCGGCGCGGGCGGCTGGGATCCATTCACCGGCGCGACCTCGCGCGGCGGCAGCATGAAGGGCGCCGACGCCAACGTCACCGCTACTGTCAGCCTCGAGCAGGCCGAAGCCGGCGGCTCGGTACCGCTCCGGATGCCGAACGGCAAGGTGCTCAACGTCAAGCTGCCGGACAAGGTGGAGGATGGCACGCAGATCCGGCTCAAGGGCCAGGGCATGCCCTCCCCCATGGGCGGCGAAGCGGGCGACGCCATCGTCACCGTGAAGTTCGAGCGGCACGCCAAATTCCGCCGCGACGGCGCCGACCTCCGCGTCGATGTGCCGATCACGCTCTATGAGGCGGTGCTGGGCGGCAAGGTCCGCGTGCCGACGCTGGCCGGCGAAGCCGAGCTCACGCTGCCGCCCAATGTCAACACGGCCAAGGCACTCCGCCTCAAAGGCAAGGGCCTGCACGGCGCGGGCGACCTCTACGCCAATCTCCGCATCGTGTTACCCGACAAGGGCGACCCCGACCTCGAAGGCCTGATGCGCTTCTGGCGAGATCAGAAGCCATACAAAGTGCGGGAGTGACCGCTACTTCTCGGTCTCGACCAGACCCTTCACGAACAGCCGCTGCATGCCGATGACCACGAGCACCGGCGGCAGCATGGCGAGGATCACCGCGGCCATTGCCAGGTGCCATTGCGGATCGGCATCGGCCACCGCGACCATGCGCTTGATCGCCATGACGATCGTGTAATAGCGCGCGTCGTTGGTGATGAGCAGCGGCCAGAGATACTGCACCCAGCCATAGATGAAGAGGATCACGAACAGCGCGGCGATATTGGTGCGGCTCAAGGGCAGCAGAATCTCACGAAAGAACACCATCGGGCTTGCGCCATCGACCCGTGCCGCCTCTAGCAATTCGTCCGGCACAGTCAGGAAGAACTGGCGGAACAGGAAGGTCGCGGTCGCCGAGGCGATCAGCGGTAGCGTGAGGCCGAGATACGAGTTCAGCAGGCCCAAATCGGCGACAACCTTGAATGTTGGCATGATCCGCACCTCGACCGGCAGCATCAGCGTAATGAAGATGATCCAGAAGGCGCCTCCGCGAAGCGGAAAGCGGAAATAGACGATCGCGTAGGCGGACAGGATCGAGATCGCGATCTTGCCCACGGCGATGCCGACGGCCATCAGCAGCGAGTTGGCGAGCATCACGCTTAGTGGCGGCGTGCCCGCCTTTTCCATGCCGGCGCCAAGAAGCGAGGCGTAGTTTTCGACCAGATGCGGCCCCGGCAGCAGCGGTGTGAGGCCCGAGAGGAAATCGCCCGATCCATGCGTGGATGCAACGAAGGCAATCCATACTGGGAAGATGACGACCGTGACGCCGAGGATCAGCACCAGATGCGTGATGACATCGAACACGGGGTGCCGCTCGACCATTGCGTCAGTACCGGATCCGCCGGTCGATCCACCGGAACTGGACGACGGTGAGCGCGCCGACGATCAGCATGAGCAGAACGGATTGTGCCGCTGACGAACCCAGGTTCAGCCCCAGGAATCCATCGGCATAGACCTTATAGACGAGTGTCGTCGTGGCGCCCGCGGGGCCGCCTGCCGTCGTGCCGTCGATGGTGCCGAAGGTGTCGAACATTGCGTAGTTCACATTGACCACCAGCAGGAAGAAGCTGGTGGGTGCCAGCAACGGGAAGCTGATTGCCGCGAAACGGCGGAGCGGCCCGGCGCCGTCGATCGCGGCTGCTTCGAGCAGCGACTGCGGGATGGATTGCAGTCCCGCGACGAAGAACAGGAAGTTGTAGCTGATCTGCTTCCAGGTCGCGGCGAGGACTACGAGGATCATCGCGTCGCTGCCATCGACCCGGTGGTTCCAGTTCACGCCGGCGCCGCGGAGCACATAGGGCAGGATGCCGACCGTGGGGTTGAACATGAACCACCACAGCACGCCGGCAACGACGGGCGCCACGGCATAAGGCCACACCAGCAGCGTCGTGTAGATGCGGGCCGACTTGAGCAGGCGGCTCACTGCCGCGGCGAGGAGTAGCGATATGCTCATCGCGAGGATCGTCACCGACACCGAGAAGATCGCCGTCTGCCTCAAGGCCTGAAGGTAGGCCGGTTCGGCAAACAGCCGGCGAAAGTTCTCGAACCAGATGAATGTCGTCTTGAAGCCGAACGGGTCTTCGCGCTCGAACGAGGTCTTGATCGCCTGCCCGGCAGGCCACAGGAAGAAGACAATGGTGACGGCGAGCTGAGGCGTCAGCAGGAAATAGGGCAGCACCTTATTGGGATAGATGGCGCGCTTTTCGGTCATGCGATTATGACGGTCCCTGGATGGCCAAAGGTCCGGGCGTCGCCACCCGGACCTCTATCCTTGACGATCGGCCCTATTGATTGGCCGCTTCGAAATCGCGCAGAATCTGGTTGCCACGGGCAACAGCGCTGTCGAGGGCTTCCTTGGCCGTCTTCTGTCCGGCAAGTAGCGCCTCGAACTCATTATCGATGACGTCGCGGGCCTGCGTCAAATTACCGAATCGGACGCCCTTGGAGTTGGCGGTCGGGGTGCCGCGCATGATCTGGTTGATTGCGATGTCGGCGCCCGGGTTCTTTTCGTAGTAGCCCTGCTGCTTGCCAAGTTCGTAGGCCGCCGTGGTGATCGGCAGATAGCCCGTGAACTGGTGCCAGTCGGCCTGCACTTCCGGCTTCTGCAGGAAGGTGAAGAAGGTCGCCACGCCCTTGTACTCTTCAGGCGTCTTGCCCTGCAGCACCCACAGCGTCGCGCCGCCGATAATGGAATTCTTGGGTTCGGCGATCACGTCGTCATAGTAGGGCAGCGGAGCAAAGCCGACTTCGAAGTCCTTGGAATTGGCGATCACGCCGGCACGCGACGCAGACGAGCCCATGAAGATCGCACATTCCTGCGCATAGAATTTCGGCTTGGCGTCGGCGCCACCGGCCGGACCGGCATATTGGAACAGGCCCTCGTCGGACCACTTTTTGAGATTCTCCCAGTGCTGCACGACGACGGGATTGTTAAAGGTGAATTCGGCGCCCATGCCGCCGAAGCCGTTCTCCAATGTGCCGAAGGGCTGGTCATGCAGCGCCGAAAGGTTCTCGGTCTGCACCCAGCTCATCCACTCGGTGGTGATGCCGCAATTGGCGGCGCCCGATTCCTTGATCTTGCGCGCGAATGACTCCATCTCGGCCCAGGTCTTGGGCGCGACGTTGGGGTCAAGACCGGCTTTCTCGAACACGGTCTTGTTGTAGTACATGATCGGGGTCGAGGAGTTGAAAGGCAGCGAAAGGATGTTGCCGTCGGGATCCGAATAGTAGCCGACGACCGGCGCGAGGAAGCTGGTCGGGTCCCAGGGCTGGCCCTGATCGGCCATCAGCTCATAGACGGGATAGACGGCGCCCTTGGCGGCCATCATAGTGCCGGTGCCGACTTCGAAAACCTGGACTATGGCAGGCTGCTCGTTGGCACGGAAAGCAGCAATCGCGGCGGTCAGAGTCTCGGCATAGGAGCCCTTATAGACGGGCGTCACGACATAGTCGGTTTGCGAGTCGTTGAACTGCTTGGCGATCTCTTCGAGCTTGGCCCCTAGCTCGCCACCCATGGCGTGCCACCAGGTGATTTCGGTTGCTGCCTGCGCGGCAGTGGACATGAGGGCGGCAGCTAGCGCTGCGGCAATGCCGATGCGAAGCACGATGGTTCTCCTGTATTGGTGACAGGAGCCGCGAGTAGCAATCGTGCGTCACGCGTCGGTGACGGTTGCGTTTCACATTGATGACGGTGGAAAAGCCGGCTCAGCGGCGCGGGGCCGCGGCGCGCTGCAGGCGGTCGTTGATGGCTTCGCCGAGACCGGTGTGCGGGATCGGCGCCACGGCGATGCGCGTCGCGGTCGCGTCGAGCTCGTGCAGCATGGCGAACAAATTGCGCGCGGCCTCGTGCAGATCGCCCGAGGGCGAGAGGTTGCGATCGCCGCGCAATGAGCCGAAGGCGAGGAAGGACTCGCCAGGTTCGGCGACGGTAGCGTTGAGGCGCAGCATTGCGTTCGGGGCGTAGTGGCTCGCCAGCATCCCCGGCGCAGAGATGGCCGCATCGGAGCTGGCGGTCTCGATAAGCTGACCCAGCGCGGCCTCGATCTCCTCTCGCGGCAGGGCGCCGGCGCGGAGCTGGGTGACGGTGTCGCCATCGACGGCGAGGATCGTGGATTCGACTCCCGAGTTACTGGGTCCGCCATCGAGGATCGGCACGTCGAGACCACTTCGAACCTGCGCCGCGGTGGTCGGCGAGAGCTTGCCGGATGGATTGGCCGAAGGCGCGGCGAGCGGAAGGCCGGCGGCGCGGATCAGCGCGAGCGCGAGCGGATGATCGGGAATGCGGATGCCGACAGTGTCGAGTCCCGCCGTCACGATGTCCGAAAGCCGCGAGTCCGGGCGGCGCGGCAGCACCAATGTCAGCGGGCCGGGCCAGTATCGTGCCAGCCGCCGGGCCAGCGGCGAAAACTCAACCAGCGTCTCGGCCATCGCCAGGTCGGCGACATGGACGATCAGCGGATTGAAGCGCGGCCGGCCCTTGGTTTCATAAATCCTCAGCACGGCATCGGAATTGGTGGCGTCAGCACCGAGGCCATAGACGGTCTCGGTCGGGAACGCCACGACCCCGCCCTGCCGCAGAATGTCGGCAAAATGGCGTATTTCGGCAGTGAAAGGGGCCGCGCCGGCCGTGCCCTGGGTCATGGGCGGCGTGTTTGACAAGGCCCGGCACGGGCGTCAAGAAAGTCACGCGGCGGAGACACCGGCAGTCATGACGACGTTACTCGTCAGTCAACGCAATTTCGCAAGCCACGCGACGCCGACGGGCCACCCCGAGCGGGCGGAACGGCTCCGCGCGCTGGAGCGGGCCTTCGCCGAGCCCGAGTTCGCCGAGCTGGCGCGAAAGGACGCGCCTTCGGCCGACCTGATGCTGGCCGAGCTGGTGCATGGCGCCGACTATCTCGAGGGACTGCGCCGGTTCCGGCCCGCCGAAGGTGTGGGCCAGATCGACGAGGACACGTTCATCTCTTCGGGTTCGCTGGACGCGGCGGGCACCGCGATCGGCGCGGGGCTCGCCGCGCTCGAAGCGGTGGCGCTGGGCGAGGCGGACAATGCATTCTGCGCGGTACGGCCGCCCGGCCACCACGCCGAAAGCGACCGTCCGATGGGTTTCTGCCTCATCAATTCCATCGCAGTGGTGGCGCGTGAGGCGCAGCGCAAATATGGCGCCGAGCGCGTGGCGATCGTCGATTTCGACGTGCATCACGGCAATGGCACGGAAGACATCTTCAAGGCGGACGCGACGGTGTTCTACAGCTCGACCCACCAGATGCCGCTCTATCCGGGTACCGGCGCCGCGAGCATGACCGGCGTGGGGAATATCTTCAACGCGCCGCTTCGTGCGGGATCGGGGACCGCCGAAATGCGCGCCGCCTATGACGAGCGCATCCTGCCGGCGCTGGCAGCGTTCCGGCCCGACTTCATTCTCGTGTCGGCCGGGTTCGATGCGGACTATCGCGATCCGCTCGCGCAGCTCAACTGGAAGCCCGAGGATTTCACCTGGGTGACGAGCCGGCTGATGGAGGTCGCGGGCCGCGTTTGCGGGGGTCGCATTGTCTCGATGCTGGAAGGGGGCTATGACCTCCAGGGCCTCGCCACCGGGGCCGCCGCGCATGTCAGGACTCTGATGGGAAGCCATGGCCGAGGCAATTGACGTCAAGACGATGAGCTTCGAGGCGGCACTGGCCGAACTCGAGGGCATTGTCGCCAAGCTTGAGGGCGGCAAGGCGCCGCTGGCCGAATCCATCGCCATTTATGAACGCGGCGAGGCGCTTAAGTCGCATTGCGAAAGCGTGCTGAAGGCGGCAGAAGCGCGGATCGAAAAGATCACGCTCCGGAACGGCAGGCCCGTCGGGACGGAGCCGCTCGACCCCCAATAGAGGCCCCCAATGGCCGAGACTGCCGCCATCCGGCGCGTCCGCATCATCCTCTGGATTCTCGTCACGCTGGCGGCCATCGCCGCGACGGTGCTGTTCGTCCTGCGGCCGCCGGCCGATCCGCGCGCGCCCGGCATCTCTTACGCCGAGCAGCCGTTCACCCTCTCGTCCACCACCGGGCGCCAGTTCAGCAATGCCGACCTCAAGGGTCTGCCGACGCTGCTGTTCTTCGGCTACACCTTCTGCCCCGACGTCTGCCCCACCACGATCTCGGACACGCTCAAATGGCGGAGCGATCTTGGCATAGGCTACGACACGCTGCGCACGATCTTCGTCACCATCGACCCCGAACGCGACACCGTCGATATCCTCAAGAGCTATGTCGGAGCGTTCGACCCCGGTATCGAGGGACTTGTGGGTACCGCCGCCGAAACCGACACTGTACGCTCGATCTTCGGTGTCGTCGCCGAGAAGGGCGAGGACGATGGAAGCGGGTTCTACCTGGTGAACCACACCGCGACGCTGTTCCTGATCGGCGCCGACGGGAGCTATCAGGGGACAGTCGCTTATGGCGAGGAGACCGCATCGGCGGAAGCCAAGATCAAGCGGCTGGTGAATGGCTGAGCGCCAGCGGCTCGATCTCGCGATCGAGGCGCGCGGACTGCTGCCGAGCCGTGCAAGAGCGCGCGACGCGGTGTTGCGCGGTACAGTCTCCGTGAATGGCGTGCGTGCGAGCAAGCCGCACCAGATGGTGGGGACGGATGATACAATCGTGCTGGATGATCCCGCGAGCCGCTATGTCTCGCGGGCCGCGCTCAAACTCATCGCCGGGCTCGATGCCGGCGCGATCGACGTTTCCGGCAAGACCTGTCTCGATGTCGGCGCCTCGACGGGTGGGTTCACGCAGGTGCTCGTCGAGTGTGGTGCGGCGAAGGTCTATGCAGTCGATGTAGGACATGGGCAACTGCACCCGGATGTTGCGCGCCTACCGGGCGTTGTCTCCATAGAAGGGATCAACGCCCGCGACCTGACAAGCGCGAACATCTCGGAAGCAATCGACCTGCTCGTATGCGATGTGAGCTTCGTCTCAGCGACGAAGGTGCTCGTGGCTCCGCTCAAGCTGTGCCACCCAAACGCTGACGCGGTGATCCTCATCAAGCCGCAGTTCGAAGTCGGGAAGAAGCACATCGGAAAAGGCGGCATCGTGTCGGACCGTGAGGCGATCGCAGCCGCCGCGAACGACATCATTGCGTTCATGGACGCGGAGGGCTGGAGCCACCAGATATCGGTCCCCTCCCCCATCAGCGGTGGCGATGGCAACAGCGAGACGGTGAGCGTGTTTAGGAAGCGCTAGATTCGTCGTCCTTCCACTCGCCAAGCGCCGCACGCAACGGGTCAAGCAGTTCCCCGTAGCGCTCGGACAGATTGACTGATGTCTTGTAGATCGGACGGCGCACCTGGGCGACACTTGCAGTCTTCACGTCCCGTTTCGTCCGATGGAACTCTAGCACCGCCGGGTTCCATCGCAGTCCGAGATAGTCAAACAATCGCCGGGTTTCTTCCTCCGGACGTTCGACCAGACTTTCATAGGTTAGTTCAAAGAATGCCGCAGGTAGAACGTGGCGCCAATGCCTCATCACGCCGCGGTAGAGATTGAAGTAACGTCCTAGTTCCCCAAGGTCATAGCTATAGTTCAGGCCCGGTGACCCGAATGATGTTTTGTACATTGAAAGGCACGTATCAATCGGCGATCGATTAAGATGCACGATCTTAGCGTTCGGAAACATCAGCCTTATCGTACCAATCTGCCAGAAATTGTGAGGCAGTTTATCGGTAAACCGTGGCTTAGCCTTTGCCTTCTCCGACAGCCACTCGAGATATGTAGACCCAGCCTTAGAAAAGTCGAGCGTATCGACCTTCTCGAGATACCTTATGGTTTCGTTGAACGTGGCAAAGCCAAAGGTGTTATTGGAGGCTGCGTTGACCAGAAAGAGCTCTCCGGCACCATAGACCTCTTCCGATACTGACACGATCTGCTCGGTCAAGGTTGTCCCAGAGCGTGGCATGCCAAGTATGAATATCGGTGCTCGGCTCGCGTTCCCCTTGCCGTTGAACCGGTCAAGAAAGGCCGGGGTAAATACCGTTTTGATTGCCTCTAGCCGGGCGATCTGATCTGCCTCGGAGTATTCTACCTCGGCTCGCCTTATCCGATTGCCCTCTTGAAACTTCTCGAAGGCTTGCCTGTGCTCGCCAATGCCTTCGAACGCCTCCCCAAGGCCATAAGCGAGATATCCTCGCGCGGGCGAACCCGGCGGAACGGCGCTGTACGCTTGCACCATCGCCTGAAACTCCGGTACTTCCACAGAATCGAAGCGGACCGTTCGGGCCAGAGAAGCATAAGCAGCAAAGAAGCTAGGGTTTAGGCGAATTGCCTCCCGGAGCGAAGCGGACGCCTCGTCCATAGCCCCTTGGCGACGCAACTGCATCCCAAGTTCATAGTGTGTGGCGGGAGCATCGGGAGCAAGTGAGACAGCGTGTTCAAGTTGGCTGCGGGCACCATCGGAGTCGCCCACCTCACTCAAGGCGCGACCCAAACGGATAAAGGCATCAACGTTATTCGGGCTGGTCTCGATAGCCCGTCGGTAGGCGGCTATCCCACCTGCAAATCGCTGTTTTCCGACATAGGAATCGCCTAAGGCGAGCAGGGCACGTATGTGCCCTGGTTTGGTCCTCAGAGCCTTGACAGCAAATACTTCACCTTCTTCGTAACGCCCTTGTCGCAGCCTGAGCATCGCGAAGTTGGTCATTGCGTCGGCGTATGCTGGGTCGAGAGCGATCGCCTTCTTGAAAGCCTGCTCGGCCAGATCGTCCTGACCAAGATCCATATGCGCGAGGGCCTTATTATTCCATGCTGCCGCGAAGCGGGGATCGAGGCCAATGGCTACGTCTGCCTCGGCGATCGAGAGCTTGGTTCTACCCATCGCGCGCAAGACAGTCGAATAGTTGCTCCGATAGAAGGCTAGGCTCGGCTTCAACTTGATTGAGGCATCCATCATGGACTGGGCAGTCGGGTAGTCGTGTCGGGCGCTGGCGATCAATCCAAGGTTGTGTAAGGCAACATCGTCTTTCGGGTCTTGCAGGATTACCTGCCTGTAAAGTCTTGCAGCCTCGTCGACGCGTCCTGACTGATGAGCGCCAAGCGCGCGCTTCATGATCTTTCCGATGGCGCTTTTGTGCATCAGAACCCAACCCCGCCGTCGCGCCCCGTCTGACCTCGGTGGCGCAGGAAGTGGTCGGCGAGGACGCAGGCCATCATGGCTTCGCCGATGGGCACGGCGCGAATGCCGACACACGGGTCGTGGCGGCCCTTCGTGGAGACTTCGGTGTCCTCGTTGCGGGTCGTCACTGTTTCGCGCGGCGTGAGAATCGAAGAGGTCGGCTTGACCGCGAAGCGAACCACGATGGGATCGCCGTTGGAGATTCCGCCGAGCACGCCACCGGACCGGTTCGTCTTGAATTTGGGGCCGTGGAGGCCAGCGCGCATCTCGTCGGCATTCTCGATGCCTGTCAGTGATGCCGCTGCGAAGCCTTCGCCGATCTCGACGCCCTTGACGGCGTTGATCGACATCATCGCGCCAGCGAGGTCAGCAGACAATTTGCCGTAGATCGGCGCGCCCCAGCCAGCGGGCACGCCTTCCGCCACGATTTCGATCACGGCCCCGACGGAATTACCTGCCTTGCGAAGCCCGTCGAGATAAGGTTCCCAGCGCACGGCCGCCTCGGCATCAGCGCAGAAGAACGGATTCCGATCAACTTCCTTCCAATCGAAATTGGCATAGTCGATCTCATGCGGTCCCATCTGCACGAGTGAACCGCGAATCTTCACTTTCGGGATGACCATGCGGGCAATCGCGCCTGCGGCAACGCGCGCCGCGGTCTCGCGGGCCGAGGCCCTGCCCGATCCCTTATAGTCGCGAATGCCGTATTTCTGCTGATAGGTGAAATCGGCGTGGCCCGGGCGAAATTTGTCCCGGATTTCGGAGTAATCCTTGGAGCGCTGATCGGTATTCTCGATCAGAAGCGAAATCGGCGTGCCGGTTGTCTTCAGCTTGCCGTCCGTCTCGTCTTCGAAGGTTCCCGACAGGATCTTGACCGTGTCGTCCTCGCGGCGCTGCGTGGTGAATTTCGACTGGCCAGGCTTGCGGCGGTCGAGGTCGTGCTGGATCGCCCTGGCGGATATCTCAATGCCAGGCGGGCAGCCGTCGACGACGACGCCGATGGCCGGGCCGTGGCTTTCACCCCACGTGGTGAAGCGAAACATCTGGCCGAAAGTGTTGAAGGACATGGCTTCCTCGCTAGCGGCTTTCTAGGCAGGCGCCAGCGTCAGGTCAATCAATCGTCCCAGCTGTGGCCCGCTGGATAGACGGTCAAGGCGCCATCAACGAAATGCGCGACCGAATCCTGTGGCGGAAACCAGTTCACTGCCTTTTCTGGAGGGAAACCCTCAATGAGCCGCCGCATGGCGCGCAAGACACCGCCATGAGAGACAATCACCGCCGGGCCAGTCAGCGACGCACCGAAATCCAGGACGCGGACGGCCAGGTCTGCATAGCTTTCTCCATTCGGCGGACGGAAATCCCAGAAGCTCGCGTCACGCTCGCCGGCGATGGCCATTTCTCCGGCCACAAGGTCCTTGTGCAGGCGTCCCTCATAAACGCCGAAGGAGACTTCGATCAGACGCGGGTCGTAGGTGACGTCGGGGATCGGGTCTCCGAACGCGGCGCGGATTCGTTGCATGGTTTCGCGGGTACGGCTGAGCGGTGATGCGTACCAGCCGAAGTCCGTCGCGACACGTGCCGAACGGCGGATCAGTTCCTTGAGGAGCCTGCCGTTGAGATCGGCCTGCTGCCGTCCCGTATCGTTGATGGGAATGTCCTTGGCGCCCTGGTAGCGCCCCTCGGCGTTCCAGTCGGTCTCTCCGTGCCGGACGAAGTAGAATTCGGGCCATGCGAGATCGGCCATGAGGTCCTCAGGTCGTCGTGGGGGCCGCTTCGGCTTCCGCATCCATAAGCTTCATGCCGACGACATTGAAGCCGGCATCGACATAGTGGATTTCACCGGTGACGCCGGAGCTCAGCGGCGACAACAGATACAGAGCGGCCTTGCCGACATCGTCGATGTCGACATTGCGGCGGAGGGCGGCGTTGGACTCCTGCCAGTGCAGCATGTCGCGCAGGCCCGAAATGCCAGATGCGGCAAGTGTCTTAATGGCGCCGGCCGATATCGCGTTGACGCGGATATTGCCCTTGCCGAGGTCGACGGCGAGATAGCGCACCGAGGCCTCGAGCGCCGCCTTGGCAACGCCCATGACATTGTAGTTGGGGATGTAACGCTGCGAGCCATAGTAGGTGAGTGTGAGCAGCGATCCACCTTTTGTCATCAGCGGCTCTGCGCGCTTGGCGACGGCCGTGAAGGAATAGACCGAGATGTTCATGGTCAGCGCAAAGTTCTGGGCGCTTGTATCGATGTATCGGCCGTCGAGCTCTTCCTTGTTCGAGAAGCCAATGGCGTGAACGAGGAAATCGAGACGCCTCCAGCGATCCTTGATCTGTCGGAAAGTCTCATCCATGGCCGCATCGTTGGTGACGTCACATTCGACGAGGAAGTCGGAACCGACTTCCGCCGCCAGCGGTTCCACGCGCTTCTTGAGCGCATCGCCCTGATAGGAAAAGGCGATCTCCGCGCCTTGGGAGTGCAATGCCTTGGCGATGCCCCAGGCGATGGAACGATTGTTGGCCACGCCCATGATGAGACCGCGCTTGCCTGCCATCAAACCTTCGGCCATCGGCGTTTCCTTCCCGTTTGCGATAATTGCGGGCTTCCTGCCACAAGGCCCCGAAACGGGCAAGTTACGGCTTGTTTCAGCGTTGTTCCCGGCTATCTTCGCGCCCGATGCCGCTCAGTCCCAGCCAGATCATGCCGGCGCTTGCTGCGCTGGTCGGCGAAAGCGCCGTACTCGCCGAGCCCGCGAGGATGGCGGCTTTTCTGGATGAGCCAAGGAAGCGGTTTCACACAAAGGCGGTAGCAGTCGTCTTGCCTACCGAGGTCGCGCAGGTGCAGGCGGTCGCGCGGTGGGCCAACGAGAACCGTGTTCCGTTGATTCCACAAGGCGGCAATACGGGCCTCGTCGGTGCGCAGGTTCCGCTGAGCGGAACGGAGGTCATCGTTTCGCTCGGTGGGCTCGACGCCGTGCGGGAGGTGAATGCCGCAGCCGGACACATGACGCTCGAAGCCGGCGTGGTGCTCGAGACCGCGCAAGAGGTGGCCGAGAGGGCCGGTGCGATGTTCCCCCTCTGGATCGCGAGCCAGGGTTCGGCGCGTATCGGCGGCGTGCTCTCGTCGAATGCCGGCGGCGTGCAAGTGCTCGCTTTCGGCAATGCGCGCGAACTGTGCCTCGGGATCGAAGCTGTGCTGCCCGATGGACGGCTCTATAGCGGGCTCAACGCGCTCAAGAAGGACAACACCGGCTATGATCTCAAGGATCTGTTCATCGGAGCGGAGGGCACGCTGGGTTTCATCACGGCAGCAACATTGAAGCTGTTTCCACAAGCGGAAGGGCACGAGACCGCTTTGTGCAATGTTGCCAATCCGGAGAAGGCGCTCGAGCTCTTCTATGTCCTGCGCGAACGCGCGGGGTCGCGCCTGACGGCATTCGAACTGATGCCGCAGTTCGGGATCGACCTGCAATTGAAGCACGGACTGCTGCAGCACAGCCCGGCGGCAAGTCCATCGCCCTGGTATGCACTTGTCGAACTGAACCGCATGAAAGGCGGCGTGCCGGGTGCACTGTCTGCCGCCCTCGAAGAGGCAATCGAGGCCGGGATCATTGCAGATGCGAGCATCGCAATGTCTGGCCGTGACCGAGTGCGGATGTGGTCGGCGCGCGAACAGATGAGCGAGGTGCAATCCAAGGAAGGCGCCTCGATCAAGCATGACGTCTCGGTGCCCGTCGCGGCTGTGCCTCGGCTGATCGCAGAAGGATCTGCCGCCGCGGAACGCGTGCTGCCGGGAATACGGCCCTGCCCGTTCGGTCATCTGGGCGACGGCAACATCCACTTCAATTTCAGCCAGCCGGTCGGATGGGAGCGCGCCCAGTTCATGGCGCGCGAAGCGGATATCAATGACGCGATCTACGAGGTCGTGCGCAAGCTGGGCGGATCAGTGTCCGCGGAGCACGGGATCGGACAGCTCAAGACCGGGCTGCTCGAGCGGGTGAAGGACCCAGTGGCGCTTGAGCTGATGCGCGCCATCAAGAAGGCGATCGATCCCAATGGCATCATGAATCCTGGAAAAGTACTGCGCTAAAAGAGGTCGAGCTGACCGTTGGCCGCCCTCTTTCTTTTGGGAGTCTCTTCAACAGGTTCTGCCGACGGGTCGATGGGCTGAATCAAATCCGGGCCTTCTGAATCGGCGCGTCCAACAGCCCTGCCTACGGGATGATATTTCATCGTTCCGCGCGGGGGTGGCACGGCGAGTGCAATTGCCTCCTTCGCGTTGACGTTCCGCGTGTCGAGCCAGGAGTCGATGGCGCCGCCACCGCGGAGGATCGCGGGCATGCGATCATAGACAGACGAGATTTCGAGGTTGGGTTCCACGGTGACGATGGCGACTGTGTCGACCTCTTCACCGTTGGGGCCTGCCCAGGTCGAATAGAGGCCGGCAAAAGCCATGATCTCCGTCTCGGTCGAAGTGATATAGTAGGGCAACCGCTTTCCGCCCGGCGCCTTCATCCACTCGTAGTAGCCACTGGCGGGCACGATACAGCGCGAGTTTCTGATGGCGTCGCGAAACGACGGCTTTTCGCCCATGGTTTCGGCGCGGGCATTGATAAGCAGCGGGAAGTCCTTTGGATCCTTGACCCAGGCGGGCACGAAGCCCCAGCGAAAGAGTTCGGCGGTGCGCCGCCCTTCCCGTTCGAGAATGATCACAATCGGCTGGGTCGGCGTGATATTGTAGCGGGGCGGCGGGGAAGTGAACTCATTTAGAATCTTGTAGAGCCCGCGCCAGGCTTCATGCGGCAGCAAAAATGCGTAACGTCCGCACATAGAATGATCTCCGAACGCACACATATGGTCTTGCCGCCCGACGCGCAAACGCGAATGCTGCCGACATGAGCCTCCCATTCGCCGCCAGTGTGGCTCTGCTCAGGCAGCCGGAAATCCTGCTGATCCAGCGAAACCGCGAACCATCCGCAGGACTATGGACGCTGCCCGGCGGGAGGCTCGAGAAGGGTGAGACGGCTGAAGACGCCGCGGCACGCGAACTCAAGGAAGAACTGGGCCTCACGGTCTATGGCTTGCGGCCGGTGCGAACACTCCTGCTCGGCCGCAACAAGTCATTTCCGCTGGCCGTATTCGCAACTGAGGGCTTCGAGGGCGAGATCGTGCCAGACCCTGCAGAAGTGCGGGCATGGCGCTGGGTGCGGCCACCGCAATTGCGGAACCTCCATACGACCTATGATCTCGGATCGGTGGTCGAGGCCGTCTATCGGATGTACGACCGCAGCTAGCCGCCATTTGAAAGACATGTTCGGCCGGCTAGGAACAGGCATGATATTTCGAAAGATGCTAGCGGTAGCGGCGATCCTGGTCGGCGTGGTGTCCCCTGTGGCGGCGGTCGACCCACCCTATGAGCCGCAGATGGAACGGCTGGCGGAAATCATGGGCAGCCTCTATTTCCTGGCGCCCCTGTGCAGCCCCTCCAATGAGGACTGGCGGACCGAACTGGCCGAGTTGGTCACCCTGGATCAGCCGGACGAAGACCGGCAACAGCGGCTCTATGGGGCGTTCAACTCCGGCTACGCTGCCTATTCCCGGCTCTACCGGTCGTGCACGGCCTCCGCCAGCGAGGCACTGACGCGCCTGCTCATGGAGGCCGAGGCGACGGCGCGGGACATCCACACGCGCTTCGCCGAATAGTTGCATGCCAGGCAACGGTCGTTCACTATTCGTGGGACGCACCCTTTGCGAACGTTGTCATCATGTTATGGTGGGGATGGCGGCCGCCACCTGAGAACACTAACGTGAACGACACTTCAATCGACTATTCTACCCGCGACATAGACGCGGCACGAGAAGCCGCGCTCGAGCATCTCGCCGAAGCCTGGAACGCTGCCGAAAATGACGGCATCGACCGCCTTATCATCGCGCACGCATCCATGTCCGCGGCACTCGCGACGATGGTTCGCCAGCAAGGCGAAGATGCTACCGCTCAGATGGTAGCAAGCCTTGCCGATCGGATTCGCGAAGGCGCGTACAGCCTTCACCGCTCGCTGCAATAGTCAGGCCGATTCCAGGGTTTCAAGGAAGCGAACGGGCCGTCCCATCGGGACCCGCGCAGCTTCCCCTTCCCACATCGCCCTATAGCCGCGCACGATGGTAGCCACGGGCCAGCCCGTGACTGTGACGCCGTCATATGGCGTCCAGCCGGCTCTGCTCGCGATCCACTTGTTGGTGATGGTCTCGCGTCGCTTGAGATCGACGATGGTGAGATCGGCATCATAGCCGACGGCAATGCGGCCCTTGCGGGCGATGTTGAAGATGCGCGCGGGTCCGGCGCTCGACATGTCCACGAACCGCTCGAGGCTGAGGCGGCCGGCATTGACGTGATCGAGCATGATGGGCACGAGCGTCTGCACGCCGGTCATGCCGGAGGGCGAGGCCGGATAGGGCTTTCGCTTTTCTTCGATCGTGTGCGGCGCGTGATCGGAGCCGAGGACATCGACGACGCCATTGACGACTCCGGCCCAGATGCCGGCGCGGTGAATACTGTCACGGATTGGCGGGTTCATCTGCGCGAAGGTGCCAAGCGTTTCGTAAGCGGTTTCGTCGAGCGTCAGATGGTGCGGCGTGACTTCGACGGTCGCGACATCCTTGTGGTCGGTGAGAAAGACCATCTCCTCGGCGGTCGAGATGTGCAGCACATGGATACGCTTGCCGTATCGGTGCGCGAGGGCGACCAAGCGCCTCGTCGAGCGCAAAGCAGCGTCCGGGTCGCGCCAGACCGGGTGGGAACGCGGATCGCCCTCGATACGCAGGGATTTGCGCTCTTCGAGCCGGTATTCGTCCTCGGAGTGGAAGGCGGCGCGGCGGGAGATGGCCCTGAGGATTGCCCCTACCCCGTCATCGTCGGCGACCAGCAGGCTGCCGGTGGACGAGCCCATGAACACCTTGACGCCGGCGCATCCCGGCAGCCGCTCCAGTATGGGCAGCTCCGCGACATTCTCATGGGTGCCGCCGATGAAGAAGGCGAAGTCGCAATGCATGCGGCCCGTGGCGCGGGCGATCTTGTCCTCCAAGGCGGCGCGGGTGGTGGTGAGCGGATTGGTGTTGGGCATCTCGAACACAGCCGTCACGCCGCCCATCACGGCCGACAGCGACCCCGTAGCGAGATCTTCCTTGTGCTCGAGGCCCGGCTCGCGGAAGTGGACCTGCGTGTCGATGACGCCGGGCAGGATGTGGAGGCCATGACAATCGGTCACGGCGGCCGCGGAATCGGAACCCAGGGCGCCGATTGCGGCGATGCGACCGTCTTTGACGCCGATATCGGCTTCATGGATGCCGTCGTGATTGACGATGGTGCCGTTCTTGAAGATCGCGTCGTAGTGCGCCATGTCTCGGACCTCTACTGGAAGGCAGGCGTGGCCACAATGCTGAGATCTTCGCGGGCTTTGTTCCGGTTTTCGGGGCCGGAGGCGCAGAAGCTGCTGTTCGATGTGGTGACGGGGCGGCTCGTCGAAGCCGAGGGGCCGCCGGTGTGGTGGGCGCTGCTCTCGCCTCAGGGGAAGATTCAGGCGGAGGGCTCAAGTATCTGGAAAGATGGGGCTTTCTGGCTGGATGTCGATCGCTCGGTCGCCGATTCCTTCCTCAAGCGGATGAAGATGTACCGGTTGCGGGCGGCCGTTAAGATCGAAGATTTGCGTGAAAGCCACGCGGTCGGCTTCGATCACTTAGCCGAGAATCTGCATGTCGCGGGGACGGCTTTTGAGGCGCAAAAGCGGGATTCGGCGGACACGGCGTACGATGTTGCGCGCATCGCGGCGGGGCGGGCGGAGCTGGGGCCCGATTTCGGGCCGGACATGCTGTTTCCGCACGATATCGG
>DASZPY010000056.1:0-66418 GCA_035549855.1 Devosia sp. | reverse complement strand
GGGGCATGGCCTGCAAAGGCCACGGCGACATAAGGCGAATGCCCCCCGCCGTCAATCGCGGCAACTTCCAGCGCCGCCGCCGGTTATACCGGCATGGCGAGAAGTGGCGATATCCGCGTCGGCGTTTCGGGCTGGACCTATCCGCCCTGGCGCGGAAACTTTTATCCCAAGGGGCTGCCGCAAAAGCGCGAGCTGGCCTATGCGGCTCATGCCTTCAACGCCCTCGAAATCAATGGCACGCACTATGCCATGCAGACCCCCTCGGCCTTCGCAGCCTGGGCCGAGGCGGCGCCTGCCGATTTCGTCTATGCGGTCAAGTCGCCCCGCTACATCACCCATATGCTGCAGCTCAAAAACGCGGATGCGGCCCTCGCCAATTTCTGCGCCTCCGGCCTGCTCGCCCTCGGTGACAAACTCGGCCCGATCCTCTGGCAGTTCCCCGCGCGCTTCCACTTCAACGCGGACAGGCTCGAAGCCTTCTTCCGCAAGCTGCCGCGGACCACGGCGGAAGCGGCGCGGATCGGCCGCCATCACGATCACCGCCTCAAGGCCCGCGCCTATCTCCGCGTCGAATCCGACCGGCCGCTCCGCCATGCCATCGAAATCCGCCACGACAGCTTCCGCGATCCCGCCTTCATCGATCTGCTCCGCCGCTACGACATCGCGCTCGTCTGCGCCGACACGGTCGACTGGCCCCTGCTCATGGATCTGACCGCGGACTTCGTCTATTGCCGCCTGCACGGCTCGACCGAACTCTATCGCAGCCGCTATTCCGAAGCCGAGCTCGACCGTTGGGCGGAGCGCATCCGCGCCTGGAGCACCGGCCAGCCGATGGCCGACGGCAATTTCGTCTCCGCGCCCGTCGCTGACAAAAAGCCGCGCGACGTCTTCCTCTTTTCCGACAACACGGACAAACTGCAGGCGCTCGACAATGCGCGCGGTCTCATGGCGCGCCTCGGCATCACGGGGGACGACACATGGCAGGCACCATCCGCACCGGCATGGCCGGCTGGATCTTCCCCGAATGGCGCGGCGGCAATTTCTATCCCGAGGGCCTGAAGCAGAAGGATGAGCTGCACTGGGCGAGCCGCGCCGTCAGCGCCATCGAGATCAATTCGAGCTTCTATCGCAACCAGAGCCCCAAGAGTTACGAGAGCTGGGCCGCGCAAACGCCCGAGACCTTCCGCTTCACCGTGAAGGGTCATCAGGCCGTCACCCACATCAAGCGGTTGAAAGATGTCGAACAGCCTGTCGAGCTGTTCTTCAACTCCATTCAGTCGCTGGGCAAGCGGCTCGGCGCGGTCTGCTGGCAATTGCCGGGCAACTTCAAATACGACCTCGACCGGTTGGAACGTTTCTTCAAGCTGCTCCCTGGGGACATCCGCCAAGCCTTGGAGGTCCGCTCAAAGACCTTCGCCGAACCTGCTTTCATCGACCTGTTGAGGGCGCACAACATCGCACTGGTCACCGCCGACACGGCCGACTGGCCCTGGCTCGACCTCACTGCCGATTTCGCCTATCTGCGCCTTCAGGGCGCGCCGGGCAGTGACCACTACACGCCCGACGAGATCGACGCCTGGGCGCAGCGGCTCAAAGCCTGGTCCGAAGGCAAGCCCGCCAAGGATTCGCCGCTGATCGCACCGCCCGCCAATGCCATTCCCCGCGATGTCTTCTGCTATTTCGTCTCCACCGACAAACCCAACGCCCCGCGCAATGCCCTGACCGTTGCCGCTAAACTCGGCCTCCTCGCGCCGCGCGACTGAACCTCGCATCGGCGCGACGGGCTTGATTTCCGCCAAGCTTCGGCCTTTATCCGCCGTCAAATCCCTGTGCAGACCACCATGACCGCAGCCACCGACACCGCCCCCCGCGCCCTTCCCACCGACAAGCTCGCGGTCGGTATCGCTTTCGTGCTCGGCCTCGCGACCATCGCCGGCGCTTGGGGCAGCCAGATCTTCGGCGGGCTTGTGCCCTGCGAGCTCTGCCTCGAGCAACGCATGGCCTATTACTGGGGCCTGCCCGTCCTCGCGCTCGTACTGATCCTATGGAATCGTCTGCCGCTCGCCGTCTGGTACATCGGCGTCGCTCTTGGAGCTGCGATCTTCATCTGGTCGACCTACATGGCCAGCTACCACGCCGGCGTCGAGTGGGGCTTCTGGCCCGGCCCCACCGCCTGCACCGGCACCGGAACGGGCATCGATCTCGACGCCCTCGCATCAGGCAATCTCGGCCGCGTCATCTCCTGCGATGCCGTGCAATTCCGCGACCCCGTACTGCGTCTCAGCCTCGCCGGCTGGAACGCATTGATCTCGCTGGGGATCGTCATCTTGCTCGCCGCCGCGGTGGTCTTTCAGTATCGCCGCAAAGCCGCCTAGCCGCGCAGCGTCAGCGCCCCCGGCAGCACCTCGAAGCGCGCCGGAATCCGCCCCGGCGATTCCCCGTCCACTTCGATGATCGCCGCATTGGCGGCCGCATCGCCCTGCGGCTCCACCTCGAACCATTTGCAGCGCTTCATCCTGACCCGCGGCAAATTCACATGCGCGCCGCGATAGATGAGGTTGAAATCGAGCACCATGCGCAGCTTGCCCTCCGCGCGATAGACCAGTGCGTCGAACATCCCGTCATCGAGCGCCGCGTCAGGCGCGATCATCATGCCGCTGCCGAAGAACCGCCCGTTCGCTGCCACCACCAGCGCCGTGCGCACATCGATCGCTTCGCCATCGTCGAACCGCACACGCACATCCTGCGCCCGGTAGCGCAACAGCTCGACGATCGTGTGATAGTAGAACGCCAGGTTACCATGCACCGCTCGTCCCTGCTTGGAGCGGTTCACTGCCCGCACTGTCGGCCCCGAAACACCGAGGCTGGCCACGTTGAGGAAGTGCCGGGTACCGGTCGTCCCATCGTCGGCGCGATAGGTAACGCGCCCCGCATCGATTCGTCGCGTACGCCCCGAGCCGATCGCCTCGACAAGAGCCTCGAGATCGCCGTTGCCGCCCAGCGTCCGCACGAAATCGCGCCCCGTGCCGACCGAAATTACACCCAGTTCAGGCCCGCCCCCCGCCAGCAGCAACCCGTCCACCACTTCGTTTGCTGTGCCGTCGCCGCCGGCCGCGATCACCAGCCTCGCGCCATTGCGCACATGCTCGCGCGCCAGTTCCCGGCCCTCGCCTTCGCGCCTGGTGCGCAACACGCTCACCGGGCCGAGGCGCGCTTCCAGCAGCGCCTGCAGCTTCGGCCAAGCGGCCATCAGCCGCCCGCCCCCCGCCGCCGGATTGACCACCACCCCGATTGTCACAATTCCCCCACGTGGCCAGTTGGCCAGCCTCAAGGGCAAAGCGCAAGGCTTCTCGCGGGGAGTTAAGGCTCGAGCTCGATGTCCCAGTAGAGATAGTCGAGCCAGCTCTGGTGCAGGTGGTTGGGCGGGAACGCCCTCCCATTATTATGGAGGTCATGCACCGTCGGCTGGAAGGGCGCCTGCGTGGGGATCATCTTGATCTCCTTCGGCAGCTTGTTGCCCTTCTTGAGATTGCAGGGCGCACAGGCCGCCACGACATTCTCCCAGGTCGTCCGCCCGCCGCGCGAGCGCGGGATGACATGGTCGAACGTCAGATCCTCCCGCGACCCGCAATACTGGCACTGGAAGCGGTCGCGCAGGAACACGTTGAACCGCGTGAAGGCTGGATGCCGGGCCGGCTTCACATACTCCTTGAGCGACACCACGCTCGGCAGGAACATCTCAAAGCTGGGCGACTTGATGATGCGGTCATAGCTCGAGACGATCTGCACGCGATCAAGGCATACGGCCTTGATTGCGTCCTGCCAGGACCAGAGCGAGAGCGGGTAGTAACTGAGCGGACGGTAATCCGCGTTCAGCACCAGCGCCGGAAGCGAGTCCGGCGAGACGTGGACAGTCACGGGGAACTCCCGTGTGTAGAATCGAGAGTACGCATAGCGATTACAATACTATAGGGCCTGTGACGCGGCTGTGAAGCCGCAAAAAAGGCGGCGTTCTAGGGATTATTCGCCATCTGCGCGAGAAGGAACGAGGTCGCGAAATCCAGCCCGTCCGGCCCGATTCCATGCCCGGCGCCCGGCGATATGTAGAGCGAAACGTCGAAGCCGACCGCCGTGAGGTCCTTCGCCGCGAGGCGACCGAGATCGACGGGAACCACATTGTCCTCGTCTCCATGGATGATCGCAACCGGCGGCTTGGGCCGGACGGACGCCCCGAAGCCCGCCGCCGGCGCAAAGGCGCCCGAGAACGCGATGATCCCGGCGACCGGCTGGTCGAGCGCTGTCCCGACATGCAGCGCCATCATGGCGCCCTGGCTGAAGCCGGTGAGGATGGTCCGTCCCGGCTTCACGCCCGTCTGCGCCCACAGATCCATCAGGAAGTTGATCAGCACCGGCGCCGCCAGTTGCGGGCCGAGACGCCACGCCTCCGCGCGCCGCTCATAGTCGACCGGGAACCACTCATAGCCTTGCCCCAGCCCACAGGGATGCGGCGCATCCGGTGACACGAACAGCATGTCCGGAAACAGCTCGCGCCATTGATAGCCCAGCGCCAGCAGGTCGGCGCCATTGGCGCCATAGCCATGCAGCAGCACCATCAGCTGCTTCGCCGCCCCGCCCGATTTCGGCGGCAGCATCGGACCCGACAGCGTCTCCGTCACAGCGCGATCCCGCCCTGCCGGCGCAGCACCGCCGCGTAATAGCGCCAGAACAGCAGCGCCGCCGTGTGCCGGTACGGCGCCCAGGGTTCCGCGATTGCAATCAGTTCCTTGGCGCCGGGGGTGCTGTCCATGGCCAGAGCGTGGCCCACCGCCTTCTGCAGCGCAAGGTCGCCGGCCGGAAAGATATCGGGATGTCCGGCGCAGAACATCAGGTAGATCTCCGCCGTCCACGGCCCGATGCCTTTGTGCCGCACAAGCTCCGAGCGCGCTGCGTCCGAAGGGAGTTGCTCGATCGCCTTCAGGTCGAGTTCGCCAGCAAGGATAGCTTCCGCGATGACCCGGACGGTGCGGTACTTGCCGATGGAGAAGCCCGAAGCGCGCACGGTCTCCTCGCTGAGCCGGAGATAGGCTCTCGGGTCGAGCGCACCCGGTATCTTCTCGAAGCGCGACCAGATCGCCTGTGCGCTCTGCGTCGAGAGCTGCTGGCCGCAGATGACGCGGGCGAGGCCGGCAAACCCCGCATTGGTCTTGCGGATATCGAATGGCCCCGCGCGCCGCGCAATCGCCTTCAGCCGCGCATCGCGCCGCAGAAGCGAGCGCAAATGACGGGCGAGCACATCGGCACTGTCGAGTCGATCTGTCAGGGGTGTCGCAGGCATGTTATTTCGCGGCGATGTCTAGCCCGATCCTCCGCTTCGCGCCTAGCCCCAATGGCTTGCTCCATCTTGGGCACGCCTTTTCGGCGTTTTTCACCTGGCGCGCGGCGGAACGGCTTGGCGGCACCGCCCTCCTGCGGATGGAGGACATCGATACCGCGCGCTGTAAACCCGAATTTGACGCGGCCATCCGCCAGGATCTGCATTGGCTCGGGCTGGCATGGCCCGAGCCGGTGATGCGGCAATCCGCGCGCTTCGACATCTACCGCGACGCCGCGGCACAGCTCGGCGATCTGCTCTATCCCTGCACTTGCACCCGCTCGGAAATCGCTGCCCGCGCAGCAGCCACCGATCCCGATGGCGCCCCGCTCTATGATGGGCACTGCCGCCGTCACGGCACGAAGGCAGGCGCTCCGGCACAATGGCGCTTGAAGATGGATGAGGCGCTACGGCGGGCACCGGAGCTCACCATTGCCGAACTCCACGTCACTGGCATCGACCTCGGCACCACGCCACCGGTTACCCGTCGCGCCGATCCGGCCCGCTGGGGCGATGCGGTCATCGTTCGCAAGGACACGCCAACCAGCTACCATCTCAGCGTCGTCATCGACGACGCCGCCCAGGGAATCACGCATGTCACGCGGGGCATGGACCTTCACGCCGCAACCGACCTGCATGTGCTCCTGCAATGGCTTCTCGGCCTACCGTCAACGATCTACGCGCATCATCCTCTGATCCGCGACGACACAATGCAGAAGCTCAGCAAGTCCCGCGCCTCGCAAAGCCTGCGCGACCTGCATGCGGCAGGCGTCACCGCCAGCAACATCAAGTCTGGACTGGGGTTCTAGAAGCTCTGGTGGTAGCCGGCGCCAACCTGGGTATGGGTGCCGATGCCCGTGCCGGTCGAGCCCTGGATGAAGCCGTCGAGCCGTGCGTTGGGACTGGGCTGCCAGCCGAGCCTCAGCCCATATTCAGCGAACAGGACCGATTGCGGCGATCCCGTCACAGTGCCGATGCCGAAAATGTCCGCCGAGGCACCGCTGCCCATGGTCGAGCCAACGGCCAGCGAGCTCGTGAGATCGACATCCGCCGCGAGCTTGGTGGTCCAGTCCGCACCGGCCTTGACCGTGGTGAATGTCGAATTGCTGCCCGAGAGATCGGCCTGGAAGAAATTGGGGGCGCCATCCGGATCGTCTTCGACGAAGCTCGAAATGCCGAGCACGCTCTGCTTCAGCGTCGCCGAGAACACGACTTGATTGTCCTCGTCCGGCGCCCACAGCACGCCACCGCGTACATAGGCCGCTCCAAGCCCCGCTTCACCGGTACCACCCGCTTCATAGTCGCTCACGCCATTGTCGTAGGTGCGCATGAAGCTCACCGACAGCACGCCGGCTTCCGCGCCGCCTTCGCCGAAAAAGCGCATGTCGGAGCCGTCGGGCTGCACATAGCGGATCGCACCGGCGCCGATAACACCGCTGGCCGAGGCACCGACCGCGCCGAAATCGACCATCGACACGCCACCAAGCACGCTGAATCCCTCGGCGAGATTAAGGCGCAAATTGCCACCCGCCGTAACCGAGCCAACGGCGCCGAACACGCCGAACTCATCCGGCGCCTCGAGCGCGAGATTCTGGCTGGTGAGCAATCCGCTGATCGCATCGAGATGGGTGATCAGCCCCGCCTGCTGCAGCCCGATCTCATCGAGAGAATCTTCCTGTTCGGCAAGCGTCGTGTAGCCCACCGCGACGTCGATTGAGTCGAAATCGACCTCCGAACCGAGATCGGAGACATTGGTCAAGTCGAATGTGAAGTCGCCATCGAACACCGTGTCAGAGCCGACAAGCCCGGTGGCGAAGTAGTTGGTATAGGTGAAATCGGTGCCATCGTCCGGACCGCTTAGGGTTCTGGTCTGGACATCCCCGTCAACGTCGGCCGTGTAGTCGTAGGAATCGCCGCCGGCGAGCAGCTGGAAGCCGCGTGCATCCGTCCTAAACACACCATAGGTGTTGGCAGGAACGAGCACCTGCGTCACGCCATCGTCAGCAACAAAATTGCAGGAGAAGGTATCTCCGGCGAACAGCGCGGCGGCCGGGAACGCTGTGCCCGAATTGCCGCTGGGGTCGATCGTAGGTGCGCCGCAATCGGCCGCCATCGCCCCGCTCGCGCCCGCCAGCACGAACGCACCCGCAACAAGCAGCAGTCCCCGCATCAGCACACCCCTAAAATACAAAGGGCGGCCCGCTAGGACCGCCCTATTACCCAGCTTCAGCCGAAGCTTAGCACGGTTTCCACTGCAGGAGGTAAACAATCGAGGCATTCACATCCTCGGAGTCCACCGACGCATAGGCTTCCTTGTTCTGCTTGGTCGTGACGCGGATCGAGGAGTTGGTCCGGAGGTTCACGTCCGCTCCGCATGCCGACCACACAATTGACTGTGCCGTCAGCTTGTTCTGGATCAGATAATCCTCATCCTTGGGACCCTGATAGGTCTTGGAGAAGGTCGGGCCCTTAGCGCCGGCGAAGAAATACTCGACGTTGAACTGCGTGTTCGCACCCTGCGGGATGTTGTTGTAGCCACGATAGTCGATGGCCAGCACGGAGATGCTGAGGCCCTGCGGCACATGCACCGGGATCGCGATGTTGCAGCTCTTGCGGTCGAACGACTTGTTGGTCGCGCCGCCCGCTTCGACGACATAGGAGTCGAACAGGATAGACAGCGATTTGAAGTCGGGGCTCAGCGTCACCGAGGCACTGCCGTCGGGGCAGCCCGTGCCGCCATAGCCGGGCACGCCCAGCGCAATGTCGTCGGCATGTGCCGCGCTGGCAAAGGCGCCGGCGGCGACAATCGCGGCAATCGCGAGAAGCTTTTTCATGGTTTCGTCCCTTCGGGTTGTTGGGGAACGACGTAGGAGCATCGTTCTTGGGCAGGACTATGATTGCCGCGACATGAAGCGGGGATGAACACCCGGAAAGCGATGCGCGAGGCCTATTCCGCCGCCGCCAGGGCTCCCTTTCCCTCGGCTTCGCGTGTGATGAACGGCAGGCTCGTGGCCGCCACTGCCTCTGCGAACGGCGTCCCGAATCCAGGGCCCAGCAATGAGTCGAGCCGCTCGTCCCTGAGTTCCATCGGATGGGTCCAGAGATACCCCATCTTGCCGATTTCCCGCATCAGCGGGTCGAACAGTCCGATCAGGCGCAACATAATCCATGGGAACATCGCGAACCGCACATGTGGCGCGACACGAGCGATCGCGCCCTGCATGTCCTCGGGCGTCACGAAATAGCCCGCATAGTGGAATCGCTCGAATGCTCCAAGCGTCCCGCGCAGCGACGCCAGCGCCTCGAAGGCCCGCCCGAGGTCTGGCAGATAGGCCCAGCTATGGCCAACGCCGCGCTTGCCCAGCAGCCACACCTTGCCCTTCTTGATCTCGCTGAACATCCCCTGGTCGAACCAGTCCATGCTGGTCTGCGGCCCGAAGAAGTCCCCGGCCCTCAGGATGATGATCTGCACGCCACCAGCCTCCGCCGCGCGCCGGAACGCCTCCTCCACCCGCTTGCGCAGCGCCCCGCGCGGACGCACCGGGTTCTGCGGCGAGTCGGGCAGCACGTCGCGCAGCTCCGCACCGAAATTGTAGATGTTGCCCGGAAACAGCATCGTCTTGCCGCTCCGCCCCATCGCCTCCACCACCCGCGCCATCTGCGCTTCCATGCGTCCGCCAAACCATGTGTGGTAGGGCAGGTTCAGCGCATTCACGACCACGTCGGAATCCCCGATCGCTGCCTGCATGTCCGCGACACTGTCGGAATCCCCGCGCTGGAACCGTACCCCCGGCAGCCGGTGTTTGTCCGTCCGCCCCATGCCCGTGACCTGCCAGCCCGCCGCAACGAACCCCTTGGCCGCCGCCTGCCCGACATGCCCGTTGATCCCGAGGATCGCGACCTTGCCCTTGCTCATTTCCATCTCCTTTTCCTTGGATGATGGAGAAATGGCCTATTCACATTCGTTCCGAAATTGCGGATGATTGAAGAATAGCCATTCGGAAATGAATATGGCCCTGCAGGAACCCGATTGGGCATTGTGGCGTAGCTTCGGCGCGGTCGTAGCCGAGGGTTCGCTCTCGGCGGCCGCCCGCAGCATCGGCTACAGCCAGCCGACATTGGGCCGCCACATCGAGACGCTGGAGCAGCAGCTCAACCTCACTCTCTTCGACCGCACCCTGCACGGTCTCAAGCCCACCGCCTCCGCCCTGCGCCTCTATGAAGAGGTGCAGAAGGCGCAGTTGGCTCTCGCCCAGGCGGTGATGGCCGCCGAAGGCACGAGCGGCGACCTCGAAGGCACCGTCCGCATCACGGCCAGTACCATCGTCTCTCATTACGTGCTGCCGCCGATCCTGCGCTCGATCCGCGAGGAATTCCCCCGCATCGCCCTCGACCTCGTCCCCACCGACTCGATCGAAAACCTCCTGCTGCGCGAATCCGATATTGCCGTACGCATGCTGCGTCCAACCCAGCTCGAGCTCGTCGCCAAAAAGATCGGCGAACTGCCAATCGTCTGCTGCGCCCACGAAGGCTACCTCGCGCACCATCCCGCCCCGCGCCGGGCGGAAGATCTGTTCCAGCACACGCTGATCGGCTTCGACCGTTCCGACCTGCTCATCGTCGGCGCGAGATCGCTCGGCTTCGAGATCAAGCGCTCCGATTTCGCCGTCCGCACCGACAGCCAGACCGCCTATTGGGAGATGCTCAAATCCGGCCTGGGCATCGGCTTTGCGCAGCTCGGCCTGGTCCGCGCCACGCCCGGCATGCGGGAACTCCTGCATGGCCTGCGCCCGCGCCCGCTCGAGGCCTGGCTCGCCACCCACCGGGAACTGTTTCTCAGCCCGCGAATTCGTGCCATCTATGACCGCCTCGCCGCCGGTCTCTCCGCCCACATCGCGGCCCTCTCGGATACTCCATGAACAACACCGTGCTCACCATCGTCACCATCCTTGCCGTCGCCGTGGTCGCGGTCATTCTCTTCATGGGCTTGTGGAACATGTTTCGCGGCGGCAGCGAGAACCGCTCGCAGATGCTGATGCGCGCCCGCGTCATCGCCCAGGCCGTGGCGCTGGTGATCCTGCTCGGTGCGCTCTATTTCTTCGGACGTGGCGCCGGCTGATCCTCGGTTCGCCTTTCCTTAGCCAATGCCCGCGTGCCGCATTGCGGAGAGCCGCGCCGCACCCTAGTTTCGCCGCGGCGGCAAGAGGCACTCTCCATCAATGGTCAAACTCAACAAGATCTACACCAGGACCGGCGACGATGGCACGACCGGACTCGTACGCGGCCCGCGCCGCCTGAAGCATGATCTGCGGATCGAGGCCTTCGGCACCGTGGATGAAGCCAATGCTCAGATCGGCATTGCGCGGCTGCAGACCGTCTCGATGCCACGCATCGACACGCTGATGGCGCGCATCCAGAACGATCTCTTCGATCTCGGCTCCGATCTCGCGACGCCTGGCATCGACCCCGAGGGGTCATCGCCCTCCTTGCGCGTGACGCCCGCCCAGACCGAATGGCTCGAGCAGCAGATCGACCGCTTCAATGACGGCCTACCCGCGCTCACAAGTTTCGTTCTTCCCGGCGGCACTGTGCTCTCAGCCAACCTCCATGTCGCACGCACGGTCGTGCGCCGCGCCGAGCGGCTGGTCGTCGGTCTCACGGCCGCCGAGCCCGGCGTCAATCCGCAGGCGATGATCTATCTCAACCGCCTGTCCGACCTGCTTTTCGTCCTCGCCCGCGTCGCCAACGGCAATGGCAAATCCGACGTGCTTTGGATCCCCGGCGAATACGGCCACGAAATGCGGCCCAAGGCGAAGGAATGAGCCTGTTTCGGAAGGCTTCGTTTACCCTCGCCGTCTAGTCTGGCCGCATGGACATCGACCCCGCCAGCATCCTCGCCATGCGCGCGCAACAGACGCAGCAGCTCGTGCAGATCGCGGTGCTGAAGAAGTCCCACGAGATGGAAATGAGTCTGGTCAACCTTCTGGACCAAGCCGTGCGATCGGCGCCTGCCCCGCAGGGTCAGGGCATGCTGGTCGACAAACACGCCTGATCTTCCGCGCGCGAGAGCCGAGCGACTTGCGCCCTCGCCTCACCAAACCGGCGGAATCATCCCCATCGGCACAAGCCCCGAGAACACCACACCCGCCGCAATGTTGAGCGTCTGGCTATAGCTGCCGTCCGCGGCTTGCGCTCCAAGCACGAGCCATTTGAAGTCCTCGGGGATCATCGGCCCCAGCCGCTCGACCACGCCCATAGACACGATTGCGAGTTGCCCCTTCACGCGGCCCATCTCGTCGAGGCCCAGCGTACCCTGCGTCGAGAAATTATCGGCCCCGTCCTCACCTTTCAGCGAGACGATCTGCATCTCGCCGCCCGCCACCTGCCAGCGCTTGACGAGATCGCCCTCGCCATAGCTTCGCACATCGTCGGGCAGTCCGGTGATCTCGGCCTCGAGCGTCAGTGAACCATTCGCGACCTTCTGCATCGGCGCATTGAGGCCGTCGATCTTCACATATTCCTCGAGCGCAGCGAGCCCCTTGGCGGCATCGTGCTTCTGCGCATCGTCGACAAGATGGAACTCGGCCTTCGCCGCCTTGGCGATCAGCCGGTCCTCGAGCACCGTGTCATTGAGCACCGGCTGATTGACGACCACCGACACGCGCCCGACGCGCCAGCCCGTCAGCCGGCCGCTCGCTTCCATATCGGCGAAGTCCAGCCGGCCGCGGCTGCCCGTGAACGCATCGTCATAGGTCAGCGGCGACCGGGCGAAGGCGAGCACATGGAAGGGATTGTAAACCAGGATCGTCGCCTTCACCCCAGCAACGGTCACCGTCGTGTCGGACGAGACGATGGTGGCATCCGTGCAGGTGGCATCGAGCCCGAAGGGATAGCCGGTGATCGAAAAGTCGGCGCAGGTGACGCGCGGCGTGCTCACCCCATCTGCCGTCTCCAGCGACTTCACATAGGCGCTCGCTGTGCCCGCCGCCCAGAACCAGGCGCCTGTCCACAATGCGATGACGATCACGATGATCGCGATCAGAATGCCGAATCTTCTCATGTCGCCTTCTATCCGCCCGCAACATGGCCGTCATCCGGCAACCTGACTGGACGTTAGGGAGCCCGTAGCCTAGCTGTGAGGCGATGAGCAATGCGGCAAATCGTTGGGTTTTCGGCTATGGCTCGCTGATCTGGAATCCGGGCTTTGCCTATCTGCGGTCCGAACGCGCATTGCTCCATGGCGCCCACCGTTCGCTTTCGGTCTATTCCCATCGCCACCGCGGCACGCCCGAACACCCCGGACTGGTCTTCGGCCTGAGCCGCGGGGGCTCCTGCGCGGGAGTTGCCTTCGAGGTGGCGTCCGCAGACTGGAACGCCGTCTTCGCCTATCTGCAGGACCGCGAGCAGGATCGCGGCGTCTATCGCGAAGCGTGGCGCAGCGTGAGCCTGTCGACCGGCGAGACGGTCAGCGCCCTCGCCTACCTTGTCGACGAAGAGCATCCGCAATTCGCCGGCCGCCTCGATCTCGCCGAGCAAATCCGCCTCGTCTCCCGCAGCAGCGGCGAATCCGGCCGCAACACCGAATATGTCCGCCGCACCGCCGAGCATCTCCTCTCGCTCGGTATCCGCGACAGGGCCCTGCTGGCCATCATCGACGCAATGGACCGCGATGCCGCTTTGATGGTGAAAAGCGCCTAGCGTGCCTCAGGCAGCGCTCAGCCCCGTTACCGGCTCGGCCCCTTCGAGGTCCCAAACCAGCGTCATGCGCGTAAGATCGTCGGGCGGCGCATCGACGGTAAAGGCGCGGTCCGCGCAGTCGAGCGCGAGGCGGAACCGCGAACGGCTCTGCGCGTCGTTCACGACGTCATTGGCATTGCCGACCCAAAGTACATTGCCGCCCAGCGCCAGCAGATAGAGGTCGCCGCTGGCGAGCCCGAAGGCATCGAGCCGCTCCGGCGTCAGGGCATAGAACCGACCCGACCTGCCGCGCCAGTTCACCTGGCGGGCAAAGGCGACCGTTCCGTTCCGACGCTCAGCCAATTGGCCCATGACGCCCATTCCCCCGACTCCGAAAGGGAACAAAAATAGAACGAAATAGCGGAAAGGTCAAATCAAATCCGCCCACTACGCTATATGTATGGGCTGCTTCGATTGTGACGTCAACATATAGTATGCTCGCCACCTTACAAGGCGGAGGCCTTCCTCGCGGCGGCGATCCGCTCCGCCAGTCTGCCCGTAATGGGACGCGCGATCCCACTGTCGACAGCTTCGAGCACCATCGCCCGCGTCTCACGCTCGATCGCCGTCACCAGCCGCGCGCGGAACGCCTCGGCGCCAAGCCCCGGCGGAATGGCCGGCAGGAATCGCGCCCGCGCCGTGCCCGGCCACATCACCAGGCTGTTGCGTCCCCAGTAGAGCCCGGAATCGAGCGCCACCGGCACCACCGGAACGTTGAGCGCCTCATACATGCGCACGATTCCCTGCCGATAGTCCGGCTCGGACAGCGGCGCCTTGCGCGTTCCTTCCGGAAAGATGATCAGCCGGCAACCCTTCGCCAGCGCCGCCCGTGCGTCTTCCATCATCTGCGGGATCGCCTCGGCCCCCCGCTTGCGGTCGATGCGGATCGTGTCGAAGGTGCGCGCCGCCCAGCCGAAGAAGGGGATGTCCATCAATTCCTTCTTGGCGAGGAAAGCGGGCTTCTCATCGGTGTGGGGCAGCAGCGCGAAGATTTCCCAGTCGCTCATATGCTTGCCTGCGAATATCACCGGTCCGGCGGGGATATTCTCGGTGCCCGTCACCTCCGTGCGTATGCCCACAATCCAGCGCAGCAACACCAGATTGGCATTGGCCCAGTATTTGGCGGTGCTCCATACAAAACCCGTACGCCGCCCGGCGATGATCGACACTGTGCCTGCGATGAGCGCGAGGACCACGGTCTGTCCCAGGAACAGCACATAGAACAGCGCCGTCCTCACCGCTTGGATGACCGCCAACTTCCCCTCCCAATCCCACCTCGCTTGTGCACGCGGCTGGTCTGGGGGTCAACGTGACGTCTGCCGGATACCGGCGCGATGTCTTCAGCCCATGGCCGACCGGACCAGCGACACCGGCTCCAGCGGCTTGCGCACCAGCGCATCCTCAACCTTGCCGAGCAGCACCTGCAGCGAAAAAGGCTTGGGCACCACATCGTAGATCAACGCATCGAGCCCATGTGCCCGCTCGCGCTGGTCGGCGAAGCCCGTCATCAGCATGATGGTCAGCTCGGGATACTGGGCAGCAACGTTCAGCGCCAGCGCGATGCCGTCCATCACCGGCATCTTGATGTCGGAGAGCAGCAGATCGAACTTGCCGTCCTCCGCCGTTACGATCTCCGCCGCGAGGCCGCCATCTTCGGCCTCGACCACGTCGTGGCCGGAATGGACCAGCGCACGCACCACGAAGGCCCGCACGTTTTCATCGTCTTCGGCAATTAGAATACGCGCCATCAGGAATCCTTCTTCGCCGCGTCGCCGCGCACATTGGCAAAACTCAACCGCACCCGCGCCGCGCCTTCCGGCGGCGAACTGATTTCTGTCGAAAACTCCAGCACCTCGCCGGGATTCATTTCGCGGGCCTTCGGCGTGACCGTCCATTCGAACAGCACAGTCTCGTCCTCTCCGAGCAACGTCACAAGGACCGGCGGCACCGGCACGGTGCCCGCCGAGACCGAGCGGATCTTGGCCGTCACCTGCATGACATTCCGCCCGTCCCTCAGGCTCATGAGCGTCTTGGTATCCCCGAACTCGAGCCCGACGACGTTTACGCCCAGCCCGATCCCGGCATAGAGCCCGGCCAGCGCCGGAAAAGCCCGGACCAGTTCGATCCGCCCGAAGACGGCAACGACGATCAGCAGCGCCAGGCCGACAAAGGACAGGATGCGGGCGAGCCGGCGCAACCGCGAGAACGGCAGGCTGCGCCGGATTCGCTCCAGCCGCTTGTCGAAAGCCTGCGTGATGCCGGCAGCCGGAGCCGCCGGCTTGGGTGGCAGTTCCGGTTTTGGCTTCGGCGCGATCGCCGCCCGGATTTCCGCCAGCGTCCGCTCATGCTCGGGGTCGCGCATGGGCGGCGGCGGGGCAGACGCCCTCGCTTCCGCCTCGAAGACGGCGTCAAGCCGATCTTCGTCCTCATGAGAGAACATCGCGTCGCTTTCGCGCTCTTCGGCCGCCGCGTGCCACGATTGGCCGCATTGCGCGCATTGTACCTCACGGCCAGACGCGCCCAGCGTGGCGCGCGGCACCTGGTAGCGCGTGCCGCAATGCGGGCAGGCAATAACGGCCGTCTGGAGGTCCGGCGAACTCATGACCGAACCTAGTCCGATCGTAGTTAAGTTTCCTCAAACCGGCCCGGTTTTCGGGTTACACAAAGGGCCGGACGGGCATCCTGCAAACTGGGTACGGTTTGCGGTTAGGACGCCCGACAACCCAGATAAGGGGCGGGCTGCTATCATGCGGACCGGCTGATTCGGAGAGTTGCCCGGTTGATCGAGTTCACCAATGTCGGCTTGCGCTACGGACACGGGCCGGAAATCCTCCGTGACCTGACTTTCAGCATCGACCCGGGCTCCTTCCATTTCCTCACCGGGCCTTCGGGCTCGGGCAAGACGTCGCTGCTCAAGCTCCTGCTGCTGTCGCTCAAGCCCAGCCGCGGCCTCGTGCGCATGTTCGGCCGCGACGTGATGAGCCTGGATCAGGACTCCCTGCTCGATATGCGCCGGCATATCGGCATCGTGTTCCAGGAGTTCCGCCTGCTCGACCATCTCACGACCTTCGAGAATGTCGCCCTGCCCCTGCGCGTCCTCGGCCAGCCGGAATCCTCTTATCGCAGCAACGTCACCGAACTGCTCGAATGGGTCGGGCTCGGTGAGCGCATGGATGCCTTCCCGCCGCTCCTCTCGGGCGGCGAGAAACAGCGCGCTGCCATCGCCCGCGCCGTCATCGGCCGGCCGGACATCCTTCTGGCCGACGAGCCAACGGGCAATGTCGACCCCGAGCTCTCACTCCGCCTCGTCCGCCTCTTTGCCGAGCTCAACAAGCTCGGCACCACCATCATCCTTGCGACCCACGAATTGCCGCTGCTCGACAGCTTCGACTTCCCACGCATGTTCCTCCGCGATGGCGAGGTGACCATCGATGGCTGAGGCGGTGCTCGAAAGCGAGATCGGCCTGCCCCGCCGCGAGGCGCAGCGCCGCGCCGCGCCCATCGTGCCCGAGCGCTCGGTCGCCGGCCGCACCCTCATGCTGCTCATCGCGATCATGACCTTTCTCTCCGGCGTCACGCTGGGCGCCGTGGTGATCGTACAGAAATCTGCCGTCGCATGGTCCTCCGATGTCGGGCGGGAAGTGACGATCCAGATTCGGCCCGTCGAGGGCGAGGTGATGGAGAGCAACCTTCGCACCGCCGTCGCCCTCGCAGAGGCGACGCCTGGCGTCATCTCGGCTCGCGCCCTGACGCTTGAGGAAAGCTACAAGCTGCTCGAGCCCTGGCTCGGTACCGGCCTCGATCTCAGCGCCATCGAAATACCACGCCTCGTCGTGGTCGAGATCGATCCCAATGACGCCGATCTCAGCCTGCTCGAACGCGATCTCGCCGCGATCAAGGGCGCCTCGCTCGATACTCACGCAGCGTGGCGGCAGCAGCTCAATGTCATGGCCGGCACTATCGTGCTCTCGGGCGTGCTCGTGCTCGGCCTCATTGTGCTGGCCACTGTCCTTGCTGTCGTCTTTGCGACCCGCGGCACCATGGCCTCCAATCGCGAGATCGTCGACGTGCTGCATTTCATCGGCGCGTCCAACAGCTTCATTGCGGGAGAGTTCCAGGGCCGCTTCCTGTCGCTGGGGCTGCGCGGCGGACTGATCGGCGGCATCGCCGCTGTCGCCTTCTTCTTCGCCGTCGCCTGGGCCACCGGCAGCTTCGCGCCCAATGAGGCAAGCGCCCAGCTTGGCATCTTGTTCGGCCGCTTCTCGCTGGGCATCGACGGCATTGTCGGCATCGCCGCCGTTATCCCGGTGATCGCGGCGCTGACCGCCATCACCTCGCGCTTCACCGTCCGCCGCTTCCTCACGCAGACGAGCTGAGCTTCACGCTCAAAGCCAGTCCGGCACGCTGTCGAGCGCGATCAGCTCGTCGATGCTCCTGCGCGGCCGGATGACGTGCCAGCGCGCGCCGTCGACCAGCACTTCGGGCACCAGCAGCCGCGAATTGTAGGTCGAGGCCATCACGGCGCCATAGGCGCCCGCCGACATGATCGCCAGCAGATCGCCTTCCTTCACGCCCGGCATCTTCCGCCCCAGCGCCAGATAATCCCCCGTCTCGCACACCGGCCCCACAATATCGGCAGTAATCGGCGGCAAATTCGAATGCCGCACCGGCTGCACATCGTGCTCGGCCTCGTAGAGCGTCGGACGGATCAAATCGTTCATCGCCGCATCCACGATGACAAAGGTCTTGTCCGCTTCCTTCACATATTCGACCCGCGTGACGAGGATTCCCGCATTGCCTGCAATCAGCCGCCCCGGCTCCAGCACCAGCTCGACGCCGAGGCCGCCGAGATGCTTGCGCACCACCGCCGCATAAGCCTCCGGATCGGGCGGCGGCGCCTCCTCGAGACGATAGGGAATGCCGAGACCACCCCCCACATCGGCATGCACGATCGCATGCCCATCCGCACGAAGATCGCGCACCAGCTCGGCCAGCAGCGCATAGGCGTTCTCGAAGGGCTGCATGTCGGTGATCTGGCTGCCGATATGCATGTCGACACCCACGGCCCTGACGCCTTTGAGAGCAGCAATACGCCGATACACTTCGCGCGCCCGCGCAAAGGGGATGCCGAACTTGTTTTCCTTCTTGCCGGTCGAAATCTTCGCGTGCCCGCCGGCGCTGACATCGGGATTGATCCGCACCGAGACCGGCGCGACCTTCCCCATAGCCGCCGCAATCTCGCTCAGCCGTTCGAGCTCCGGCTCGCTTTCGAGATTGAAGCACTTGATCCCGAGTTCGATGCCGCGGCGCATCTCGGCCACTGTCTTGCCGACGCCCGAGAACACGATCTTGCCGGGCGGAATCCCCGCCGCGATCGCCCGCTCCAGCTCGCCGCCCGACACGACATCCGCACCGGCGCCCGCGCCGGCAACGACCTTGAGCACAGCCTGGTTGGAATTGGCCTTCATCGCGTAGGCAACCAGCGTCGGAATGCCGGTGAACGCTTCGGTCATCACCCGGACATGGCGCCGCAGCGTCGCGGCGGAATAGACGTAGAACGGCGTACCGACCTTGTCGGCCAGTGCGGCAATGTCGACGTCCTCCGCGAAAAGCGCCCCGTCGCGATACTGGAAATGATGGACCATGAATTCGCCCCGCGCCATCGGACGCAGGCGACGCACTAAGCCATTATCGGACCGAAAAAAAGGGGCCGCCCCGGGCCCCTTTGCAGAAAACCGCTGATCGCGTGCGATCAGGGGCTGTGGACGCATCCCGTGAGCGCCACGGCCAGCAGAAGTGCGGCGGCAGTATAGGCGTAATATTTGACCTTGGTCATTTCCGTCTCCCATGCACACCAATGACCGGCAATGCATTTGCCGGTCCGTCACCCTAGGTAGGGATGTCCCGACCGGTCAATCCGGTTGCCGCCGCGTCGCTCCGACAGGGCGCCGACTGTGGAGTGCCAGTCACATCAGCCGGTCGGCGGCGGCACGACCGGATGCGCGGCGTCGATGCGATCGGCCACCAGGGCCTGCAAATGCCACAGACTGCGGTCGTGAATACCCAGTTCCTCCAGCTTACTGACGGTAGCGAACAGATATTCCGCCATCGAGCCGCGAAAGCCCCGCGCCGTGGCAAGCATCTCGACCAGTTGCTCCTCGCTGAGATCGGCGACATAGCGCCCGCTCTTGCGATTCATCGCGAAGGTCAGTGCCGTGACCGACCCCTCGTCGGTAAGGACGTCGATCCAGCGCCACGGAAACGCCGAAGGCACCGTGCTCATCTCGCGGCGGATCAGCTTGTCGAGTTCGCTTCCAAGGCTCGCTTCCGGCAGCCGGTACGCGACACCCTTGCATTGCCCGCCGCGATCCAAAGCGAGCATAAGCGCCGGTTCTTCGCGGCTGCCACGATAGCGATAGTCCCAGCCGAGGCAGAACCGCCGGTGCCAGCCCCGCACCACCGCCGTGCGTTTTGCTTCAAACGCTGTCTCCGGCTTCCAGATCAAGGAACCATAGGCGAACAGCCAGAATGGACCCGGTGGGCGCGTGGCCAGCATGCCACCGACCTCCGTATCGAAGTCCCTATCGCTCGCATGGCGGAACCCCTCGAGCAATTGCGGCCCAGGATCGGCAATCTCCCGCCGTAGCAGGGCAACATGCCGCTCACTCAGCCGCATCTGCCGGGGCGAGCGCGGCATACCTACTCGATGCCACCATCGCCATGGCCGCCGCCCAGCGACACCTTGGCCACCCGCGGCTTGACCTCCTGCCCGGTCAGCATCGACTTCCACCGCGCCGCCTGCACCAGCACATTCTCGGGCGCCGTACCGCCATAGCTTTTGCGTGCCCGCACCGACGCCTCGACGCTCAGCACCTTGTGGATGCGGCTGTCGATACGCTGGTCGATGAACTTGAAATCTTCGATCGTGAGCCCATCCAGTGGAATGCCCTTCTGCTCCGCCAGCGCCACGATCTGCCCCGTAATATGGTGCGCATCACGGAATGGAATGTTGGCCTTCTGCACCAGCCAGTCCGCGATGTCCGTTGCGGTGGAGAATCCGGCTGACGCCGCCGCCCGCATCCGTTCACGGTTGACACTCAGATCCTCGACCATCCCCGTCATCGCGGCCAGCGACAGGCTCAGCGCATCGAGCGCATCGAACGCGGCTTCCTTGTCCTCCTGCATGTCCTTGGAATAGGCCAGCGGCAGCCCCTTCATCACCACCAGCAGCGACGTCGCGGCGCCGATGATCCGGCCCACTTTGGCCCGCACCAGCTCGGCCGCGTCGGGATTCCGCTTCTGCGGCATGATCGACGAGCCCGTGGTGAACTTGTCGCTGAGCTTGATGAAGCTGAACTGCGCCGAGCTCCAGATCACCAGCTCCTCGGCAAACCGGCTGAGATGAATCGCGCAGATCGACGCCGCGCCAAGCGTTTCGAGGATGAAGTCCCGGTCGCTGACGGCATCGAGCGAGTTCGCCGTCGGCCGCTCGAAGCCGAGCGCCTTGGCCGTCATCTCTCGATCGATGGGATAGGGCGTGCCCGCCAGCGCCGCCGAGCCCAGCGGACTCTCGTTGAGCCGCTTCCGCGCATCGGTCAGCCGGCCCGCATCGCGCCCAAGCATCTCGACATAAGCCAGCAGATGATGCCCCAGCGTCACCGGCTGCGCCGATTGCAGATGCGTAAAGCCCGGCATGATCGTCTCGGCTTCTTCATCGGCCCGGTTTACCAGCGCCAGCTGCAGCGCCTTGATCTGTTCCAGCAGCGTATCGATAGCGTCCCGCACATAGAGCCGGAAATCCGTCGCCACCTGGTCGTTGCGCGACCGCGCCGTGTGCAGCCGCCCTGCCGCGTCCCCGATCAGCTCCTTGAGCCGCGACTCCACATTCATATGGATGTCTTCGAGGGCGCGCGAAAAGTTGAACTTTTGCGATTCGATTTCGCCCAGCACCGCCTTTAGACCAGTGACGATCTGGTCACGGTCCGCCTCTGTGAGGATGCCCGCCTCGGCCAGCATCTGGGCGTGCGCGATTGACCCGGCAATATCCTGCTTATAGAGCCGGTGATCAAAGCCGATGGAGGCATTGATCTCTTCCATGACGGCATCGGGGCCGGACGAAAACCGGCCGCCCCACATACGATTGCTCATGACCGGTTCCTTGGAGTCCTCGTGTCCGAACCCATGCCCGAACGCGCAAAACTGAGCCCGCGCCGGGTGCTGGCGGCGGCCGCCCTGAGCGCGGTTTTAGCTATAGCCATCACATTTTGGGTTAGCAATGCCGGGCTCCTCGGGGCCGCCGAATGCGTGCCGCAGACCGCCGCCGCCCAGAAAATCGACGCCGCGGCCACCGGTCAGCTCGCCGCTCTCAACGGTACCGGCACCGGCCGCGGCCACTCCGCGATGTCCTTCACCGACGCTGCCGGCAAGCAATTCACCCTCAAGGATTTCGCCGGCAAGACCCTGCTCGTCAATTTCTGGGCCAGCTGGTGCATCCCCTGCCGCGCCGAGATGCCGGCGCTGAACGAGCTGGCGGCAAGCGAGAACGACGATCATTTCATGGTGCTGCCGATCAACCTCGACATCGGCGAGGGCGGCATGGACAAGGCCCGCGCCTTTCTCGCCCAGGGCAATTGGCCGAACCTTCCGCTTTACGCTGACCCGACCTTCGAATCCTTCAAGAAGCTTCAGACCAGCGCCGTCGCCATCGGCCTTCCATCCACGCTTCTCATCGATGCCAAGGGCTGCGAACTCGCCGTGCTGCAGGGGCCCGCCGAATGGAACTCGCCCGACGGCATCCGCGTCATCGACGCCCTGAAGAGCCTATGACCGCAACGGTGCTCTGCGTCGGCGCGCTGAGCCTCGACACGATCTTCCGCCTCGACATGCTCCCCGCTTCGGCGGGCAAGTACATCCCCGAGGATGCCATCGAGATCGCGCAGGGCATGGCCACCGCCCAGGCCGCGACCATCGCGCGCCTCGGTGGCGCGGCGCGCCTCTGGGCCTCCTGCAGCGACGACGCAACCGGCGATCGTATCGTGGCCCAGCTCAGCGAAGCAGGCATCGATCTCTCTGCCCTCCGCCGCGTGCCCAGCGCGCGATCCGGCTTCTCGACCATCCTGATGGACCGCCGCGGTGAGCTGATCGTCGTTCCGCATTACGACCCCGCGATCCGCACAAGGCCGGACGCGCTGCCGCCAATGGATGATGTGGCTATCGTCAGCGTCGATGTCCGCTGGCCCGATGCCGCCGAGATGGCCCTGCGCGCCGCCCGCAAACGCACGATCCCGGCCATCCTCGATCTCGAACGGGCCCCACCGGAAATCCTCGACCGCCTGCTGCCGCTCGCGACCCATATTCTCGCTTCGGAAGCCGGTGCGCGTCAGGTCACCGGCCTCGACCCGCAGCCTGCCGCCGCGGTCCTCGCCGCCCGCTTCGGCGTCTTCGCCGCGGTCACCGCCGGCGCACAGGGTGTCTATTGGCCCGACGACCATCTGCCGGCCTTTCCGGTCGAAGCCATCGACACGCTCGCCGCCGGCGACGTCTTTCACGGCGCCTTCGCCCTGCGCCTCGCTGAAGGCGCAACTGAGTTCGACGCGATCCGCTTCGCTTCTGCTGCGGCCGCCATAAAATGCACCCGCTTCGGCGGCCGCCTCGGAGCACCCGCCCGCGCCGAGGTGGAGGCGTTGCTGGCTACGCGTTAGGCCGGATCACCCGGCACGGATTGCCGGCGGCAACCACATGCGAAGGAATATCCTTCGTCACCACACTCCCCGCACCGATCACCGTATGGTCGCCCACCGTCACCCCCGGCATCAGGATCGCCCCCGCCCCGATCCACGACCAGCTGCCCACGGTGATGGTCTTGTTGATCGTATAGCCGCCTGTGGGAATGCCCGTCGCTTCATCGAACGCGAAGCGCTCGCTCGCCAGCGTCGGATGTGTGGCCGTGAGGAACTGCACGCGCGGCGCCACTAGCGTGAAATCCCCGATGATCACCTTGGCGCCATCGAGGAACATGCATTCGAAATTGAGCAGCACCCCCGTGCCCAGCTCGATGTGACTGCCATATTCGAAGCTCATCGACCCCAGCACCATGCAGCCTTCGCCGACCTTGCCGAGCATCTGCTTCAGCAGCGCCATGCGCTCCTCCACACGGTCCGTCGGCAGCGCGTTGAACTCGGCGAGCTTGGCCTGCGCAGCCATCTGCATGCCGATCAGATCCCAGTCTGGAGAGAAGACCTTCTCCCCACGCAACATTCTCTCGTAGCTCGACGCTTCATTCATCGTGATCCCCCGGAAGACGCCCGCGGCAGATTGCGGGGGATCACCGCCACAAACAAGGGCGTTCAGGCGGCATTGGCTGCCTCGTCGCGCCGCGAGGCCTTGCGCAGCACCCGGCAGGGATTGCCCGCCGCCACGACGCCGGTGGGAATATCCCGGGTGACGACGCTGCCAGCCCCGATGGTCGTCCCATCGCCGATCGTGACGCCACCCATGATGATTGCCCCCGCGCCGATCCAGCAATTCTTGCCGATTGTGATCGGCCGGTTGAGCGTCACGCCGCCATTGGGCTTGCCGGTCGCTACGTCATAGGTCAGCCGCTCCATCGCATCCACCGGATGGCCCGCAGTCAGGAACTGCACACGCGGCGCTACCAGCGTTCCATCGCCGATCCGCACATCCGCGCCATCGAGGAAAATGCAATCGAAATTGATCAGCACGCCATCGCCCAGATGGATATGCGTTCCATATTCCCACATCACCGGCGAGACCACAAAGCTTTCCCCGATGCTGCCCAGCATCTGCTCGAGCATCGGCATCCGCTGCGCCACGTCGAAGCTGGGTATCGCATTGAGTGCATCGAGCCTGGCCTTGGCCGCCATCTGCAATTCCATCAGATAGAGGTCTGGCCCCTTATAGAATTCGCCCGCGCGCATCTGCAGGTAAGCAGTCTTGTCAGTCATCGTCATGCCCTCTCGTAAGGGCGTGCTTTTCTCGCGCGCGGGCTGAACGCCAACTGAATTGCAGACTGTACCGCCGGTGTGGTTTCGGCCCGGCGAGTGCTAGGCGTCGTCCCCGCCGCCATGCTCCCGCACGGGATGGTCGCTCTCAACATTGATGTCGAGCAGCGGCGCCGGCGCGTCGGTCACCTCGACCGTGCCGGAGGGGCCGCTCAGCGTTTTGGTTTCCCCATGCGGCCGGCCGAAATCCGCGGCGGCCGTTTCCTGCCCTGCCGTGATGATCGACCTGCGCACCGCGCGGGTGCGCGTGAACAGTGCCTCCATGCCCGGCCCGTCGCCCACCCGAACCATGCGCTGCAATTGCGACAGATCCTCGAGGAACCGCCCGAGCATTTCGAGCACTGCCTCGCGATTGGTGAGGAACACGTCGCGCCACATCACAGGATCGCTCGCGGCGATGCGCGTGAAATCGCGGAAACCCGAAGCCGAGAACTTGATAACCTCGGACTGCGTCGCCGCTTCGAGATCGGCCACCGTGCCCACGATGTTGTAGGCCACAAGATGCGGAATATGGCTCGTGATCGCCAGCACCATGTCGTGATGCCCCGGTTCCATCACCTCGACATTGGAGCCGAGCGCCGACCAGAACGCGGTGAGCTTGCTCACTGCCGAAAGCTCTACTTCGGGTCCCGGCGTCAACACGCACCAGCGGTTGATGAACAGCTCGGGAAAGCCCGCCGCCGGCCCCGAATGCTCGGTGCCCGCGATCGGATGGCCCGGGATCAGGCTCACGCCCTTGGGCACATGCGGCGCCATGGCCTTGATGACGCTCTGCTTGACGGACCCCACATCGGAAAGGATGGCGCCCGGCGCCAGATACGGCCCGATCTTCTCCATCACCGCGCCATAGGACAGCACCGGGATGCACAGGATCACAAGATCAGCGCCCTTCACCGCCTCGATCGCATCGAGTGTGTAGAAATCGCCAAGCCCGAGGCTTCGCGCTTCGTCCAGCGTCGCGGCCTTGCGGGTCGAGATAGCGATCGTCTTCGCCAGTCCCTTCTGCCGCACCGCCCGTGCGATGGACGACCCGATAAGGCCGATGCCGATCAGCGCCAGTCTGTCAAACATTATGCTGCCCCCGGCGCGCCGAAGCGCTTGAGTATCTGCACCAGCCTCTGCATCGCGTCTTCCGGCCCGATCGAAATACGCAACCCGTTCTCGATCCCATAAACGCCGATCTCGCGCACGATCAAGCCCTCGGCGAACAGCGCCTGGAACGCCGCGCGCGCCGTATCTGCATCGGCAAACAGTGCCAGGACGAAATTGGCCTCGCTCGGCACCACGCGGATCGCGTTGGATTGAAGCGCGCTGGTGAGCCAGCTGCGCCACTTCGTATTGTACGCGTTGAGCCGCTCCGTGAACTCACGGTCCCGCGCCGCCGCCGCCCCCGCATATTGCGCCGGCCGGTTCACATTGAACGGCCCGCGGATGCGGTTGACCACATCGACGATATGCGCTGGCGCATACATCCAGCCGATGCGCGACGCGGCGAGCCCCATCTTCGAGAACGTCCGCACCATCACCGCATTTTCCGCGCTGTCGACGAGATCGATGCCCACGCTGTAATCGTCGGCGGTCACATATTCCGCATAGGCGCTGTCGAGCACGAACAATATGTCCTTGCGCAGCCCCGCATGGAGCCGCGCTATCTCGCCAGCGCTGAGATACGTCCCGGTCGGATTGTTCGGATTGGCGAGGAACATCATTTTAGTATCCGGCCGCACCGCCGCGAGCATCGCATCGACATCGGCGCGATACTCCGTTTCCGGCGCCATAACGATCTCGGCCGACGCACCCATCGTGACAATGGGATAGACGTTGAAGCCGTGCCGGCTCATCACCGCGCTGTTGCCCTGCCCGAGATAGCACTGCGCCAGCAGATGCAGCAGATCGTCCGACCCATTGCCGCATACGATCCGTTCCGGATCAAGCCCATGCACCTCGCCCAGCGCCTCGCGCAGAACGCGGGATGTGCCTTCCGGGTAGACTTCCGGATTCGCATCCGCCTCGCGCAGCGCCGCAATCGCCGCCGGACTTGCGCCGAGGGGGGACTCATTGGCCGAAAGCTTGATTGCCTTCACCCCCGGAGCCGCTTGCGACTTGCCGGGCACATAGGGCGCAATCTTCAATATTCCGGGCTGCGGTATGGGGCGGTCGGACATGGCTTCGGGGGTGGGCTGAAAACGCGCCGGACCATAGAGAAGCGGCCTTTCGAACGCAAATCAGCGCTCGAGCCCCTCCATCGCCGCCTGCGGCGCCAGCGACGGCACGCGGATCAGCCGCTCGAGCCGCTTCCGCCGCGGCACAGCCGGGAACAGCTCCTTCCGCGCCGAAACCACGATCACCCCGGAAAACAGCGGCCCGAACAGCCTCAGGAACCGCTCGAAAATACGCGCCGCCTTGAGCACGAGCCGGTTGTTCGAAGGCGGCAGATACAGCACCTCCCGCCATGCCTCCGGCACGAAGGAATGGTCGCGCAGCAACTTGTCGAGCTGCGTCCGGCTGAAGGGGTTGCCGTCGCCGAACGGCGTGTTGTCGGCGCTGGCCCAGAAGCCGCGCCGCCGCGGCACGACGACGATCAGCCGCGCATTGGGCGCCGCCACCCGCCAGAGTTCGCGCATCATCTCTTCCGCATCCGTGACATGCTCGATCGCATGCACCGCGATAATGAGATCGACGGCCGCGTCGGTCAGCGGCATCTCGAGCGGATCGCAGAGCACGGTGTGCGACGGGCCTTCGCGCGGCCAGGCCGAGGCTCCCTGCCGGGCCGGCATGAAGGCGAGAACGCGCTCGGCTTTGTCGATCGAAAACCGCAGATAAGGCGACGCAAATCCCAGTCCCAGCACGCGTTTCTGCGCCACGTTTCCGGCAAAACCCACCACGACGTCGCGCAGCAGCGCCCGCGAAATCTTGCCCAGCGGAGACTTGTAGAAATCGATGAGCCGCCTGACGTCAGGGGTCATGGCGCACAGGCCTTCCCGACGCTACACTCGGCCGTTGTGATTTGCAGACCCACGGATTCCTGCCTTTGAGCGTCCTTGTCGACATCTTCCTCTGCCGCGGCGACAATTACGGCTTTCTCGTCCATGATATAGAAACCCGCAAGACGGCTGCAATCGATGCGCCGGATGCGCAGGCCATCCGTAACGCCCTCGCACGCCGCGGCTGGGCGCTGACCGACGTCCTGATTACCCATCACCACCGCGATCACGTCGAGGGCCTGCCCATTCTGCGGGCAGACTATGAGCTAACCGTCACCGGTCCCCGCGCCGAGGCCGAAAAGATTCTCGGCCTCGATGTCGTCGTCGCCGGCGGCGATTCCGTGCCGCTCGGCGCGACGCTGTTCAAGGTCATCGAAACGCCCGGCCACACCGCCGGACACATCGCATTCTACAACGCCCTCGACGGCCACGTCTTCGTCGGAGACGCGCTGTTCTCGATGGGCTGCGGCCGCATGATGGAAGGCAAGCCCGGCCCGATGTGGCAGGGACTGAAGGCCCTCAAAGCCCTCCCCGATGACACGCTGATGTATTGCGGCCACGAATACACCGAGGCCAATTCCATCTTCGCGCTCACGGTCGATCCCAAGAATGCGGCCCTCACCATTCGCGCCGCCGAAGTCAAGCGCATGCGGGCCAATAAGCAATTCACGATCCCTGTAAGCATGGGCATGGAGAAGCGCACCAACCCCTTCCTCCGCGCCGACCAGCCAGCCCTCGCCGTCGCGATGGGTCTTGAGCGCGATATCGACCCCGCGGTCGTCTTCGCTGCCCTGCGCAAGGCCAAAGACAGCTTCGGCTAAGATGGCTGGACGGCTCATCTTCAAGCCGGTGACCAAGGCTCGACGCGCCGATTTCGACAGACTCTTCGAAGCGCCGGGCAGTCCCAAATATTGCTGGTGCATGACCTGGCGCGCCAGCACCGAGGAACTCAAGGACACCACCAGCCCCACCCGCAAGAAGCAGATGCACCGGCGGATCGGTGCGGGAACAACAGTTGGCCTGCTTGGCTATCTTCACGACGAGCCTCTTGCCTGGGTGTCCATCGCACCACGCGACACCTATCGGCGCATCGGCGGGCCGGCGGCAACACCCGGCGAAAATACCTGGTCCCTCGCCTGCATGTTTGTGCGCCGGCAAATCCGGCATCAGGGCTATGGCCGCGAGCTGATCGACGCCGCTATCGCCTATGCCCGAAAGCGCGGTGCCACTGCGATCGAGGCATATCCCGTGGACCCGAAATCGCCGAGCTACCGCTTCATGGGCTTCATCCCAGCCTTCGAACGGCTGGGTTTTGAAGAAATTGGCCGCGAGGGCGCGCGCCGCCACGTCATGCGCCTCGCCCTTAGGGGTTAACTTGGTAACCCAAATCCTAACCATTCCTTGCGAAACGAAAGGCCCCGGCCCACGTTGAACCTCGCAGACTGGCGCCATCTGACTCATTTTGGGACAGATCGGCGCTCATGGAACCGCGATGGCAAAGGTCGAAGGCCTCAATACGAACCTGCCGGTCGCCCTCAATTCGGGCGCGCGCCACCGCTTTGGTCGCAGCCTCTATACCCGCGAGGCGCCCAAGGCCGGCTTCCTCAGCCAGCTTATCGCCGAAAAGCACCAGCTCTCGATCCAGCGCGAAAAGCGCCAGGCGCCCGTCGCCGAGGTCTTGATGACCTATGACGCGATGGGCAGGGTCGCCCAGCGGCGCCTGCCGCCGGGCACCCGCACCAATCTCGACGCCTAGCCCGCCATCGTTACGTCGCGGCCGGCGCCCGTGATCGAGATCGTGAAACCGGCAACCACGTCGACGACGGCCATGATCATCAGCAGGAAGAAGGCCGAGCTCGCGGCCGCGCCCACCAGCAGGAATTCGATCAGGAACACGACGAACAGCGCGGTTGAAAGCATGTGCTCGATCACCGAGGTCCGCCCCGTATTGGTGGACTTCAGCACTTCGAAGAACAGGCACACCAGCCCCACCACCAGCAGCAGGTCGCCCCAGGTGAGCGACCACGTTGCGCCCGAAACCATCGGGATGCTGAGCACTCCCGGCGTCGCACTCCAGCCCTCCGGCCTGCCGCCGAACAGCGTGAATGCCAGCACATTGTAGATCAGGAACGGAATAATCAGCAGCGGCGGGATCAGCGCGCCGCCGCGCCGCATACGCGTTCCCTCGGGCGGAATGAACACGGTCTCGGTCATGGGGGCCTCCTTCTCGCCGGTGCGCGACAATGGCAAAGCCCGGCCTGCTCCGCCAGTCCCTGCGCAATTTCGGGCTTGCGCAGGATCAAAAGCTGGCCGGCAGGATTGGGCTGGAATAATCTCCTCAGATCGCGAAGGAGACCCCGACATGTCCCAGGATGCCGCGCCCACCCCGCCTCCGTTGCAGACCCCGCCCCCTTCGGGTGACTGGCGCGAGATGCGCCGCGAAGAGCGGCGGGCCCGGCGTGCCGACCGCCACGCCTGGGCCAATGGCGCTCCGATTGGCGCACTCGTGCTCATCGCGTTGGGGCTGGTGCTCTTCCTCCAGAACTTCGGGCTCCACCTGCCGGAGAACTGGTGGGCGTTCTTCTTCCTGATTCCGGCCGTTGGATCCTTCGTCACCGCGCAGCGGCGCTACCAGCAGGACGGAAAGATCGATGGCGAGGTCATCGGACTGATGGTCTCCGGCGCGATCTTCGCCGGCCTGTTCGCGGCATTCTACTTCCGCTTCGACTGGGGTTATTTCGGCCCGATCGTGCTGATCGCCATCGGCATAGGCATCATTGCCCGGCAATACTGGCGGCCCGGCGACTGATCTGACCGTCAGACCTTGAGGTTGCCCACCATGTTCTCGGGCTTCACCTCGGCATCGAATTCCTTGCCGGTGAGCAGCCCAAGTTCAATCGCGCTCTCCCTGAGCGTGCTGCCCTTCTTGTGCGCGTTCTTCGCTATCTTGGCAGCATTGTCGTAGCCGATCTTCCGGTTGAGCGCCGTCACCAGCATCAGCGACTGATCCACGAGCTGCTTGATCCGCGCGCGGTCCGGCTCGATCCCCACCGCGCAATTGTCGTTGAAGCTCTTGGCGGCATCCGCCAGCAGCCGCACCGACTGCAGGAAGTTGTATGCGATTACCGGCTTGAACACATTGAGCTCGAAATTGCCCTGGCTCGCCGCGATGCCGATCGCCGTGTCATTGCCCATCACCTGCACGCACACCATCGTCATGGCTTCGCTCTGGGTCGGGTTCACCTTGCCCGGCATGATCGACGATCCCGGCTCGTTCTCCGGAATGACGATCTCGCCGAGGCCGGAGCGCGGCCCCGACGCCAGCCAGCGCACATCATTGGCGATCTTCATCAGGGCCACGGCAAGCTGCTTGAGCGCCCCCGACGTGCCAACGAACGCATCGTGCCCCGCCATCACCGCATATTTGTTCGGCGCCGTGACGAAGTCCTGCTTGGTGAGCCGCGCGATTTCGGCCGCGACCGTCACCGCATAGTCCGGATGCGCATTGAGCCCCGTCCCGACCGCCGTGCCCCCCAAAGCGAGCTCCAGCAATTGCGACCGTGTCGCCTTGATCGCCTTCACCGCGAGATCGATCTGCGCCACCCAGCCCGAGATCTCCTGACCCAGCGTCAGCGGCGTCGCATCCTGCAGATGTGTGCGTCCGATCTTGACGACCGCCATGAACGCTTTCGACTTCTTGGCCAGTGTGTCGCGCAGGATCTTTACGCGCGGCAGCAGGTAATTGTCGATCGCCTCCACCGCCGCGATGTGCATCGCCGTCGGATAGGTGTCGTTGCTCGACTGGCTCATATTGACGTCGTCATTAGGATGGATCGGCTTCTTCGATCCCTTCACGCCGCCCGCCATCTCGATGGCTCGGTTCGAGATCACCTCGTTGACATTCATATTGGACTGCGTGCCCGATCCCGTCTGCCACACCACCAGCGGGAAGTGATCCTTGAGCTTGCCCTCGATCACCTCGTCCGCCGCCTTCACGATTAGGTCGCGCTTGGCCTTGTCGATCAGCTTGAGCTTATGGTTGGCAATCGCCGCGGCCTTCTTGAGGATGCCGAAGGCGCGGATGATCTCGGACGGCATCTTCTGCTCGCCGATCTCGAAGTTCATCAATGAGCGGGCCGTCTGCGCGCCGTAATACTTGTCGGCGGGCACCTCGATCGTGCCCATTGAATCCGATTCCGTGCGCGTCTTCGCCATCTGCCCCGCTCCCGCCGCCAAAACAAAACGGCCAGCCCTTTTGGGACTGGCCGTTCAAACTTTCAAGTCAGCCTTAAGCCGCGTCAGCTCTTCTTGGGCTCGAGGATCTGGCGGCCGCGATACATACCCGACTTGAGATCGACATGGTGCGGGCGGCGCAGTTCGCCCGAATCCTTGTCCTCGACATAGGCGGGGGCGGTAAGCGCATCGGCGGAGCGGCGGAATCCGCGTTTCATCAGCGACGTTTTGCGTTTCGGAACAGCCATCGTGGTCTCCGTCTCAATAGGGTTTCGCCGCGCATTTCGGCGTCAACAGACAGGGTCTGCCGGGATTGGCGGGGTCTATAGTGGAGAAATCGCCCTTTGGCTAGGGGCCGCCCGCCGCGGAAACATTAACCCCTGCCGGCTAGATTCCCTCCGAAAACCGGCAAAAAGGCGATCGGAGCGGCATTGGAGATCCTCATCGGCTTCGCCATCCTGATGGGCGTCCCGGTCTATCTGGGCCTCCAGCTCTGGAGCGCTATCACCATCCGCACCGGCGTCTGGCGTCTTCTCGTCCTCGCGCCCCTCATTGTGGCCATCCCGATCGCCGCCTGGTGCCTCTACGCGCTCACCCAGGATTCCAATCTCTGGCCGCTCCTCTTCATCCTGTTCGCACCGTTCGGCGCCATCTACCTCGCCGTGATCCTTGTCCTGCGGGCCATGCTCCCACGCACCTGACCCGCTTGCCTCGGCCCGCCGCGACCCGATATTGAGCCGCCATGGCCCATTTCGACACAGCCCTGCGCGACGGCGCCGCCGAAATCGAGGCCGCGCTCGAGACCTTGCTGTCCCCAATTACCCTCGGCGGTCCCGGCGAGCCTCCCGTCCGCCTGGTCTCCGCCATGCGCCACGGCACCCTCAATGGCGGCAAGCGCCTGCGTCCCTTCCTGCTGCGCGAAACCGCCCTGATGCTCGGCACCGCCCGCGAGCTCTCCCTCGCCGCCGCCGTCTCGGTCGAGCTCGTCCACTGCTATTCGCTGATCCATGACGATCTGCCCGCCATGGATGACGACGACCTCCGCCGTGGCCTGCCCACCGTCCACAAGGCCTATGACGACGCCACGGCCATCCTCGCCGGCGATGCGCTTCTCACCCTCGCCTTCGGTCAGCTGAGTCAGCATGGCCATCCCGACCCTGCCGTCGCGCTCCGCCTCGTCACCGAGCTCGCCGCCGCGGCCGGCACCGGCGGCATGGTCGGTGGCCAGATGCGCGACATCGAGGGCGAGACGGCGCCGCTCGACGAGATCGCCATCGCCCGCATGCAGGCCATGAAGACCGGCGCCCTCATCCGCGCTTCCGTTCGCATGGGCGCGATTCTTGCCGGCGCGGACAATGAGGCGCTGGGCGCGCTCACCCAGTATGCCGAAGCCCTCGGCCGGGCCTTCCAGCTTGCCGACGATCTGCTCGACGTCACCGCCTCGCCCGATGCTATGGGCAAGGCCACCGGCAAGGACCACGCCGCCAACAAGCAGACCCTTGTCGCCCGCATCGGCATGGACGCCGCACGCCGCCATCTCGGCGATATGGTCCACGATGCCATCACCGCGCTGACCCGTTTCGGCCCCGAGGCCGACACCCTGCGCGAGGCAGCCCGCTACGTCGCCACACGGGAGAACTGAGTGACTGTTGCAACCGTCAAAGCGGACCTCGCGGCCCGCGCGCCCGACCTGCATGTCATCGAAACCGAAGACAGCACCGCCACCGTCGATCTCGCTGCGCGCACCCATGGCGTCGCGCCCGGCCAGATCGCCAAGACCCTCGCCATCCGCGTCAACGACACCGAATTCCTGCTGGTGACCCGCGGCGACGCCCGCCTCTCCAACCAGAAGGCAAAATCTGCCTTCGGCGGCCGTCCGCGCATGCTCGGCCCCGAAGACGTGCTGCGTCTCACCAGCCACGCCGTCGGCGGCGTCTGCCCCTTCGGCCTCCCCGCGCCGCTGACCATCTATTGCGACGTCTCGCTCAAGATCTACGACGAGGTCATCCCGGCCGGCGGTTCGACCCATGCCTCGGTCCGCCTGCCGGTCGCGCGCCTCGTCGAGCTCTGCGGCGGCAAATGGGCCGACGCCTGCGACGTACCGGACTGAGCTACTCGGCCGCCGCCTTTCCGGCTCCGCCGAACCGCTGCTCGATATAGTCCGCGACCATGACCTTGAACTGATCCGCCACGTCGGCGCCGCGCAGGGTGGCAACCTTCTTGCCCTCGATGAACACCGGCGCCGCCGGCGTCTCGCCCGTCCCCGGCAGCGAGATGCCGATATCGGCATGCTTGCTCTCGCCGGGCCCGTTGACGATGCAGCCCATCACGGCCACCGAGAGCTGCTCAACGCCCGGATAGCGCTCGCGCCATTCCGGCATCGAGCTCGACAGATGATCCTGGATTTCCTTGGCCAGCACCTGGAAGGTCTGGCTCGTCGTCCGCCCGCAGCCCGGGCAGGCCGCAACGACCGGTAGGAACTGACGGAAGCCCATCGTCTGAAGCAATTCCTGCGCCACGCGCACTTCCTGTGTGCGGTCGCCGCCCGGCTCCGGCGTGAGCGAAACGCGCACCGTGTCGCCGATGCCCTGCTGCAGCAGGATGCCCATCGCGGCCGACGACGCGACGATACCCTTGCTGCCCATGCCGGCTTCAGTGAGCCCCAGATGCAGTGCGTAGTCGCAGCGCGCGCTGAGATCCTGATAAACCGCGATCAGATTCTGAACGTCGGACACCTTGGTCGAGAGAATGATCCGGTCCGGCGCGAGCCCGATTTCCTCGGCACGCTTCGCGCTCAGCAGAGCCGACTGGATGATCGCCTCGCGCTGCACCGCCGCCGCCGAGACCGGCGCGGCTGAAACGGCGTTCTCATCCATGAGCCGCGTCAGCAGCTCCTCGTCGAGCGAGCCCCAGTTCACCCCGATCCGTACCGGCTTGCCATAACGCAGCGCCATCTCGATCAGCGTCGCGAACTGCGTATCGCGCTTGGCGCGGAACCCGACATTGCCCGGATTGATCCGGTACTTGTCGAGCGCCTCGGCACAGGCCGGATGGTCCGTCAGCAGCTTGTGGCCGATATAGTGGAAATCCCCGATGAGCGGCACATTGATGCCACGCGCCCGCAGCCGGTCACGAATATGCGGCACCGCTGCCGCGCTCTCGTCGCGGTCCACTGTGATGCGGACAAGCTCCGACCCCGCCCGCCAGAGCTGGCCGACCTGCTTCACCGTCGCCTCGATATCGGCGGTATCGGTATTGGTCATCGACTGCACAACAATCGGCGCGCCGCCGCCGACCCTTACGCCGCCGACGTCCACGCCTATCGTGCGCTTGCGCTCAGAAATGCTCATTTCGCCGAGACATAGGCCCTTGCGCCAAAGCACGCAACGGCGAGAATCTGCACGCCCCTTACGCGGTTACCGAGACGATACGATGACCTTGGCGCCCGGTCTTGAAATCCCGCTCGCGGTCCCCATTTCCAATCGACAACAGGGGAGGCGCCGATGGGTCGACTGTTACAATTCCGCAACGAACTGGCCATGCTCTGGCGTGCTTTCCTCGCGCCCGACACGCCGCTCTGGCACAAGGCGCTGATGCTGCTCGTGCCGCTCTATCTGCTGAGCCCGATCGACTTCATCCCCGACTTCATCCCGATTCTCGGCTGGCTCGACGACGTCGTGATCATTCCGCTGCTGGTGAGCTGGCTTGTGAGCCTCCTGCCCCGCCGCGCGGCAGCCCGCCCGCGCTCCGGCAGCGGACCGACCATCGACGGCGATTATCGGCGGCTCTAGCCCCTAAGGCTTTCCGACGCGAAAGCCTTTGCGCAGGACTTCGTTCATGCGCACCTGCCAGCCCGGTCCCGAACCGCGCATCTTGTCGATGACGTCGGCATCCAGCCTGACGGTGACCTGGCGTTTGGGATTGGCGGAGCGCGGCCGTCCGACGGCCCGCTTCATCGCCTCCGCGAATGTCATCGGATGCGCCATCTGCTCATCGGTCGCTTCGGGATTGTCCGGATCGTCGGCAATCTCTCGCTGAACGCGAGCCTCATCCTCATCGGTGAACGGACGTAGCGGCTTGAGTTTAGTCATCTCGCCAGCCTCCTTTCCTTGAACGATGCGTCGCGCATCGAAATCACTGATAGCGCCTCTGATCCCAGTGGCCTGAAGATTACGGAAACAATCGTGTCGTCGAACTGCCCGACGTCCAATAGCCGACCATGATGGCCCGACAGGATCGTAGCGCGTTCAAAAAACGCCAAATCCAGCTCGGCAAAGTCATAGCCATGCTTGGACAGATTCGATTGGCGCTTCACCTCGTCGCAGGTGATCTCCATCGCGAGTTCCTGTAACGCCAAAAATTACCGGCGTCAATAATTATTGTAACGCCAACAATCTATTCGAACCTGACCAGCAAATCCTTCGCGTCGATCTGGTCGCCCGGCTTCACCGTCAGCTCCGCCACCACGCCGTCCACCTCGGCGTGAATTGCCGTCTCCATCTTCATCGCCTCGATGGAGAGCAGCACGTCACCGGCTTTCACGCTGTCCCCGGCCTTGATCTGCACGCCCGAGATGACGCCCGGCATCGGTGCGCCGATCTGCTTGGCATCGCCCAGCGCCGCCTTGGCCCGCACCTTGATCTCGCCGACCTTGAGCCGGTCCGGCACGGTGATGGTGCGCGGCTGTCCATTGAGATCGAAGAAGACACGGACCTGGCCCTTGTCGTTCGTCTCCGCACGGCCGAGATAGTTGATCACCATCGTCTTGCCGTGCTCGATCTCGACGAAGATCTCCTCACCCTGCGTCAGCCCATAGAAATAGACCGGCGTCGGCAGCACCGCCGTCGGCCCATATTTGTCCTGCGTCTTGAGGTAATCCGAAAAGACCTTTGGATACATCAGATGCGAGGCGAGCCGGAGATCGTCGAGCTTTTCGCCGGTCTCCCTCTCGACCTTCGCGCGCTCGGCCTCGAGATCGACATCCTTGAGATAGGACCCCGGCCGCTCGGTCAGCGGCGTCTTGCCCTTCAGCACCTTTTTCTGCAGCGCCTTGGGAAATCCGCCCGGCGGCTGGCCCAGATCGCCCATGAAGAAACCGACAACCGAATCCGGGAAAGCCACGTCCTTCTTCGGGTCTTCGACATCGGCGCGCGTCAGTCCCGACGAGACCATCGCCAGCGCCATGTCGCCCACGACCTTGGATGATGGCGTCACCTTCACGATGTCGCCAAACATCTGGTTCACATCGGCATAGGTCCGCGCCACTTCGTGCCAGCGCGACTCGAGCCCGAGCGAGCGCGCTTGTTCCCTGAGATTAGTGAACTGCCCGCCCGGCATCTCGTGGAGATAGACTTCCGACGCACCGCCCTTAAGGTCGCTCTCGAACGCCCGGTACTGCGTCCGTACTGCCTCCCAGTAGAACGAGATTTCACGGATGACCTTGGGATCGAAGCCCGGATCACGCTCGGTATCGGCCAGCGCCGCCGCCAGCGAACCGAAGGTCGGCTGGCTCGTCGTGCCCGAGAACGCATCCATCGCCGCATCGACCGCATCGACACCCGCCGCCACCGCCGCCATGATCGTCGCAGCGGATGCGCCCGACGTATCATGCGTATGGAGATGGATCGGCAGTCCAACTTCCTGCTTTAGCGTCGAAATCAGCTTCGTCGCGGCCGCCGGCTTCAGCAGCCCCGCCATGTCCTTGATGCCGAGCACATGCGCGCCCGCCGCTTCGAGCTCTTTCGCCAGCGCCACGTAGTATTTGAGATCGTATTTCGCCCGATCCGGATCGAGCACATCGCCCGTGTAGCAGACCGCACCCTCGGCGACCTTGTCCGCTTCGGCTACCGCGTCGATCGAGACTCGCATGTTCTCGACCCAGTTGAGGCAGTCGAAGATGCGGAACACATCGACTCCGCCCTTCGCCGCCTGACGCACGAAGAACTTGACCACATTGTCGGGATAATTCGTGTAGCCGACGCCATTGCTGCCGCGCAGCAGCATCTGCGTCAGGATGTTCGGCGCTCCGGCGCGTACCTCGGCCAGCCGCTCCCAGGGGTCCTCATTGAGGAAGCGCATCGCGACGTCGAACGTCGCCCCGCCCCAGCATTCGAGTGAAAACAGGCTCGGCAGCCCGCGCGAATAGGCCTCTGCGATGCGCGTGATGTCGTAGCTGCGCATGCGCGTTGCCAGGAGGCTCTGATGCGCATCGCGCATAGTCGTATCCGTGAAGAGCACAGCCTTCTGCGCCTTCATCCACGACGCGAGTCCCTTCGGCCCCTGCCGCTCGAGCACCTGCCGCGAACCTTCGATCAGCATCAGGGGTTCATAGACCGGCACCATCGGTTCGATCGCCTCCGCAGGCGGTCGTGGCCGGTCGCGCACCTCGGGATGACCGTTGATCGTGACATCCGCGATATAGGTCAGCAGCTTTGTCGCCCGGTCCTTGCGGCGCCTGATCTCAAACAATTCCGGCGTCGTGTCGATGAACCGCGTCGTGTAGCGGTTCTCAATGAAATCGGGATGCGTGATGATGTTTTCGAGAAAGGCGAGATTGGTCTGCACGCCCCGGATGCGGAACTCGCGCAGCGCACGATGCATACGCGCGATCGCCTCCTCGGGCGACGGCGCCCAGCAGGTCACTTTCTCGAGCAGCGGATCGTAGAACCGCGTGATGATCGCGCCCGCATAAGCCGTGCCGCCATCGAGCCGCACGCCGAACCCGGTCGCCTCACGATAGGCGGTGATGCGTCCGTAGTCGGGGATGAAATTCTCTTCGGGGTCTTCCGTCGTAATGCGGCACTGGATGGCGTGGCCGTTGAGCCGGATATCCTTCTGCAGCGGCACGCCGCTTTCGGGCGTGCCGATCACTGCCCCCTCGAGCAGATGGATTTGCGCCTTCACGATGTCGATGCCGGTGACGACTTCCGTCACCGTGTGCTCGACCTGGATGCGCGGATTGACTTCGATGAAGTAGAATTTGTTCGTGTCCGCATCGAGCAGGAACTCGACCGTCCCCGCCCCACGATAATTGGCCGCGTTGCCGAGCCGGATCGCCGCGCCGGTCAGATCATCGCGCACCTGCTGCGACAGATATGGCGCCGGCGCGCGCTCCACCACCTTCTGGTTACGCCGCTGCACCGAGCAGTCGCGCTCGAATAGATGCACCAGATTGCCATGGTCGTCGCCGATCAGTTGCACCTCGACATGCCGCGCCCGCTCGATCAGCTTTTCGAGATACATCTCGTCCTTGCCGAACGCCGCCTTGGCCTCGCGCTTGCCTTCGGATACCTCCGCCACCAGCGCGCCCTCGTCCATAATCCGGCGCATGCCGCGCCCGCCGCCGCCCCAACTCGCCTTGAGCATCAGCGGATAGCCGATCTCGGCAGCCATGCTGCGCACCGCATCCATGTCGTCCGGCAGCGCCTCGGTCGCCGGCACCACGGGCACCTTGCTCGCAATCGCCATGTTGCGGGCCGCGACCTTGTTGCCCAGGTCGCGCATCGTCTGCGGCCTGGGCCCGATGAAGATGATCCCCGCCTCTTCGCAGGCCTCCGCGAATTCCGGCGATTCCGACAGCAGCCCATAGCCCGGATGGATAGCGTCCGCCCCGCTCACCCGCGCCACGCGCAGATATTCGTCGATCTGCAGATAAGCCTCGACCGGTCCCTTGCCCCTGCCGATGAGATAGGCTTCGTCCGCCTTGAACCGGTGCAGCGCCAGCTTGTCCTCTTCGGCGTAGCAGGCGACGGTCTTGATGTTCAGCTCATTGGCCGCGCGGAACACGCGGATCGCGATTTCGCTGCGGTTGGCGACAAGGATCTTCTTGATCGGCATGGCGGGCATCCAGATGAGGGGCAGTCCGTCGTCAAACAAAAGGGGCCACACGGCCCCTTCATTTCTGGCTCAGATATCCCGCCAGATGGGACACATCATATCCCGCATGCGCCGCTGCATCGACGATCTCCTGCGCGGGCAGCTTCCCCGCCTGGGCCAGCGCCCACAGCGTGGTCGAGCGCGTGCCGGATCGGCAGTAGCACAATACAGGTCCGGCGCTCCCCTCGAGCGCCGCTTTCTCGTCCTCGATCATATCGGGGCTGACCCCGTCACGGCCGAGCGGAATGTAGTGATAGGCCAGTCCCGCCGCTTCCACGGCCGCCTTCATCTCGTCCGAACTCGGCTGGTCGGGTGCTTCCCCATCCGGCCTGTTGTTGATGATGGTCCTGTAGCCGGCAGCCTTGATGATGGCGATATCGTCCGGACTGATCTGTGGCGCGACCGCGACATGGTCGTTGATCCGCTTCAGTTCCAACAAACGAACTCCGATAACGCCTCTGGGCTTCCCACCGGCCTTATAGCCGCCGGGCCGAGACCGACGCAACCGCGCCGGAAGTTCTAGGACTTCCGGGCCTAATTCGCGGCCCTCCCCACCCAGCCCTGCCAGATTTCCCCGCGCGCCGCGACGAACGCATCGGCCACGCTCTCGACCGTCGCCCCCGGCTCGTTGAGGTTCTGCAGCAGCGCATTCATCTCCGCAAAGGGCATATGCGCGCGCTGCAGATAGGCCGCCACCTCCGGCGCCTCGAGATAGACCCATTGCGCCAGCGCCACGATCACGGGATCGGGGGCATAGCTCGTCGGCTTGGGGTCGGCGCAGGCCACCCGCCCGAGGCAGAGGAACGCGTCCTTGTCGAACGTTCCGAGGTCGATCTGCTTGAACGTGAACTGCGCCAGCACCGCATTGGGCTGCCAATAGTAGAACAGGATCGGCTCTTTCCGGCTCACCGCGGAGGCGATCAGCGTATCGAGCTCGAACCGGTTCGCCGGCTCGACCACCTCGAACAGATCGGCAAGCCCATTGGCGCGGATCAGATTGCGGTTCACCACCGCGCAGCCCCAGTCCGGCGGACACGAAATGAGCTTTCCTTTCTTGCCGCCGCCGGCGAAATCCTGCCAATAGTCCTTGAGGTCGGCGGCCTTGGTCAGCTCTGGCCGTTTCTCCGCCTCGTAATCCGGGATGAACCAACCCTCGAACACCGGCTCGGCATAGGTCGCTCCAGCCTGCCGGACCTCCTGCGTCTTGATTGCCGCGTTCCAGACTTCGGAAACCCGCGTGATCCACAGCTCCGGCGCCACAGCGGGCTGGCCGTTCGCGCCCATCGACGACGCTGTCGCCGCGAGATCTCCGGCCACGACCTGCACCTCGCACCCGAAATTCTGCTTGATCAGCCGGGCGTGGATTTCCGCCAGCAGTGCCGCTGACGGCCACTGCATCCGCGCAATGGTGATGGTCTGTCCGCCGCAAGGCGCCGGCGCCTGCGCCTCGGCGGGCTCCTCCGAGGACGATGCAGCCTCGTCCGGGGATGTCGCCGGCGCCTCGCTCGCCTCCGGTCCCAATTGCCCCGGCTCCAGCGAAATAACCGAGTCCTGCGCGGCCGCGCCCCAGCATGACGCGGCCAGCACAAATACGATCGGGAGAAGTCTTGGAATCATGCGCTCGCCGCCACGGAACCCGCTGATCTATGCGCAGGCCCGGCTGGTTAAGCAACGGGACCGGTATTTTGACCAGCAGATCAAAGACGGGTGACACCTGCGCGACTTCTATGCAATATCGCCCCAGCGGGGTGCCTTGAGCGCCCCCAAAACCTTATTGCCCGGCTCGAAGATGCCCATGAAGGGTGCTGGAGGCGGGCAATTTCACAGAGGGACATCATGAAGAAATCCACCACCATTCTTGGCCTGGCGGCCGCAGCGGTGCTTCTCGCCGCCCTGCCCGCTTCCGCCCAGGGCGTCAAGGTCGGCGTTCTGCTCGGATTCACGGGCCCGCTCGAGGCCATGTCGCCGCCGATGGCGGCTTCGGCCAACCTCGCCTTCAGCGAAATCAACGCCGCCGGCGGCGTTGGCGGCCAGCCCGTCACGGTCGTCACCGGCGACGATGGCTGCGTCACCCCCGACGTCGCGGTCGCCGCGGCCGACAAGCTCATCAACAGCGACAAGGTCTCGGCCATCCTCGGCGCCATGTGTTCGGGCGTGACCATTGCGGTTGCCGACAACGTCGCGGTCCCGGCCGGCGTGCTGATGATCTCGTCCTCGGCCACGGCCCCGACCGTTGCCACCCTCAAGGACAACGACCTCGTTTTCCGCACCACCTCGTCCGACGCCTACAATGGTGAGCAGCTCGCCAAGCTGCTGGCCGCCAAGGGCATCAAGGACATCGGCATCACCTATGTGAACACCGATTATGGCAAGGGCCTCGCCGACACCATCGCCGCCGCTTTCACGGCCGGTGGTGGCAAGGTCGCCGCCAATGTCGCGCATGAAGAGGGCAAGGCCGACTACCGCGCCGAGCTCGGCCAGATCGCCGCGGCGGGCACGCAGACCCTCGTGGTCATCGCCTACGCCCAGGGTTCGGGCAAGACCATCCTGCAGCAGGCCACCGAGAGCGGTGACTTCACCACCTATGTGGGCGGCGACGGCATGGTCAATGACGAGCTGTTCACTGGCCTCGACGCTTCGGCGCTCGAGAACATGATCGCCGTCCGTCCCGGCTCGCCCACCAGCGCCGGCATCGACGCCTTCAAGGCGATCGCAGCGGCGGGTGGCGTTGACGTGGGCTCGACCTACGTTCCGCAGTCCTACGACGCCGCCTTCCTCATCGCTGCCGCGCTCGAAAAGACCGGCGGTAAGAGCGAGGGCATCGGCCAGGCCGTGCGCGACATCGCCAACGCTCCGGGCGAAGTCGTTCTGCCCGGCGAATGGGCCAAGGCTGTCGAGCTGATCAAGGCCGGCACCGACATCAACTACGAGGGCGCTTCGGGCCCGGTTGATTTCGACGCCAATGGCGACGTTCCCGGCGTGGTCATCGAGATGACCGTCAAGGGCGGCAAGTTCCAGGAGGTCGGCCCGGTCATGTGATCGGTCCGCCAGGAAAGATCGAAAGGCCCGGGAGCGATCCCGGGCCTTTTCTTTTGGGCATGATGCGGTGAACGGCCTAGCGTTCGCGCCGGATGATCTCCGGGATCAGTCCGCGCGGTGCGAAGCGCAGCGCCAGCGTGATCACCAGCCCAAGCACGAAGACGCGCATCTGGCTCGAGCGCGCATCGATCTCGGGGATGGCCGGCCAGCCGATGCTGAGGCTCAGTGAATTCACCCATTCGAAGATGGTATGGCTCACCGGGTCCGACATCATCCAGACGAAATAGATGAACACCGCGCCGAACAGCGCGCCGAAGCTGTTGCCTGCGCCGCCCACGATCACCATCACCCAGATCAGGAAGGTGTGGTTGATCGGAATGTAGCCGGCCGGGTCGAACAGCCGGCTGAAGCTCGCCAGCACCGCGCCGCCCAGCCCCATCAGCGCCGAGCCCAGCACGAATAGTTCGAGCTGCCGGCGCGTCACATCCTTGCCCATCGAGGCCGCCGCGATGTGATTGTCGCGGATGGCCCGCATCATGCGGCCCCACGGCCCGCGATAGACGCGCTCGATCCCGAACAGTACGACGGCCACGAGCACAAGCAGCACGAGCAGGAACCCGCCGCGGGCATAGACGAACGAGGCCGTCGTGTCCGCCCCAAGTTCCTGGAAATATTGCGGCGTCGGTACTGGCCAGGGGACGGGCGTGACTGTCAGCGTACCGCGCGTCAGCCAGTCCATGTTCTTGACGAATGCGCGGATGATCTCGGACATGCCGATCGTGGCGATCGCGAGATAGTCGGACCTCAGTCCCAGTGACACCCGGCCGATGACGAGGGCGCCGAGGGCAGCGAACACCGCGCCCGCCGCCCAGCCCAGCCACACGGGCAGGCCCAGCCCGCCGACCCATCCCGCCTTTTGCTCGATGTAGAGCGCCGCCGGATCGATCTGCGTCCGATAGAAGATATAGGCAAAAAGCCAAGCCAGCAGCGTGATCCAGAAGGTGAACGTGCCGCCCACCCCGAGCCGCTTCAGGCCCCAGCGCACGGCGAACACGAGCACGCCGCCAGCAATCGCCGCGCCGATAGCCCTCAGCAGCAGATAGGGGCCGTCCGAATCCCAGAACGACATATTGATGGGCATGGAGATGAGTGTGGTCGCCATCGCGCCCAGCATCAGCATCCCCATCACGGCAAGGTTGAACAGCCCACCATAGCCGAACTGGATATTGAGGCCGAGCGCGATGAGCGCATAGGCGAGCGACGTCACCGACAGCAGCAGCACATTCGCGGTGCCCTGCCACAGCCCGATCAGGAAGATCAGGACGATCAGCGTGCCGAACAGGGTGAAGGCACGCGCCGTCACGTCGAGACTCCCTTGAAGATGCCGGTCGGCCGCGACAGCAGCACCAGCACGAGGATCGCGAAGGAGACGGTGAGCTTGTACTCGCTCGGCACCAGCGCCAGCGACGGCGCGCTGGTGATGAAGTCCGGCAGGATGCCGGCGAGAGGCTTCACCAGCACCGACCAGTCGAACACTGCCAGCGTCTCGGCAAAGCCAACCAGGAATCCACCGACGATCGCGCCATAGGTCTGTCCCAGTCCACCCACGACCGCCGCCGCGAAGATCGGCAGAATGATGTTGAACGCCAGATCCGGCTTGAGCTGCACGTCGAGCGCCAGCATCGTGCCCGCAAGACATGCAAGCGCTCCGGCGATGAACCACGTCATGCGCACCACCAGTTGCGTATTAATGCCCGAAACCTGCGCCAGATCGGGATTGTCCGACATCGCCCGCATCGCCTTGCCCAGCCGCGATCGTGACAGAAACAGGTGAAGCACCAGCACCGCCACAAGCGTGAGAATGATCATGGCCGCCTGCGGCTGCGTCACCGTCAATGGCCGCGTCGCGCCCAGCCAGCTCATGTCGATGCGGTAGATGAGCTTGGGTTCTGTCTCGAAGAAGCTCCGTGTCGCCGTGCCCCCGAACAGGCGCAGCACGCCCTGCAGCATCATCGTCACGCCGATCGAGGCGATCAGCAGCGTGATGGGCCGCGCCCCGCGTCGCCTCAGCGGACGGTAGAAGGCGAGGTCGAAGCCATAAACGATGATCGCAGTCAGGATCATGGCCAGCGGCAGCACCACAATGCCGGTGGCGAAAGGCAGGCCAATGCCGGTGGCGGCGAGCAGGCTCGCAAGGATGAAGCTGACGAATGCGCCCATCGTCATCACGTCGCCATGCGCGAAATGCGAGAACCGCAATATGCCGGCCACCAGTGTCACGCCTACCGCGCCCAGCGCATAGATCGAGCCAATTACGAGCCCCGAGATGGCGATCTTGTTGAGCATGAAGACCAGGATGTCCATTCAGCCCCCCAGAAAGCTCTTGGCAACTTCGGGATCGGCGATCAGCTCGGGACCGGTGCCGGTGAAGCGGTTCTGTCCCTGCGTCAGCACGAAACCCTTGGACGCGAAGGCCAGCGCCTGCCGCGCATTCTGCTCGACCATCAGGATCGCGACGCCCGCTTTGTTGACCTTGACGATCTCTTCGAAGATTTCGAGCACATAGCGGGGCGAGAGGCCGGCCGAAGGTTCGTCAAGCATCAGCAGCTTCGGCTTGCTCATCAGCGCCCGGCCCATCGCCACCATCTGGCGCTGCCCGCCCGACAGCTCGCCGGCCGGCTGGCGTCGCTTCTCCTTGAGTACTGGGAACATGACATAGACGCTTTCCATCGTCTCGGAGATGTCGTCGCGCCGTGTGAACGCGCCCATTTCGAGATTTTCCTCGACGCTGAGCGAAGTGAAGACGTTCCGCTCCTGCGGCACGAAACTCAGCCCCAGCGGCACCAGCCGGTCGGGCAAGGAGTTCTGGATGTCGTGGCCATCGAACACGACGCTGCCCGAGGTCACCCGCAGCAGCCCGAAGATCGCCTTCAGCGTCGTCGACTTGCCCGCCCCGTTCGGCCCGACGATCACCCCGATGTCGGATTGCTCGATGGCAATGTTCACCCCGTTGAGGATCGGCGCGCCGCCATATCCGCCCACGACATTCTTGACTTCGATTATTGGCATTCAGGCCGCTTCCACCGGCGCGCCGAAATAGGCCTCGATGATCGCCGGATTGGCGCGAATTTCCGCCATCGGGCCCTCGGCGATCACCTCGCCGGCAGCCATCACGATAACCGGGTCGCAGAGCCGGCCGATTAGATCCATGTCGTGCTCGATGACGAAGAAGGTGTAACCCAGCTCCTGGTTCATCCGCTCGATATTGGCCGCGAGATCGTGCAGCAGCGTGCGGTTGACGCCGGCGGCAACCTCGTCGAGCAACACCACCTTGGCGTCGACCATCATCGTGCGGCCGAGTTCGAGCAGCTTCTTCTGCCCACCGCTCAGATTGCCCGCCAGCTCGTTCTTCACATGGGCGAGCTTGAGGAAATCGATGACGTCACTGGCTTTCTGCCGGACAGCATGTTCGCGCGCCCTGACCGCTCCCGGCATCACCCAGTTGGCGAACAGATTCTCCCCCGGCTGGCCGCCCGGCACCATCATCAAATTCTCGAGCGCCGTCATGTTCGAGAATTCGTGCGCGATCTGGAACGTCCGCAGCATGCCCTTGCCGAACAGTGCATAGGGCTTGAGCCCCGTCACATCCTCGCCATCGAACACAATACGCCCGCTGTCGGGCTGCAGATTCCCGGCTACAAGATTGAATAGCGTGGACTTCCCGGCCCCGTTGGGCCCGATCAGTCCGGTCACAGAGCCCCGCTCGACTTTGAGCGAGCAGTTGTTGACCGCCTTCAGGCCTCCGAAACTCTTGGTGACGTTCTGCACGTCGATAACTGCGTCGAAAGCCACTCGCCCCCGTCCTGACCTTGCTTGTGGCCCTGCCCGGCCTTGTTTTGCCGCACTTTGCACGGAAGGGGCGGCTTGGTCAAAGCACGGCGAGGATAGCATCCGCTGTCGCCCGGTTCACTGCGAACGGAATGTTGTAGAGCGTCGCCAGCCGTGTCAGGGCCTTGACGTCGACATCATGCGGCAGCGCCGTCAATGGATCCTGGAAGAAGATCAGCACGTCGAGCCTGCCCTCGGCGATCATGGCACCAATCTGGGCGTCGCCGCCGCGTGGCCCGCTCAACAGCCGCGTGACCTTCAGCCCCGATCCTTCGATCACGCGGGCGCCCGTGGTGCCGGTGCCCCACAACTCATGCTTGCCAAGCACCTTCTTGTGCTTCTTGGCCCAAGCCACAAGGTCGTCCTTCTTGTCGTCATGGGCAACCAGGCCGATGCGTGTCATGCCGAACCTCCGCCGTTCTTGATAGCGGCTTAGCTGCGGAGCGCAATGGCCTCCGCGATGAGGATCGCAACCTCGTCGACCGGGATCCTGTCGCCCGGGCGGAACGGTATCCAGCGCACCCTCTTCACCTTGCCGTCATCGGTCAGCAGTGGGCTGTCGAGCAACCGGCCATCCTGGAAGACGAGCAGGACCTGTCCGCTCTTGGACATGTATATCGCGTTGGTGAAACCCGCCTTGGGATGACGGAAATTGATCGTCTGCCAGCCAAAGGACACCTTAGCTGAGAGATCTGGCCTGATCTCCATGACGAGCGCGACCAGCTTGCGGGCCAGGCTCGCTACCTTGGGCGCATAGTTCGAGAGCATCAGGTCGAGATCGTCCACGAACATCGAGGTTCCTCTTGTGACGGGACCATGGTCCCGCTCTGCGCTGACAAGACGTGTCAGCAGCAATGTTCAGAACTCCTCCCACTCCTTGTCGATCGCGGTGTTCCCCGGCCCGAGATAATTGCGGGCGGCGTCGCGGACTCGCTCCTGCAATCCCTTTATCCCACGGGCCGCCTGCGCCGCCGGTTGGGTAACGACGCGTCTGTTGCTTTCACGCTGGCCAACGGCAAACACCTCGACGATGTGATCGAGTTCGGTCGCCTGCTCCTCGGTCTGCTCGATCGAGGCGTTGGTTTGCTCGACCAACGCGGCATTGTGCTGCGTCATCTCGTCGAGCTGCCGTACCGCTGCATTGACCTCCTCGATCGAAGCGGCCTGTTCCTGGCTGTCCGCCGCAATGCCGTTCATCAGCTCGTTGGACATGCGCGCTGCGGTCAGCATCGCCTCAAGCGTGCCCGCCGCTTCCGCCACCAGCCGCGAACCCGATTTCACTTCGCTGCTTGATTCTTCGATCAATCCCTTGACCTCGGCTGAAGCCTGCGCCGCCGATTGCGCGAGCCGGCGGACTTCAATCGCGACGACCGCGAAGCCCTTGCCTGCTTCCCCCGCCCGCGCCGCCTCGACGGACGCATTGAGGGCCAACAGATTGGTCTGGAACGCGATATCGTCGATGAGCCCGATAATATTCGAAATCCTGCCCGACGAATTGGTGATGCGATCCATGGCCTGAGTGGCCCTGCCCATCACGAGCCCGCCCTCTTCGGCACTGCGGGTCACCGAACCGGCGACAACGCTCGCATCCTTGGCACGCTGTGCATTCTGCTGCACGGTCGAAGCCAGCTGCTCCATCGTCGCCGACGTCTCCTCGATCGTCGCAGCCTGCTTGGTCGTGCGCTCGCTGAGATCGTTGGCGCCAGACAGGATCTCGCCGGTTGCGATCTTCAGCGCACGCGAGGTGTCCTTGAGCCGCACCACAATTTCGCTCAGCTTTTCAGCCACCTGGTTGGTGTCCATCTTCAGCCGCTTGAATGCGCCTTCGTAGTGCCCCTCGACGCGATGCGTCAGGTCGGTCTTCGCGAGCGCCGACAGCACGCGGCCGGATTCGCCAAGGCCACGGTCCACAGTCTCCACCAGATTGTTGATCGAAGCCGCGATACTGTTGAGCTCGCGATCCTGGAACTCCGCTTCCACCCGCTTGCTGAAATCGCCGGCCACCGCCGCGTCGACGACTTCGCCGAAAGCCGCCTGCAGCGCCTGCATCATGATTGTCCGCTCGATCCGCCGGTGTTCGGAGGCGGTGCGCTCCCCTTCAGTCATCGCACGCATCTTCTGGGCATTTTCGCGGAAGACTTGCAGCGCGCGTGCGATGTCGCCCACTTCATCGCCGCGCGTTCCACCTTCGATTGCCACGTCCAGCTGACCTTCGGCCAGCCGGCCTACTGCCCTGTTCAGCCGCCCGAGGGGCGACAGCAGCCCGCGCACCGCCGCAAGCCCACCAATCAGTGCAATGGCAACCAGCGTTCCGCCACCGGCGAGAAACCCCGCCGACAAATCCACCCCCGCGCCCAGTCCGTAGCCGGCAATCGCCGTGCCCGCACATCCGGCCAGAACCGCGCCGGCAAGAGTCAGCGCAACCTTGTGAACGAGCCTAAGACCGGACCTCGGCCGCATCTTGCGGACTCCGTATGGAAGGACCGGCGGGCGCACCAACCCGACCGTCGGCTTCCCGCGAATCTACGGGGTCTTGGTGAACAAGCGGTTGCGATGGCTGGGTCGGGCTAGCTCAGCGCCCCGATGACCGCTTCGATCCGCTTCTTCATCGTCCCGGCGTCGAAGGGCTTTATGATGTAATTGTTGACCCCAAAGGAGATTGCCTCCTTGACCTGCTCCTTGTCGGACCGGCCCGTGGCCATGATAAACGGCATCTTTTGCGTTTTGGGATGCTTGCGGATGATCCTGAGCAGGGTCAGCCCATCGATATCGTCCATGTTCCAGTCCGAAATGATCAGCTGGACATTCGACTTTTCGAGCTTGCCCAGGGCATCGCGGCCGTTCTTTGCCTCGATGATATCCCGGAAACCGAGTTCCGACAGAATGTACCTGCAGATGCCCCGCATGGACTGTTGATCGTCCACAATCAGGACGCTGACATCGCTTGCCTTGGGCATTTTTGGGCGGACAACCTCGCGCACCGGAGCAACCCGGCCGGCACCCTAAAACGCTAGGGAAAAACCATTACGATTTTCTCAACCGGAAGGGCCGCTTTATGCGGCGCTCCGCAGCCTTTCGAGGGCCGCTGCAAGGCGGGCGGCGACGGCGTCCAGCGGCGCCTGCTCTACCACGGCGCCCTCCTCGAAGGCGACGCGCGGCATGCCGTAGACGAGCGCTGAGGCCTTGCTCTCGCCCAAGGTATAGGCCCCCGCTTCGCGCATCAGCTTCAGGCCTCGCGCACCGTCGCGGCCCATCCCAGTGAGGATCGCGCCGACCGCCATCGCCCCCGAACTTCGCGCCACGGACTCGAACAGCACGTCGACGCTCGGGCGGTGCCCGGAAACCACTTCGTCCTGGCTGATCCGGCACTTCAGCTGGCCGGAACTCGCCTCCACGCGCAAATGCCAGTCACCTCGCGCCACATAGGCATATCCCGGCTCGAGCGGCATGCGGTCCTCTGCCTCGACGACGTGGATCGCGCACAATTCGTCCAGCCGCGCCGCGAAGCGCGCTGTGAACCCCTTGGGCATATGCTGGGTGATGACGATCGGCGGACAGTCCCTGGGCATCGCCGTCAATACCGTGCGGATCGCCTCGACCCCTCCCGTGGACGCTCCGATCGCGATCAGCGACCCCTTGGGCGCCGCCGCCGTGCGGATGGCAGCTGCGCTGGAGGGCCCCTTCAGCGCGCGAGAGCGGACATCCGCATGGGCGGCCGCACGCACCTTCTCCCTGAGTTGCGCGCCGAAGCTGTCGAGCCCTCCGGCAAGATCGACGCTCGGCTTCGCAACGAAATCGACCGCGCCAAGTTCGAGCGCCAGCAGCGTCTCGCTCGCACCCTTCGTGGTCAGTGTCGACACCATGACGACCGGAATCGGCCGCAGCCGCATCAGCCGGTCAAGAAACTGCAGCCCGTTCATATTGGGCATCTCAATGTCGAGTGTCACCACATCGGGGTCGAGCGCCTTGACCTTCTCGCGCGCATCGAGCGGATCCTCAGCCGTGCCCACCACTTCGATGTCGCCATCGCGCCCGAGCGTGCGCGACAGCACCTCGCGGATCAGGGCGGAATCATCGACGATCAGCACGCGGATGCTCATGCGGCGTCCTTCGTCTTGTGTGTGGCGCGCACCTGATAGGCGGTCTTTCCCACGATCTGAAAGTGGTGGCTCTGGCTGCCGAGATTTTCCGAATGCCCGACATACAGCACGCCGCCTGGCGTCAAGATGTCGGCGAAACGGCTGAACAGCTCAGCCTGTGTCCGTTTGTCGAAATAGATCGTCACATTCCGGCAGAAGACCGCTTCGAACTTCCCTCGCATCGGCCAGGGCACAAGAAGGTTGAGCGGCTTGAACGAAACCAGCGATGCAGCCGCCTCCGGCACCTTGACGCGTCCATCCGGCAAGCGCTCGAACAGTCGCGCTTTCTCCGGCGTCAACTCGTGCAACTCGCTCCCGGGATAAATGCCTCCCATAGCTTTGCTGAGCACGGCTGTGTCGATATCGGTTGCAAGGATCTTGAAATCCCAGCGCGCGAGCTCCGGGAAGCGGTCGAGCAGCGTCAGCGCGATCGTATAGGGCTCCTGCCCTGTAGAGCAGCCCGCAGACCAGATGCGCAGCCGCCGGCGATCCGGCGCACCCTTTCTCTCTGCAATGATCCCCGCCACATGCGTGGCGAGATGCACGAAGTGATGCTCCTCTCGCCAGAACCGCGTGAGATTGGTCGTCAGCGCATTGACGAAAATCTGCGCGTCTTCGGCGGTTCCGTCCTGCTCGAGGAAATCGAGATAGGCGTCGAAGGACGCGAATTTGTTCCGCCGCAGGATCTTGGCCAGCCGCGACACCGCCAGCATCCGTTTCGCGTCCGACAGCGCGATGCCCGCCTCCGCATAGACGCGCGCCCGGATGCGCGCATATTCGCGATCGCTGAGCGGGTACTCGCCTTGCTCCATCACACGCTCCGCGACGCCTTTGCGTCCCGCGGCACGACCGGGCTCAGCGCCCGCGCCGCCATGTCCCCGACCGCGCTGACATGGCCATTGAGCTTCTGGATGGTTCCGCTGCTCTCGTCGAGCGCACCGGCGACCGTTTGCGTTCCCTTGGCGAGCGCGTCGAGTTGCTCATTGAGACTTGCAATGATCGACTTGAGATTGGAGGCCTCATTCACGCTGGCGCCGGATTGGCTGCGCGATGTGCCGACAAGGCCGCGAATCTCACGCGCCGTCTTTTGCGAGGACTGCGCCAGCATACGCACCTCCTCGGCGACCACGGCAAATCCCGCGCCCTTTTCGCCAGCGCGCGCGGCCTCCACTGCCGCATTGAGCGCCAGCAGATTCGTGCGGAAGCTCACATCCTCGATCGAAGAAACCAGCTTGTCGATTTCCGCCGTCGTGCTGTCCACACTGCCGACTGCAAGGTGCGCGCGGTCCGCCGTGCGCCCCGCATCCGTCAGCAGATTGCGCAGGTCGGTTTCTGTGCCGTGCAATGCCCGCACGCGCTCGCGGCCGCGATCGAGCGCCTCCTCTGCCACCACCATGCTCACCCGCGCACCGTCGGCGAGTTCGGCCAGCGAGGTAAGCGACGCACGGAACTTGTCGATCGCCGCCAATGCCGCTTCGCTTCTCGTTTCGAGATCGGCGCGGGCTTCGGCATGTTCGTCACGCTCGTCCTCCAACGCGGAGATGAAGTCGCCGATCGCCCGCACTTGCGGGGTGATGCCGGAATTGCCGCCCAGTGTCTCGGGTGCTGGCCACTCACCGCGCGCGAGCTGGTTGAGGGCCTCGACGCCGCTGTCGAACCGCTCCAGCACATCCTCGAGTGTCCGCAGGGCCGGCGACGCGTCCAGCGCCTCGCGTTCGAACCTGAAGCTGGTCTGTCCGCCCGTGATCGCCGTCGCGAATGCGTCGAGATCGTCGTCGCCTATGAAGTGACCCGCCGGCGTCAACTCGATCATCATCCGCTCTGCGCCGGCGTTGCGTCGCCTGACCTCGAAGCGGATGCCTTTCATCATGGTCAGGCTCTCTTCGGGCATTCCGCCCTCGCGCACGCCGTCGCCAAACAATTGCTCCAATGCGGCTCCCTCGGTGGCGCGCGGTTCGAGCGCCGCCAGTCCCTGCGTTGCGCCCAGGATTTCGCCGTCGGACGCTGCCACCAGCGCAGGGTGCTTGAGTGCAAGAAATGCGGTCTTGAACTGGCTCGCCCGTTCGAGCCGGCCCGCCAGGTTCGAGACGATCGCCTCAATGCTCATTCCGGCGCTCGTGCCGCGTCCGCTGCCGACTCCGACCGCCCGGCCGAGCGTCGCCAGCTTGCTTTCGAAACTGGCCTCCAGCGCGCGCCCTACCGCATAGGAGGCGGCAAGTGCCGCAGCTGCCAGAAAGACGCTCGCCCCGAGGGCAACCAAGCCGAATCCAAGAAAATGCAGGACAGCCGGGGCCGCGGCCATGGCCACGAGCCAGATCAGGCTGACGATGATCGCGACATGGGCGCGGCGCATCCGGACCGGCGAAAAAGCAAATCGGGCGATTTCACCCTGTAAGGACAATGGTTAACCAATCCTAACCGCGCTCCCCGCCTGGTAAGATTTCGACAAGATAGTGCGCCATACACCCACAATGCGGACTTTGGACAGGGATAGGCGGCTAAAAAAGTTCGATGTCGCCCGCCGCCGCTTTCTGCAGCACCGGCCTGCGGACGATCGCCAGTTCGGCTGTGGCGACCGTATCGCCCATTGCGTTATCGAGCCGCTTGACGAAGGCCCGTCCGCTCTGCGGCTTGTACATCACGCGCCGCGCAAAACTGCCTCCGACATCCTCCGCCGCCAGTTTATAGCCTTCGTCGGTCAGGAAGCCATGAACGAATTGGATATTCTTCGCGCCGATATCGCTCAGCGCGGCATTGATGAGCCCGCCACCGAACACCTTGAACTCAAGATTGGACTTTCGGCCGCTTCCCCGCGTGAGCACTGTGTTGATCAATTGCTCCATCGCGAAAGCGCCATAGCGGGTCGACTCACCATAGCGATCGAAGGCCAGGCCGGATGGCGCCGCGAGCAGGAAATGATTCATTCCGCCGACACCTGCTTCCACGTCGCGCACGCAGGCGGCAACGCACGACCCAAGCACCGTGGAAAAGGTGACATCCGACTGGTCGCCCACCAGGCAGTCGCCCTGATGTACGGTCGTCACCACACCGCGATCGAATTCGGGTAACGGCGATCTCGTCGCCACCATCTCCGTGCCGTCCCTGATAACCTTGTCATTTAGCCTAGAAGCAAAGGTCTTAGTGAACCGCTAACCAGTTTGATGTTGGTTCCCCGGAGGCAGTCGCGAGGCAAGAAGCGCTTTAGGATTGCGGACTAGGTTTGAATGCGTATCCGGGGGACTGTCCGATATGTCGCTGCAAAAGCTCGCACGCGAACTCGATGAAACCGCGCGCCAGACTGCCGCGATGGTCGAAGGCGTCACCCAGGCACTGGAACTGATGGCGGATCCCGGCAGGGATTGCGAGCACAGGACCCGCGAGGCCGTCGCCATTATCATCAATGCCCTGCAGGGACAGGATCGCATCGAGCAGCGCTGCCAGAACATGGCGCTCGCCGTTCGCCAGTTCGCATTGCTGCCGCCCACTGCCCCGGATTCTGTCTATGACGAGATCTGGGCCAATCTCGTTCTTGACGAGCTGCGCGTGCCTTCACTCTCGGGTGTCGCGGCAACCCGCCCCTCGAGCGGCGACGTGGATTTGTTCTAGCCGCTTACGCAGACGCTAGGCGTCGAGCTTGGCGCCGTGCACCACGGCATGCAGGTCGATCAGGCCGACCATCTTGCTGTCATGCGTGACAATTCCGTTGAGCAGCTCGGTATCGTTCGAATTGCCATCCGGCACCGCATGAATCTCGTTCTTGTCGATGGTGAGAATGTCACTCACCGCATCGACCAGCATGCCGACCCATTTTTCACCCACAGACATCACCACCACGACATGGTTCTTGGTCGGCGAGGTCTGGCCTTCGCCGAACCGCGCCCTGAGGTCGAAGATCGGCACGATCGTGCCGCGCAGATTGATCACGCCGCGCACATAGTCGCGCGTATTCGGAAGCGGCGTCGCACCATTCCAGGCACGAATTTCACGAACCGTCGTGATCTCGACGCCATAGGTCTGCTCGCCGATTGAGAATGCGATCAGTTGCAGCGAATTCTGCGTGCTGATCGGGCTCTCGGTGAGATCGTCCTTGTAGCCGAACGCTTCCATGTGACTTGTCCTTGCTTCCGCTTAAGCGGCATTCCTGTGTACTTGCGTCGTGCGCAGGCCTTGCACGTCGATGATGAGGGCGACATTGCCGTCGCCCAGGATCGTGCCGCCGGCGATGCCCGCGACACTTTCAAAATTCTCTTCGAGGCTCTTGATCACGACCTGCTGCTGGCCGACGATGTCGTCAACGATCAGCGCCACCTTCACGCTGCCTTCCGCCTCGCACAGCACGACGAAGCGTTCGGCAATGTCGACCTCGCTATGTATGCCGAAGCGCTCGCTGAGATCGATGACCTGCACATATTCGCCCCTGACCCGCAGCACTTTCGCGCCCGACGGCGCGCGCCCGAAGTCGGCCCGCGCGCACTGGATGGTCTCGACGATCGAAGAGAGCGGGATCACATAGGGCGACCCTGCGACCTTGACCAGCATCACGTCGAGCACGGCCAGCGTCAGCGGCAACCTCAACGTCATCCGCGTTCCATGAGCCTGCTTGCTGCGCACATGCACGGACCCGCCCATCTTCTTGATGTTGGAAAGCACCACATCCATGCCGACACCGCGGCCGGAAATGTCGCTCACATGCTGGGCCGTCGAGAAGCCGGGCGCAAAGATAAGATTGTCGATCTGCTCTTCGCTGAGCTGCTGGTCGGTGCCGATCACCATGCGTTCGCGAGCGACCTGCAGCACGCGCTCCCGATTTATCCCCTGCCCGTCATCCTCGACGGAGATCAGGATGCTGCCACCCACCTGTTCTGCGGTCAGCCGGATCGTGCCGATCTCAGACTTGCCCAGCGTCACGCGCTGTTCCGGCGCTTCGATCCCATGATCGGCGGAGTTGCGGATCATGTGCATCAGCGGATCAGCAAGCTGTTCTATGACGGTCTTGTCGATCTCGGTGGCCTCACCCAGCATCTCGAGCCGGATCTTCTTACCCGTCTGCGCCGCCAGCTCACGCACCAGGCGCGGCATGCGGTTGAACACAGATTTGACCGGCTGCGCACGAATCGCCATCACCGCGTCCTGCAGCCCGCGGGTTGTCTGCGCCAGCACTTCGAGCCCGCGTACCAGCTCCTGGTAGCGGGCCTTGAGCGTGTCATCCATCTGCTGCGTCAGCATGGATTGGGTGATCACCAGCTCGCCCACCATATTGACCACGCGGTCGACCTTCTCGAGATCGACCCGGATCGATTGCAGTGCGGTGCCGCGCCGGTCCGCTTCGCCGCCGCGGCGATCCTCATTCTCCTCGACCAGCTCGAGCATCGGGGTCGCCGGTGCAGAAGCGGCACCCGGCTCGGAGGTGTTCGCCGGAGCGAGTTTCGGCTTCAGTGCCTTGGCCAGGTCTTCGAAGCTCAAGCCGGCCTCTTCTTCCACGGCGCGGGCAATTGAAGGCGGCGTCACCAGTGCGGCGAGGTCCGAAAGCCCCGGTCCACCGCCCATCGGCAACGCGTCCCCCAGCCGTGCAATACTGAGATCGCAATTGCCTTCGACAAACTCGAAGACTTCGGCAATGTCGGCATCGGATGCGGTCGCCGAGACCAGAGTGATTTCCCAGCTGCAATAGACCCCGAACGGCTCGAAATCGGCAAGCGCCGGCAGCTCGGTAAGCTTGGCTACCACGTCGATCTCGCCCAGATTGCCTAGCTCGCGGAACAGCAGCAGCGGATCGTTCGCCCGTGCATAAAGCTCGCTATGTGGCGTAAAACGGATTTCCCACTGGCTGCGGTCCACCGTCAGGGGCGCCGAGGCAAAACTGTCGCCGGGAGGGGCGAGGGGAGCGTCCAGATCGACGCGCACCGGGGTGAAATCGATGTCGAATTCGTCCATGGGCTCGTCATCGCCGGGACCGGCGCCGCCCCGCGTCAGTGCATCGAATTGTGCTCGCTCCTCATCGCCATAATCCGCGGCAAGCCGCTGTCCTGTGCGCGCGGCCGTGACAAAATCGGCAATGATGTCGTTGGCCCTGAGGCACAGCGCTGTCAGCTTGTCGCTGATCGCTATGTGGCCATCCCGCACGCGGTCGAGCAGCGTCTCGTAAGCATGCGCGAATGCGACCAGGCCGGTGAAGCCAAACGCACCCGCTCCACCCTTGATCGAATGGATCGCGCGGAACACCGCATTCAGCCGGTCCGGAGTTCGGCTGCCGTTCTCGATGGCACGGAACTGTTCCTCGAGCTCGACCAACAGCTCCGAGCATTCCTCGAAATAGGTGGCCTTGAAATCGTCGAGGTCACTCATTGCAGGTTCGGAACCCTTCCGGGGTTGTCTAGTGAACGACGCGGTGAATGACGGAGATCAGTTTTTCAGGATCAAACGGCTTGACGATCCAGCCGGTGCCGCCTGCCGCACGGCCCTGGTCACGCTTGTCCTGGCTCGTTTCGGTGGTGAGGATCAGGATCGGCAGGGAATTATGCTGGCCAGATGCCCGCACCTGCCGGATGAACTCTATGCCATCCATGACCGGCATGTTGATGTCGGTGATGACGACGTCGACCTTTTCCTTCGCCAGGACATCGAGGCCGCGCTGCCCGTCTTCCGCCTGCAGGACCTCGAAACCGGCATTGGAGAGCGTGTGATGCAGCATCGCCAGGATCGTCCGGGAGTCGTCGACGGTGAGAACGCGCATTGCCTTAGCCTTTCATCAGTCCGTCAAAACTGGGACTGAGGCCCAGCCGGTCGATCGCAACGAGCATCTGGGCACTCGGCCCTTGCAGTCTCACGCTGAAGCCGTTGCGTCGCGCCGTCTCCGCTGCGCTGATCAGCATGATGAGGGCGTTCGTCGAGACGCGTTCGACCCGCGATCCATCCACGGCGACCGGCCCGCTCTCGATGGCGTCGATCAGCCCGTCACGCACCGAATCGAGCGTGTCGAGATCGACCACCGCCGGCAGCGCCACGGTCTGCCTGTTCGCTGATTCGGCCATCAATAGCCGGCCCCCTACGGGAAATTGCCCTCCCGGAGTGTCCCACTGGAACGGTTTAAGAAGTCCTAACCACCTCTGTCTGACGGCGGGAAACGCCCGGTTTCATGCGCCTTTGATGGCCCGCAGGATCGGGCGCGGATCGACCTCGGCGAGATGCTGCGGATGCCACGCCGGACGGTTGTCCTTGTCGACCAGCACCGCGCGCACGCCTTCGGCAAAATCCGGAAGACCCGACATGAGCGCGGCGAGACGGAGGTCCATCTCGAGTGTCGGTTGCACCGCCATCAGGCTCCGCGCCGCCAGGTGTGAATAGAAGATCGCCGTAAGCGCGGTGGGACTGCGCGTCTTCAAAAGGCCGTCGATCTCCTCGAGTACCGGGATCGCGGCAACCCGCTCGACAAAGTCCTGCGGTGAGGTCGGCGGCTCGGGGGGCAGAAGATCGGCCAGCGCGCAGAACATCTCCTTGCCCGCAACGATCGAATGGGCCTCCATCTGCCGCACCAGCGTGCTTTGCGGATCGGTGGCCGATGCCGCGGCCCCGATGCCGGCCCGCATGTCCATCAGTTGCTCCGGGGCCACCATGCAGTCCGCCAGCCCAAGCCCCAAGGCGTCGGCCACGCCCACGCTCACGCCCGACATGAGGAACAGCAGGGCCCGGTTGAGTGGCGCTTTGGCGAGGATGGCATTGACCCCCACATCACCGAAAAACCCGATGGCGCTCTCCGGCATCGCGAAGCGCGCGCCCGGCTGGCTGATGCGGAACCCGCAATGGCCCGCAATCCCGATCCCGCCGCCCATGACGATGCCAGAGGTCAGCGCGATGACCGGCTTGGGATAGGCCGCGATCATCGCATTAATGCGGTATTCTGCCGCAAAATAGGCGGTGGCTGCATCCTGGTGTCCCGCAAGCACCAGCGCCCGTGCCGCCCTCACATCGCCGCCCGCGCAAAATCCTTTGCCGCCTCGTCCCTCGAACAGCACCGCCCCGATCGCCGGATCGTCTCGCCACAACGTCAGCGCCTCCGTCACGCCAAGGATCATCTCGGCCGAAAGCGCGTTGATCGCCTCCGGCCGGTTGAGCGCGATGACCCCCATCGCACCTTCGGTGCTGACAATGATCTGGTTCGCCATGGCGCCTTATACTCACGATGGCCTGGCTGGGTCACGCGCGGCGATTCCCTAGGGGTGACTAGGGCAATGCCCGGTGCTACAGCCTGCCGCGATGCCCACCTACCGCCCCTTGACCAACGTCCACCTCACCGGCCTCGCCCGCGACCTCGCCCACCGCGCCGATATGGGTAAACCCATCCGCATCGGCGTGATCGGCTCGGGTGAAATGGGCACCGACCTCGTGACGCAAGGTATGCTCATGCCGGGCATCGAGATCGCCGCAATCGCAACCCGCCGTCCCCATACCGCACTCGCGGCGACCGCCATTGCCTATGGCGACACCGACCACGCCGTCGAGGCTGACAGCGCTGGCAAGGTCACTGCCGCGATAGAATCCGGCAGGCTCGCCATCACTTCCGCCGACACGCTGGTGCGCAGCCCGCTCATCGACGTCGTCATCGATGCCACCGGCAAACCCGGCGTCGCCGCCGATTTCGACCTTCTCGCCATGGAGCATGGCAAGCATCTGGTGATGATGAATGTCGAGGCCGACGTCACCATCGGCCCTTATCTCAAATCGCAGGCCGACCGCCTCGGCGTCATCTACTCGGTAGGCGCCGGAGACGAACCAAGCTCATGCATGGAGCTAATCGAATTCGCGACCGCACTGGGCTACCGCATCGTGGCCGCTGGCAAGGGCAAGAACAACGCCTTCAACCGCGACGCCGTGCCCGACGATTATCGCGAGGAAGCCGCACGCCGGAACATGAACCCGCGTATGCTGGTCGAGTTCGTCGATGGCTCCAAGACCATGGTGGAGATGGCCTGCATCGCCAACGCCACCGGCCTCGTCCCCGACATTCCGGGCATGCACGGTCCCAATGCGGACCGCGACCAGATGGTCAAGGTGCTGATTCCGAAGGAAGACGGCGGCATCCTCAACAGGAAGGGGGTCGTCGATTTCACCATCGGCAAAGGCGTCGCCCCCGGTGTCTTCTGCATCGTCGAAGCGGAGCATCCCCGCATCATCGAGCGCATGGACGATCTCCATGTCGGCCACGGCCCTTACTATTCCTTCTTCCGTCCATACCACCTGACCAGCCTCGAGGTCCCGCTCACCGCCGCTAGAATTATGCTCTACGGCAGGCCGGACATGGTGCCTCTCCCCACCCCCTTCGCCGAAGTCTGCGCCGTCGCCAAGCGCGATCTCGCCATCGGCGAACGCTTCGACGCCATCGGCGAGACCTGCTATCGCAGCTTCACCCTCGAGATCGGCGACGCCCGTCGTCAGCAGGCGGTTCCTGTAGGCCTGCTCGAAGGCGGCAAGGTGACTGCACCGGTGAATAAGGGCGAGCTCCTCACCCGCGCCAACGCCGCCCCCGACCCGACCACCCGTCTCTTCGCCCTGCGTCAAAAGCAGGATGAAATGCTGGGGCTGCTGACGACATGAGCACCTGCCTGTCGTCGCGGCCGGTAACATGAGCATCCGATGGCCATGATCGTCTATGTCTTCGCTGCCCTGGCGATGGTGATCTTCGTCGGTTGGGCCGTCTACGTTCTGCCTACTCCGGGCCCGCTCGGGCCAATGCAATTGGCAATCGCGATGCTTCCGGCCCTGACACTGCTGGGCACCGTCCTGCTTGGCCTCGCCGCACTATGACTGCTTGCCGCTGCCGGACTTTGGCTTTGGCGGCGGCTTCGCCGGTGGCTCGCGCGTTAGTCCAGCGTCCGCCGGTAGCGCAGCATCGCCACCGCCGAGATCGCCACAAGGATGATCGCGAGCGCCAAGAATTCGTGCGCCACATCCGCGACCTGCCCGCCCTTCAGCATCACCGCGCGAATGACGCGCAGGAAATGCGTCGCAGGGACCCCGCTGCCGATAAACTGCGCCCATCCCGGCATACCTGCGAACGGAAACATGAAGCCGGAGAGCAGGATCGACGGCAGGATCGTGAAGAAGCTGAGCTGCATCGCCTGCATCTGGTTGCGTGCGACCGTCGACACCAGGAAGCCGAGCGCCAGATTGACCACGATGAACAGATTGAACCCGATGAAGAACGCGCCCCAGCTTCCATCGAACGGCACACGGAACAGCGCCGACGCTGCCGCGAGGAACACGAAGGTCTGCACATAGCCCACGATCACATAGGGCAGTATCTTACCCAGCATCACCTCGAACGGCCGCACCGGCGTCGCGATGAGCATTTCCATCGTGCCCCGCTCCGTCTCTTTGACGATCGCGACTGCCGTAATCATCACCATCGTCATCGACAGAATGATCGCCAGAAGCCCGGGCACGATATTGGTCGAGGTCTTGCCTTCCGGGTTGTATTCGCGATGCACCGCCACCGTGAACGGCGCCCCACCGCCGGCTTCCGCCAGCGAGCCTGTCAGTGTCTCGCGCACAGCAACATTGATGATTCCCTGCAGTGCACCGGCGGCCCCGCCGACCGCGGAGGGATCCGACGCATCCGCCGCGACCAGCACTTCGGGCGAGCGTCCGCGGATCACGTCGCGCTCGAAATCCGGCGGGATCACCACGACGAAATTTGCTTCGCCCCGCCGCAACGCTTCCTCACCTGCCGCAGCACCCGCTACCTGACCCTTGAAATCGAAATAGCCCGATTGCGACATCGCCGAAACGATGGCGCGGCTCAGCGGACCGTTGTCGCCCATCTCGACCAGTGTCGGCAGGTGCCGCGGATCGGCATTGATGGCAAAGCCGAACAGCATCAGCTGGATGATCGGCAGGCCGATCATCATGCCGAAGGTGACGCGGTCGCGCCGCATCTGGATGAATTCCTTGGTCAGCACGGCCCCGAACCGCGCGATCGAGAACCCGCTGCTCATGCCGCGATCTCCAGCGGTGTATCCGCCGCGAAATTGTCGCGCGCGCCGGCCATCAGGTAGATGAAGGTCTCCTCGAGCCCCGCAATCTGCAGGGTGTAGCGATGCGTGCCTTCGGCGCTCATCCGCTCGACCGTGTCTTCGAGCGCCACCCTGTCGGTTCCGGAAATATGCAGCGAGGCGCCGAACCGGGCGACCTGCTCGATCGCCTTTTCATGCTTGAGCCGTGCCTCGAGCGCCGGCAAATTCGGTCCCTGCACCCGATAGGTCGTGAGACCGACCATGCTCGGTATGTCCGCCGACGGCCCGTCGATCAGCTTCTTTCCATAGGCAATGTAGGTAATGAAGTCGCACTGCACGGCCTCGTCCATGTAATGCGTCGAGACCAGCACCGTGACTCCCCGTGCGCTGAGCCGACGGATTTCGTCCCAGAAGTCGCGACGAGCTTTGGGATCGACGCCAGCCGTCGGCTCGTCGAGCAACAGCAATTGCGGCTCGTGCAGCAGGCACGCCGCCAGCGCTAGCCGCTGCTTCCAGCCGCCCGACAGCGATCCCGCAAGCTGCTTGGCGCGATCCGCCAGCCCCAGTTCCTCGAGCGCGGTCTGCACCCGCTTCTTCCGATTGGAGAGCTGGTACATGCGCGCCACAAAATCGAGATTCTCGCGGATCGACAGGTCCTCGTAATAGGAGAACTTCTGCGTCATGTAGCCGACTTCTTCCTTGATGCGCGTTGCCTCGCGCCGCACATCGAGGCCAAGGCACGTTCCCTCGCCTTCATCCGGCGTCAGCAAGCCGCATAGCATCCGGATCGTCGTGGTCTTGCCCGAGCCGTTCGGCCCAAGGAACCCATAGATGGCACCCTTTGGCACCCTGACATCGAAATGGTCGACCACCGTTCGGTCCCCGAACCGCTTCGTCAGCCCCTTCACATCGATAACCAGCTCTTCGGTCATTTCATCGGTCTGAGATTGACCGGCTGACCCGGCAGAATGCCGTTCTGCTGGTTCATCGTCGCTTCGGCGAGGAACACCAGCCGGTTGCGCTCGTCGCGCGAATAGATGATCGGCGGCGTAAATTGCGGATCTGAGGCGAAATAGCTCACCGTGGCCGTCAGCCCGTCGGCGCAGCCGTCACAATCGACCGCCAGCATTTCGCCGAGCGCGAAGTCCGGCCGATCCGCCTCATTGAGGTAGAACTTGATCTTGAGCGAACCCGCCCCGCTCAACGACAGCACCGGCACCCCCGCCGCCGCCATCTCGCCCGCGTCGAAATAGAGCCGCTCGACCCTTCCGCCCATTGGCGCGGTCACCGTACGATCCACGAGGTCTGCATCCGCCCGCGCTGCATCCGCCTTGGCGGCAGCGAGATTGGCTTCTGCCGCAATCTGCTGCGCGTCGCGCGCCGGCAATTCCGCCACCTTGAGCTGCGCCTCGAGCTGCGTCACCTGCGCCTCAGCCGCTGCCAGCGTCGCCTTTGCCTGGTCGAGCTGCGCCTGTGTCGCGACACCGCGCTCGAACAGTTGCTGCGCACGCGTGAAGCTCTGCTGTGCCAACGCGAGATCGGCCTTGGCTTTTTCGAGCGACGCCCGGATGACGTCCACCTCTTCGCTGCGGCTGCCCGTCAGGAGATTGTCGAGATTGGCCTGCGCCGCATCCACCCGCGCTTTCGCGGCATCGGCCAGCGCCTGCTGCTGCACCGCGTTCAGCGTGAACAGCACCTGTCCCTTGGCAACCGCGTCGCCTTCCTTCACCGCGATACTGGCGATCGTCCCCGGTGACGCGGCCGAAACATAGACATAGTCCGCCTCGGCATAGCCGTTCCATACCGGCGCGGCCGGCTGTCCGAAGCCCGGCAGCACCACCGTTACGATCCCCATCACCCAGGCGAAGAACTCGTTCATCTCACCCTCATGTCGCCATGAAGCGCTTGTCGCTCGTGGGCGCGCTCAGCCCGTCGAAAAGAATGGCGAGGTGGTTGTCGATCAGCTTCTCGATCCCGAGTCCGCCCTCGGGCCGGATCGAGAACACTTCGTCGAGCAGGATGTGCAGCAGCACCGGCCCCACGATGGAGCGGATCGTCAGTTCAGGGTCGACCGGCCGCAGATACCCCTCCTTGATGCCGCGCCGCAGCATCGCTGTGATCGTCGGCAGCACGCGGTCCAGCACCTCGCGCCGGTACATCGCCGCGAACTCGGGAAAGTTGATCATCTCGCGCATCATCAGCTTCGGGATCGCGATCACGCGCTCTTCGGTCAGATGTCCGGCCAGCCGCTTCATCGCCATGCTGATGACCAGCCGCGGATCGCCCGAATAATTCTCGGCGATGGCGAGGGCGTTGTTGGCGATCGGCACGACCGCCCGCTTCACCAGCCCCTCGAGGATCGCCTCCTTGCTCGGGAAATAGAGATAGACCGCCCCCTTGCTCAGCCCCGCCCGCCCCGCGATCTCCTCGACCTTGGTCGCGGAAAACCCTTTCTCGATAAAGAGATCCAGCGCCGCATCCAGCACTTCGTCGGGCCGGGCCTCGGCCCGGCGGCGGAATTTCGGCGTTTTGGCCTGGGCAGCAACCATCGCAATTCCTGCGCAACTGACTTCTGACCCAACGGTCAGATTGTTAATAACTGACCAGTCAGTTATATGTCAATATGGATCACGAGGCACTACGGGCAGTGTTCATCATCCGTGCGGCTCCCCGTTGCCGATGCATCCAACGGCGCGCTACGGGTCGGCACCGACCATGCGAGCTGACATACGTGAAAGTCCTGATCTCTGCCCCGTCGCTCGATCCCGGCCGCAACGTCAGCGGCGTCTCGACTGTCGTCCGACACATTCTCTCGGTGCTCGAAGACAAGATCGACTTTCGTCATCTCAAGGTGGGATCGGAGACCGGAACCGGCCGGACAGGCCGCACCTTGCGATCACTTGCAGCAAGTGCGGCGGCGGCGGGCGTTATTTTCGGGGGCCGCTATGATGTCTTTCATTCTAACACCGCGCTCAATCCCCGCTCGATACTGCGTGATGCTGTACTGATCGTGCTGGCAAGAGCCCGGAGGCGCCCTGTGGTGCTGCATCTGCACGGCGGGCGTTACATCCACGATGATGCCCCCGCCTTTCTGCGGCGCATCATCGGAGCGATGCTTGCGGCTGCCGGCCGCGTGATTGTCCTCAGCGGGCTCGAGCAGTCGCGATTGGAAGCCAACTTTCCTGCAGCGCGAGGAAAGACCGAGGTGATCTACAACGGGGTCGGGATCCCGGACACGCCGCAAATCCAACGAACGACATCCGACCGGCTCACGATAGGTTTCGTCGGACGCCTGGTCGACGAGAAGGGCATCGACATTGTCCTTGCCGCGGCCGACAGGCTTGCCGCCGATCCCCGGTACTTATTCCTTATCTTCGGCGACGGCCCGCGCCGCGACGATGTCCTTGAGACGGCCAAGAACAACCCCAACATCGTCTATCGCGGCGTGTTCGACAGCAGCCAGACGGAAGCTGTCTTCGCATCCATCGACGTGCTGGTCCTGCCCTCGCGGCATGGAGAGGGCATGCCCATGGCGATTCTCGAAGCCATGGCGGCCGGCGCGGTGCCCTATGCAACCGCGATTTCATCGGTACCCGAGATCATCGAAGACGGTGTCACAGGCCTTCTTGCACCCGCCGAAGCAGCTGATCCACTAGATCGGCTCGCGACGCTGGCGGACGATGCCAGCACGCTGGCGACAATGTCACGGAACGCGATGAGCTTCGCGCACACACATTTCGACGCCCGGATCAACTACAGTCGGTTGTTGCCGATATACGACGCCGTTACGCGGCGTGCGTGACGCACGGGGACGGGATGGCCAGCAATCCACATATCGAGATCGTCTGCTTCAACGGTCCATCGGGTCTGGGCGACTATTCCGCATCGCTAGCAAGGGCGGCATCAGTCGCGGCGGACATAACGATCTCAACCTCGGCTCCCATCGAGCAGAAATTTGCGATACCCGGCGCAATATTGCGCACACCCTTTCGGCGCGTGCGGCATTATCCCGTCGACATCTGGAAGTTTGTGTCTTCCGTGTTAGCGTCTTCTCCACATGTCCTGCTGTTTCAGTCATGGCTCTATTTTCCCTTCTTCGAGGGACTGCTCGTCAGGCTCTTCCGTTTGTTCGGCCACCGGCTGTTCGTCACGGTCCATGACACGATGCCGCATCACCCCAAGCCCTGGAGCCGGTTCACCGTGCCGTTCTTCTTTCGCGGCTTCGACGGACTGATTGCTCATTCGCCCGGCAGCACTGCGGATCTGCGCAGAATGGGCGTCACGACGCCGATTGCGGTGATCCCACACGCCACCTACGACATGTTCAACACGCGCGATTTGTCGAAGGACGAAGCGCGGCGGGAACTCGGCATTCCCGCTGACAACTTTGTCGTCCTGATGTTCGGCCATATCGACGAGCGGAAGGGCTGTTTCACCTTTCTCGAGGCAGCACGCGAGACAGCCAGACTCGACAAGGTGCTGTTCCTTGTCGCGGGCCGCAACGACCTGCCCGCCGGATTGAGATCACGATTGGACGGCTACCGAGATTTGCCGAATGTCGGATCGATGAGGGTCATGTTCCACTCGAACGCGTACAAGCATACTTCGCCTCGTGCGATCTCGTGGCGACGCCCTATCTCGAGGGCACGACCAGCGGCGTGTACCGGCTTGCCGTTGCATTTCGGAGGCCGGTGGCAGCAACCGCAGTGGGCGATCTCGCCGAGGCGATTGCGCGAGGAACGGCGTTCTCGCTCGGAGCCGATGGTGAAGCGGCTAAAAGCCTTGCCGCGTTCGTCGTTCAACACCGCCATGACCTTCCTCGGATAGCCGAAGAGATGATCCGCAAGATGGACAATGAAGCGGTGGAGACCAGCTGGTCGGCCATATCGCGCCGCTATCTCCACTTCATCGATAGCCCGGCAGCAGCGGCTGACGCCTCTAGCTGATAAGAAAATCCGCGGCGCCGAGATGCAATCCACTCTGCAGCGTTGCGAATTGAACCATGCTGCCCCGTCCCGAGCCGTCCGCGTCGCAATAAAGTGCTCCGGTTGAGCTGTTGTAGATGATATGGGCGTCGGCATTGGGCGCTTTGCTGCCGATTGCGAATTCGGAGGCATCGACA
>DASZPY010000055.1:0-102536 GCA_035549855.1 Devosia sp. | reverse complement strand
CCCACCGTCTTCTGATCCTCGAGCAGGCTCAGCGCGTGCATGCCGTGGGCGTCATGGTGAAAGCCCCATCGCTCCGGCATCTGGGCGAACGCTACCTCGGCGAGAAGATTGCTGACGCTCGCATCCCATCCCTCGAACGCGATGCCGGCCGCCTTGCGCACCACGCTGCGCCCGCCGTCGCAGCCCACGAGATACTGCGCCCGCGCCGTCTCGCCATTGGCCAGTTGCAGGTCGATCCCCCTGGCATCCTGCGTGAACCCAACGACATCGCATCCGCGATGGACGGACACCTTCAGTTCGGCGATCCAGTCCGCAAGGATGCGCTCGGTTTCCGCCTGGACAAGCGCCAGCCCGTAATTGTGCCGCGTCGGGAAATCGCTGATGTCAAGCCGGGCGCCGGCGAACCCCGCAACCTGCGCAGTATATCCCGCCGACAGGAAGCGCTCGGCGATGCCGCGCTGGTCGAGCACCTCGATGCTGCGGGAATGCAGCCCCCGCGCCCGCGTTCCCTCGATCTGTTCGCCCTGCCGCCGCTCGACAATGCCGACGTCGATCCCCGCCAGCGCCAGTTCGCCCGCCAGCATCATTCCGGTCGGCCCGGCACCGGCAATTACCACCTGATGTTCGATCATGCTCAGTCTCCGCGCAGTGATTCCGAGCCACGGGTTCTACGCGATGGCCGCCGTCTTGAAGCAAGCCCCTTCTGCGCTACATATGAGGATGGGAGGGGGAAGGGCGCTTGTGGCCCCTGCAGTTCCCTCTGGCCCTCATAATCCCGCGATTTCGGCGCATTTTCCGCCTGCGGCCACCTTTCCCGCGCCGCGCAAATTGCCTATCTACGGGCTACGCAAAAGCGACCAGTTTCCCGGGAGAGGACAAATGCAGTTTTTCGCCGATACGGCCGAAATCGAGGACATCAAGAAGCTCTACGCCATGGGGCTTCTCGACGGCATCACCACCAATCCTTCCCTCGTCGCCAAGTCCGGGCGGAACTTCAAGGAAGTCATCAAGGAAATCTGCTCGATCGTTCCCGGACCGGTTTCCGCCGAAGTCTCCGCGACCGAGTACGACCAGATGATGGCCGAGGCCCATGTCCTCGCCAAGCTCGCAGACAATGTCGTGGTCAAGGTGCCGCTGACGGTCGATGGCCTGCGCGCCACCAAGACTCTCTCGAACGAGGGCATCAAGACCAACGTGACGCTCTGCTTCTCGCCCAATCAGGCGCTGCTCGCCGCCAAGTGCGGCGCGACCTACATCTCGCCCTTCATCGGCCGCCTCGATGACATCAATCTCGAGGGCATGGAGCTGATCGAGCAGATCCGCCAGATCTATGACAACTACAACTTCACCACGCAGATTCTGGCCGCTTCCATCCGCTCGCCCAACCACGTCACGCAGGCCGCCCTGGCCGGCGCCGACGTGGCGACGATCCCGCCTGCCGTGATCTACAAGCTTGCCGATCATCCGCTCACCAAAAGCGGGCTCGAGCAGTTCGTGAAAGATTGGAAGTCGACCGGCCAGTCCATCGTCTGATGCAATCTCACGGAGTCATTCCCGCGAAAGCGGGAACCTCTGTTTGCGGGCGGCGGTTTCAGCCGCGAAGGCCGCTGCGGGACTGCCATGGCTGACACGCAGATCGCCGCGCAGGTCAAGGCCGCTCTGGCGCAGGTCGAGATTCCGGGCGGCGGCACGCTGGCCGAATATTCCGGCCTTTCCGAAATCATCGTGACCAAGAGCGCTATTGCACTCGCCATCTCCGTGCAGCCCGGCATGGAGGCGGCCTTCGGCCCGGCGCGCGTTGCCGCCCAGAGCGCGGCCGAATCGGTAGGCGAGGGGCGGAAGGTCATGATCTCCCTGACCTCCGACAAGGCCCCGGCAAACGCGACCGGTCAGGCCGCCGCGCAGGGCCGCCCCGGTCCCGCGCCGCGCTCTCCGGTTCCCGGTGTTCGCAACATCATTGTCGTGGGCTCGGGCAAGGGTGGCGTCGGCAAGTCCACCGTCGCTGCCAATCTCGCGCTCGCTTTCGCCGCCGAGGGTCTGAAGACCGGACTGCTCGACGCCGATCTCTACGGCCCGTCTGTGCCCAAGCTCCTCGGCATCGAAGGCAAGCCCGCTATTCGCGAGGACGGCATCTTCTCGCCGCACGAAGCCTATGGCCTCAAGGTCATGTCCATCGGCTCGATGCTTGTGCCGGGCCAGGCCGTCGTCTGGCGCGGACCGATGGCGACGTCCGCCCTTCGCCAGCTCCTGCGCGAGACCGATTGGGGCGGCCTCGACCTTCTCGTTGTCGACCTGCCGCCCGGTACCGGCGACATCCAGATCTCGCTCTTTCAGCAGGCCGAACTCGCCGGCGCCGTCATCGTCTCGACGCCGCAGGACCTTGCCCTGATCGACGCCCAGAAGGCCGTCGACATGATCAAACGGCTCTCGATCCCGCTGCTCGGTCTCGTCGAGAACATGAGCTATTTCGTCGCCCCCGACACCGGCAAGCGCTACGACATCTTCGGCCATGGCGGCGCCGCCGAAGCGGCCGGTCGCATGGGCATGCCCTTCCTCGGCGAAATCCCCCTGCAAATGGCGATACGCGAAACCTCCGATTCCGGCCGCCCCGTCGTCGCCACCGCCCCCGCCGGCCCCGAAGCCGCCGCCTTCCGCGCCATCGCCCGCGAAATCCTCCGTCGCACCCCCGCTTTGCGCGGGTGACTTTGCCGCATCCTGCTGCTATGTAATCGATTACATAGATGCAGGGCGCACTGCACATTCTCGCCTAACAGGCTTGGGAGGCCTCATGTTTTCCGTCGACCGCCACTCCTTCGGCCCCACCTTCCTCTTCGGTGCCGCGACGGCGGCGTATCAGATCGAGGGCGGCCAGATTGATGGGCGCGGGCCCTGCATCTGGGACACTTTCGCGGCCACGCCGGGTAACGTGCATAATGCCGATGACGGGCGAATGGCCTGCGATCATTACAACCGCTGGCCCGAGGATCTGGACCTGCTCCGCGACGGCGGCTTCGACGCCTACCGCTTCTCCCTGGCCTGGCCCCGGATCATCCCGGAAGGCACCGGCGCGATCAATGAGGCTGGTCTCGATTTCTACGACCGTCTGATCGACGGCATGCTGGAGCGTGGGCTGAAGCCGTTCGCGACTCTCTATCATTGGGATCTGCCCAGCCCGTTGCAGGACAAGGGCGGTTGGATGAACCGGGATATCGCCGGCTGGTTCGCCGACTATGCGACGCTGGTCGCCCAGCGCTTCGGCGATCGCCTCCACGCCACTGCGACCATCAACGAGCCATGGTGCGTCTCTATCCTCAGCCACCTACTCGGCATCCATGCGCCAGGCTATCGCGACCTGCGCGCCGCAGCGCGCGCGATGCACCATGTTCTCTACGCGCATGGCACTGCGGTGGATGCCTTGCGGGCTGAAGGCGTCAAGAACCTCGGCATCGTGCTGAACCTCGAAAAGTCGGAAGCGGCCAGCGACAGCGATGAGGACAGGATGGCGCAGAATCTCGGCGACGCGCTGTTCAACCGGTGGTTTCTCGGCGGCATCTACAAGGGGCAGTATCCTGAAGAACTGACCACCGCGCTCGCCGCCTATCTGCCGGAGAATTGGCATCGCGACATGGAAGTGGTGAGCCGGCCGCTCGATTGGGGCGGCATCAACTACTACACACGCGGCCTCTACAAGTACGATCCCGCGCGTCCCGCCTTCCCGATCACGCAGGTGAAGGGCGATCTAGCCAAGAACGATCTCGGCTGGGAAATCTACCCCGAGGGCCTCACCGCGCTCCTCGTTCGCGTCTCGCGCGAATACACCAAGCTGCCGCTCTACGTCACCGAAAACGGCATGAGCGAGGACAATGACGAGCGGCGGGTCGAATTCTACGATAGGCACCTGATGGCGGTGCGCGACGCCCAAGAACAGGGGGCCGATGTTCGGGGCTATTTCGCCTGGTCACTGCTCGACAATTACGAATGGGCTGAGGGTTACCGCTCGCGTTTCGGCATCGTGCATGTCGACTACGAAACCCAGAAGCGAACGCCGAAAGGCAGCTACCGCGCCTTTCAGGGTATGTTGCACAACACCCGCTAAGCGGCGCCGACGCCGCGTTGACGATCGAATGGCGGGCCCGCTAGAACCCGCCATTCCTATCCCTCGCAGGTGAGACACCATGGTCGCCCAGCCACTCATGACTGAACAGAAGCCGGCCGAAGGGCCGGTGCTTGATCGGGATTGGTGGCGCGGAGCGGTGATCTACCAGATCTATCCGCGCTCCTTCCAGGACCACAATGGCGACGGCATCGGCGATCTGGTGGGGATTACCGAGCGTCTCGATTATGTCGCCGACCTCGGCGTCGACGCCATCTGGCTCAGCCCGTTCTTCACCTCGCCGATGCGCGACTTCGGCTATGATGTCTCCAACTATCGCGACGTCGATCCGATCTTCGGCACGCTTGGCGATTTCGATCGCCTCGTCGAGAAGGCGCACGCGCTCAAGCTGAAGGTCATCATCGACCAAGTTATCTCGCATTGCTCCGACAAGCATCCCTGGTTCCAGGAGAGCCGGCTCAATCGCACCAATGACCGCAGCGACTGGTTCGTCTGGGCCGATCCCAAGCCGGACGGCACGCCACCCAACAACTGGCTTTCGATCTTCGGCGGCAGCGCCTGGACCTGGGACAGCCGGCGCATGCAGTACTACATGCACAATTTCCTTGCGTCGCAGCCGGACCTCAACTTCCACAATCCTGCGGTGCAGGACGCGATGCTCGACAATATGCGCTTCTGGCTCGAGCGCGGCATCGACGGCTTCCGCCTCGACACCGTGAACTTCTACTTTCACTCACTCAAGCTGCAGGACAATCCGGTGGTTAAGCCCGAGGACTTCAATGCCTCGACCGCGCCTGCCGTGAATCCCTACAATTTCCAGGAGCACCTCTACGACAAGAGTCAGCCGGAGAACTTGAAGTTCCTGAAACGGCTGCGCGCGCTGATGGACGAGTACGGGAACAAGACCACGGTGGGTGAGATTGGCGACAGCCAGCACCAGATGGAAGTGATGGCCGCCTACACCGGTGGCGGCGACAAGCTCCATATGGCCTACACCTTCGACTACCTTGGCGGCGAATTCTCGGCGGCGCATTTCCGCAAAGCGATAGACCTGACCGAGAGTGAAGCTCCCGACGGCTGGATTTGCCTTGCTTTCTCCAATCACGATGTCGTCCGCCATATCTCGCGGTGGGCCACGCACGGACAGCAGGAGGAGTTCACGCGCCTCGCCTGTACGCTGCTGCTCTCGATGCGCGGTTCTGTCTGTCTCTACCAGGGTGAGGAGCTCGGCCTCACGGAAGCCGAGCTCGCCTTCGAGGATCTCGTCGATCCTTATGGGATCGAGTTTTGGCCGCAGTTTAAGGGGCGCGACGGATGCCGCACCCCCATGGTCTGGCAGACGCAGTCGCAGCTTGGCGGGTTCACCACGGCCAACCGCGCCTGGCTTCCGGTGCCTGCCGATCACATGACCAAAGCGGTCGACCGACAGGTCAACGATCCACATTCGGTCCTGTCGCACTACCGCGCGACACTCGCCTTCCGCAAACAGCATCCTGCGCTCGAACGAGGATCCATCAAGACGCTGGATGCGCCCGAGGGCGTGCTCGTCTTCCTGCGGGAGGAGGGGGGCGAGAAGCTCATCTGCGCCTTCAACATGAGCGAGAAGCCGGTCGTCTATCCGATGCCGATAGTCACCAAGCCTTCCGGCGCACCTGGTATCGCGGATGAACCCGAAGGCGGCCAGCTCAGCCTTCCCCCGTTCGCGGCCTATATTGGGATCGCCTAGCGTCTCACCGCTGCCGTGAGAAGCCGGATGATTTCGGCTTGCTGGGCCTTGGCCTCGGGCGAACCGCTGCCGCCGCGTCCAGTCTGATGCGTTGCGAGATCAATTGGACTCGAGCCGGACCCAGTCGGGAGCGTTGCGTCGGCTCCGCCCTCGATCAGCGCCCGAACTGCGGCCGCGCACCGTGTGCGGACGGCACGGTGGAGCGGAGCGACACCACTCTTATCGACCGCATTTGCCTTGGCTCCTACTTCCAGCAACGCCGCGATCGTTGCCACCTGGGCTTCCGGGTTCCACGTCCGCGAGCCCGGACCTCCATCGGCTGCATAGTGGAGAGGTGTCGCCCCACGCCTGTTGCCGGCACCGATTTCTGCTCCAAGGGCAATGAGTTGCCCGACCAAACCACTCCTATACGCCGCCGCCACGATGTGAAGCGCCGTGTCGCCACGATAGGTCTGGTGTAGCAGGCTCGGCCGAAAAGCATCGCGCTCGAGGCGCTCTCTCGCCAATCGAGGCTGGCGAGCCAGCAGTCGTGACGCGCCGCGCTCGTCACCGGAGGCGATAGCCTCGACGAAAGCTTCCATCGTTTCCTCGGGCATGATAAACTCCTAAATTACCGGTACAATGCCGACTTCAGGGAGCCGCGCAGCGACCAGTTCCTTGGTCAGATCTTCCTTGGGCATGTCGAGCAGTTGCGCCGGGGTCCCGGTCTCGATGATCCGGCCCTTGTTCATCACCATGACGCGGTCGGCAACCACGCGGACCATTTCGAGATCATGGCTGATGATCAGGAAGGTAAGTCCGAAATCGGCGCGCAACCGGTTTAACATCACCAGCACCTCGCCGCGAACCGATACGTCGAGCGCCGACACTGGCTCGTCAAGGATCACCAGCCGCGGCTTGGTGATCAGTGCGCGTGCAATGGCGAAGCGTTGCCGCTGGCCACCCGAGAACTCGTGCGGAAAGCGCTCGAGCATGTCCGGCGTCAGTCCCACGGCCGTGACGATTTCGACGATGCGATCGCGGACTTCCTCGGGCAGTCTCTGCGGCTCGAGGCGCAACGGTTCGGCGACGGACGCCCTCATGGTAAGCCGCGGATTGAAACTGCCGAATGGATCCTGGAAGACGAGGCTGATGTCGCGCCGATAGGTTCGAGGCAGGTCCCGGCCGTGATAGGTGGCGCGGTCGAAGACCATGTGTCCACCGCTTGCCCGATCGAGCCCCGCGATGATCCGCGCCAGCGTCGACTTGCCAGAGCCCGAGGGCCCGACCAGCGCCAGCGATTCTCCGCTGCGCAACGAGAAGCTGACATCGTTGACTGCCACCAGCGGCGGCCGCGGCTCGAAAATGGAGATATCCGGTTGTCGGAAGCGGCGGGTGAGACCGCTGACTTCGAGCAATGGATCACCGATGGGCGAGCGCATCAGCGTCTTCGCCCGGTGCCGTCCTGCTGCGATTAGCTGCTTGGTGTAATCGTGGCGCGGATTGCCGAACAGCGCGACCTTCTCGGCGGTCTCGACCATTCGCCCGCGATGGAGCACCATCACGCGCGTGCAGAGCGCCGCGACTGCCTTGAGGTCATGGCTGATGAACATCAGCGCCATGCCCCGGTCCCGGCACAGCCGGTCGATCAGATCGAGAATCTTGCGCTGGGTGATGAGGTCGAGTGCGGACGTGGGCTCATCCGCAATCAGCAGGTCTGGCTCGGGGGCGAGCGCTATGGCGATCATCACCCGTTGGCGCTGGCCGCCGGATAGCTCATGTGGAAAGCGACGCGCGTGCAGCGGCTCGAGGCCGACCTCGACCAGCAGGCTGTCCACGGTCTTGCCGACATCCTCCGTCCGGCCGTTGAGCGCAAGCGCTTCAGCGATCTGCGCTCCCGCCATCATCAGCGGATCCAGGGCGCTCATCGGTTCCTGGAACACCAGTCCGATCCGCTTGCCGCGCAGCCGCGCCAGCAGGACTTCGTCGGCGGGAAGTGGGGGACCGTCGAAATTGACCCCGCCCGTAACCTTTGCGCGGTCCGGCAGCAGCCCGGTAACGGCGAGCGAAGTCATCGTCTTGCCCGAGCCGCTCTCGCCGATGATGCCGAAGCGCTCGCCGCGCGCGATCGTGAAGCTGATCCCGTCGAGGACGCGCGCGTCCCCAAAGCTGACCGTCAGTCCGTTGACTTCAACCAGCGCCACGGCTTGCTCCGATGCGCCTGAGGCGTGGATCGAGCAGGTCGCGCAAGCCGTCGCCCGCGAGATTCAGCGCAACGACGATCAGCACGATCGATATTCCTGGGATCAGCGCCAGCGACGGTTTCAGCAGCACATAGGCCTGCGCATCCTTGAGCATCAGCCCGAGGCTTGTGCCCGGAGGCTGCGTGCCCAGACCTACATAGGAGAGACTTGCTTCGGCAAGTATGCCCAATGCCAGCTGGATCGTCGCCTGCACGATCAAGAGGCTGAGTATGTTTGGGAGCACGTGCTTCCAGGCGATCTCCCATACGTTGAGTCCGGCCAGTCGTGCGGCGGCCAAGTAGTCGAGCGTCTTGATGCTGAGCGCACCGCCACGCGCGACGCGCGCGAACACGGGGATGTTGAATATCCCCACTGCAATCATGGCGTTCACCGCGCTCGGCCCGAACAGGGTCGTGATCAAGATGGCAATGATCAGCGCCGGGAACGCGAACAGGAAATCGGATACACGCAGGATGATCCATTCGAGCGGTCCGCCCCACGCAGCTGCGCCTAGCCCGAGCGGCACGCCGATGGCCGCGCCAATGGCGACCGCAATAGCGGCGACCACGAAGCTGGTGAGCGTTCCCTTCATGACGAGGGAGACCATGTCTCTGCCCAAATGATCGGTGCCGAGCCAATGCGCGGCGCTGGGATCCTGCCGTGCCGCACCGACATCGATCAATTCGATGGGATAAGGCGTCCACGCCACCGATACAAAACCGATCAGCAGGAACACGAGCGTCGCGATCACGCCGACGCGGAGACTCCAGTGGCCGGCCCAGCCACGACGGGCCGCGGCAAGGATGGCGCTCATTGCTCGCTCCGTGCGCGGAGGCGTGGGTCCACCCAGCCGTAGGCAATGTCAGTGAGGAACATGGTTCCGCTAACCGTGATGACCAGTATGACGATGGCCCCGCGGACGAGCACGAGGTCGCGCGCACCGACGGCATCGAAGATCAGCCTGCCGAGGCCCGGCAGATAGAACACGTTCTCGACGATCACCGTGCCCGCGACGAGAAACGCGAACTGCAGGCCGAGGATAGTCAGCACCGGCAGCAGCGCATTGCGCACGCCGTGGCGCCAGACAGCTTCGGCCATCGTCATGCCGCGCGCTCGCGCGGCGCGGATAAAGTCCGATTGCTGCACATCGACGAGCGCCGTGCGCATCACCCGCGCAAGGATCGCCGCCTGCGGCAAAGCCAGCGCGATCGAGGGCAGGACTAGTGAACTCACGGCACCGAGCGGATTGTCGAGCCAGGGGATGAAACCGCCCGGCGGCAACCAGCGCAGCGTCACCGAGAACAGCAGTACCAGCAGCATGCCGAACCAGAAGTTCGGAACTGCTACGCCGAGCTGCGCGAGGGCCGTCAGCCCTGTGTCCACCAGCGACCCGCGCTGCCGCGCCGCGAAGATACCGATCGGCAGCCCAATCGCGACCGACAGCACCATCGCAAAGAAAGTCAGCGGCAAAGTCACGGCAAGTCGCCCCGCGATCAGCGCTCCCACAGGCTGTCCCTGCGTATAGGAGACACCAAAATCACCGATGAGCATGTGCCCAAGCCAGCCCAGGAACCGCTGCCAGAGCGGCAGGTCCAGCCCGAGCTGCGCACGCAGCGCCGCGATCGATTCAGGCGTCGCGCTGATGCCGAGAATGAAGCGCGCGGGATCGCCGGGCAGCAGGTCCAGCGCGGCGAAGATCACCAGCGCCGCAATCACCACCGTGACGACGAACCCCAGGAATTTGCGGGCGGCAAACCAGATCATGGGCGCAGGAACACCTGCGCCGGACTATTCGGTCCAGTGAACTCCGGTAAGCACGACGCCCTCGATCGGCTCGTCCTTCCACATGCCGTCGAGCTTGGCATTCCACACGCCCGTCTTGGGCAGTTCATAGAGGAAACCATTGACCGCCTGTTCCGCCAGCCGCTTCTGCGCGGCGATCGCCAGCTCCTTGCGCGCCGCCTCGTCGGTGGTCTCATTGAGCTTGGCGATGATCGCCTGGAAGTCTGGATCGTTATAGCCGAAATAATAATTGGGATCGGCATAGATGCCAATGTCGAACGGCTCGGAGTGGCTGACGACGGTCAAATCATAGTCGTGGCCCATGAACACGTCCTGCAGCCACTGGTTGAAGTCGATCTTCTCCTGCGTGATCTGGATGCCGATCTTGCCCAACTCGCTGGCGACGATCTGCGCCACGAGTCCGGCATAGGGCGCCTCCGTGATCACCTTGATGGTCGCCTTGAAGCCATCCGGATAGCCGGCATCGGCGAGCAGTCTCTTCGCTTCATCCAGATCGAAAGGATAGGTCCCGGTCAGGTCGACATAGTAAGGATTGTGCGGTGCGAAGTGGCTGCCGATCGGCACGCCGTAGCCCGAGGAAGCGCCATCGATGATTTCCTTGCGGTCGAGGGCATGCGCAATCGCCTGCCGCACCTCGAGCTTGTCGAAGGGCGCGCGGGCATTGTTCTGCACCAGCATCACTTCGCCTTCGGTCGAACCTACAAGCACCTTGAAGCGCGGATCATTCGCGAACACCGCAAGCGAGGACGAATCCGTATTGTTGATGCCGTCGATATTTCCGGCAAGCAGGGCATTGATACGCGCCGCCGCGTCGGTGATAAACACATAGGTCACCTTGCTCAGTGCTACCTCGGTGCCCCAATAGCCATCATAGCGTTCGAGCGTGAGATCCGCACCCTTCTGCCAGCTGACGAATTTGAACGGTCCGGTGCCGACGGGATTGCTTGCATTGGTTGCGGCGCTCTCCGGCGCCACGATCACGGCATCACCCCGTCCGATGTCGAACAGGAAGCGTCCCGACGGTTTGCTGAGCTTGACTGTCACGGTGGCGGGATCGACCTTGGTCACGCTTTCGATCACCGCATAGAGCGCCTTCTGGGCATTGCGGCTGTCCGCTGCGCCGATACGGTCGAGGCTGAACACGACGTCGTCGGCGTCGAAGCTCGTGCCGTCGTGGAACGTGACGCCGGTGGCGAGATGGAACGTGTAGGTGAGATTGTCCGGCGAGATCTCCCACGAGGTTGCTAGCGCGGGCTGAACGGCGCCCTGGTCGTCGATCCGCGTCAGGCCCTCGAAGACATTCTGATAGACTACGTCATCGACGGCGGTTGCGGCTTCCGCCGTGGGATCGAGGATCGGGGGCTCGAGTGCCAGGCCGATACGAAGATCGGTACGCTGTGCTTCGGCAGCGGAAACGCTCACTAGCAAGGCCAGGGTGGCGAAGGCGAAGGCGGCGGCTGTCCTCGGTGACATTGGAGCACTCCCTGCGATTTTCGCGCCCTTATAGGGCATCGCGAACGAAATGGCAGTCCCGACGAAAGCTATAGTTTCCTGCTGCCGCTCAACTGCGTAGCAAGAATGACCGGTGCCAGCCCTGCCACGACAATCGCAAGCGCCGGCAGCGCGGCTTCGGCGAAAAGCCCCGAATTGGCCTTGCTATAGACCAAGGTCGAAAGCGTCTCCACGCCCAGGGGACGCAGCAGCAGCGTAGCAGGCAGTTCCTTGATGATTTCGACAAAGACCAATGTCCCTGCTGCCAGCAGCGCCGGCGTGAGGCTTGGAAGGTCGACACGGACCAGCAGGTCGATACCACGTGCGCCGAGGACGTTGCCCGCGTCCAGCATCGATTGACCGCGCTTCTCCATCGCCTCGGATAGCGACGAATGCGTTACGGCCAGAAAGCGGATAGCGTATACGTAAAGCAGCGCCAGTAATGTGCCGGAAAGAACCAGTCCCGGCACCCATCCGAAAAGGCTACGCGTCACGCCGTTCAGCAGGCGATCGCCGAGTCCAAGCGGTTGCAGCAGACCGAGAGCCAACACCGTTCCGGGGATCGCGTAACCGAGCGTCGAAAGGCGCACGGCTCCGCGCGAAAGAGAAGAACGGCCACGTCCTGCGCTCTTGGCGGCATACCAACCCAACCCGACGGTGATGAGCGCGCCGCAAAGAGCGAGGACGACTGTATTGGCTAGCGCAAGTAAGGTTGCGCTCATCGTGCTGGCATCGAGCTTACGGAAAGCGAGGGCGAATAGCTCGCCCGCGGGGACTCCGAAGGCGAACATCACCAACCCACCGCAAAACGCAAAGGCGGCCGCGGCGCGGACACCCTGGAGCGGCTCACGCGGGGGCGGCGTGCGGCTGTCTCGATGTAATCCGAACAGACGATCGCGCCGCGCACCTCGTTCGGCCAAGATCAATACCCCGATGATCAGGACAATCATGACGGCAAGCTGTGCGGCGCCGCCGAAGCTCGCGCGGTTGATCCAGGTCGAATAGATTACGGCGGTTAGGCTGTTGACGCCGAAATACTGAACCGCGCCCAGGTCGTTGACGACCTCCATCATTGCCAGCGTGACACCGATGATCAGCGCAGGACGGCTGAGGGGAAGCACGACGGTGAGGAGGGTTCGTATCCCGCTTGCACCCAGCACGCGGCCGGCGGCCGCGGCCGATCCGGATTGCATCAGAAAGAAGGCGCGACAGCTCAGATACACATAGGGATAGAGGACGAGGCTCAGCACCAATGCCGCACCCGCATTGGAGCGTATTTCCGGAAACCAGTAGTCCTTGATTGTCATCGAGCCCGTCAGCATCCGGAGAAGGCTCTGCGCGGGACCTGTGAAATCAAGGAACTCCGTGAAGCTGTAGGCCGCGAGGTAGGTCGGGATCGCAAGCGGAAGCACCAGCGCCCAGTCGAACCATCGTCTCAGCGGGAACTCGAAATGCGTGGTGAGCCATGCCGCCACCAGCCCCAGCACACCGGTGGCGAATCCTACCGACAGCATCAGCAGCCCGGTCTCTCTGACGGCAATGGGAAGCATCGCGCCCGTCACGCCGAAATCGCCCGAAATCAGCGATAAGACGGCGGCGCCGGCCAGCCACAACAGCGGAAGCCCCATGAGCAACACGAGCAGAAGCGTGCCATAGGGCATCCGTATCGTTTGCCGCCCCGACCTCGCCGCTATGCCGTCGAGTGCGATGCTCTTCTCCTAACTCTGCGGCCCGTCGTCGAACCTCAGTTCGTCGACCAGTTGCGACGCTTCCTTGCGGTGTGCGGCGATCTCCGTCAATGGCGTTGCATCCGGCTTCAGGATACCCCAGCTCGCAACCAAGTCAGATGCGGCAACCCCCTGCACAACGGGGAACTCGAAATTACCGCTTGCATAGAGATGCTGCGCCTCGTCCGACAGCAGGAATTCGATGAGCTTTTCAGCGTTAGCCTTGTTTGGCGCGTATTTCGCCATGATCGCACCGGAGACGTTGACCTGCGTGCCCTCGCCGTCGGGATCTGGATAGATAATGCGTGCCGACCCTGCCCACTCCTTCTGTTCGGGCTGCTCTTCATTGGTGAGCATCAGGCCCATGTAATAGGTGTTGCCGATCGCAAGGTCGCAGGAGCCCTCGAATATTTCTTTGACCTGGTCTCGGTCAGCGCCGGTCGGCTTGCCGTTCAGATTGTCGCGCACATGCGAGAGCCAGTCGCGCGTCTTGTTGACGCCCCAGTGAGCGATACGGGTCGCAATCAGTCCGATATTGTAAACGTGCTGACCCGAGCGGGTGCAAAGTCGCCCTTTCCATTCGGGCTTAGCGATGTCTTCGTAGTTGAGCGCGGTCTCACTAACGCGATCCTTGCTTGCGTAGAAGACGCGCGCCCTGAGGGAGAGGGCAACCCATTGTCCATCCGGGTCGCGGTAGGCGTCCGGTACCCGATCCATAGCCGTCTCGCCGATGCTCTGGCTGACACCAAGTTCCTTCGCGTTGGCAAGGTTGCCGATATCCACGGTGATGATGACATCAGCGGGCGAAAGATCACCTTCGGCCTGCACACGCTCGATCAGACCGTCCGCCGCAAACAACACATTGGTCTTGATCCCGGTCTCTGCGCTGAATCTGTCCAGCAGGGGCTGGATCAGTCCCGGCTCGCGATAAGTGTAAACATTCACCACCGTGCTTTGCGCGACAGCGGGCGTGACCGCCAGGAGAAACGCGCTCATGGCAGCCAGAAGGAAGGACTTGAGCATTGAAGACTCCATTCGCGCAGTCTCTTGCGAAATCCGCGCTGCCAAGTCAACAAATGCAATCCGATCAAGGCGTTAGCTAGTTGGAACGGTTCCAAATCGCTGCGCGAAACCTTTGCGAAATCAGCGGCATAGGTACCCCGTCGCTTAAGGAGAGCTGCGACAATCGATCAGCCCTGGACGACCAGCTCCGCCGGAATGACCAGCGAGAACAAGGTTCCCACGCCCACCGTTGGATCGACCGACAGGGAGCACGCATTCACTGCGAGCAGCGACCGCGTCAGCGCCAAGCCCACGCTCGAGCGCACCGGCGTCAATTCTTCGCCATCCTTTCCATGCCCATCGCGGAACACGACGAAGCGTTCTCCCATGTCGACGATATGTTCGGCGCTGTCACGGACATGGACCGCGATTCCACCATCATCCTGCCACTGCGCGGAGAGGACCACGGAGCCGCCCGGCGGCGTCTGGTCGATTGCACTGGCCATGAGGTTGAGGACCGCCTGGCCCAATGACGCCCTGTCGGCCCGAATGCGGGGCAGGCGCTCGGAGATAGCGCTTCGGATCAGGACGCGCGCAGCGCTCGCCTGACCCTTCACGCGCGCCATGCAGGATTCGAGCAGGCCGCCGAGATCGACATCGGAGGGACGAGGCGCGTAGCGGCCATCCTTGAGCCGTGCGAAATCGTCGAGCTCGTCGACCAGCACGGCGATTTCATTGCCTGCTGTTTTGATGTCGCGCGCATATTCCACATAGCGCTCGTTTTCGATCGCGCCAAAGGCGGCCGAGCGGATCAGATCGGCGAACCCGATGATCGTGTTGAGCGGACGGCGGATGCCTCGGCTGAGGCGACCAAGCATCGAAGGCTCGAGTTCGTCGCTGGGCGCGAGCGCTTGGGCGATCGCCCGTCGCCTGAGGAATCCGAAATAGCCACTGACAATTCCCGCCTGCCCCTCGGCGAACAGCGCGACTTCGACGCCCTCGATAGTGCAGTCCGCAACAAGGCTTGGTCGCGCGGTCTCGGCAAAGCGGGCAGGGCGTTCGAGGAATCGACGCAAATCGTCGATCTCGCCCGGCGCAAGGATGGTGCTCAAGGGCTTGCCCTCGAGATCGCTCTCGGGCGTGCCGAGCAACACGCGGCCATGACCCGAAATGTCTGTGATGATCCCGTTACGGTCGGCTGCGATGAAGCCCTCCTCGCGCGCATCGGCAGCGATTTCGGCAAAAGCGCGAACGGCGATTTCGTGTCCCAACTGCGGTTCGGCCACCGAAGCCGAGAGCATCAGCGCCGGTCGACCCTGCCAGGTCACCGACTGCAGCCGCGCATTGACCGGCAGCAGGCTTTCATCGCGCCGCTTGAGATGAGTGATGGGCCCCGCCTTGGCGTCCGGGTCGCTTGGAAAGATTGCCCCGATGCCGGCAGCTCTCAGTGACTCCACGCTCTCATATCCGACGATTTCAACCAAAGCGCGATTGGCGAACAGCACCTGCTGGTCGCGGAACAAGAGGATGCCGATCGGCAGCCGATTTAGAACGAGCGTCTCGGCATTAAGACTGACAACACCGGCGCTTCGCACCGTCGGTCGCGCTGGCGGCGCGATCGGCGGTTCGATTTCTGTCGCCGGCTCGCCCGCGACCCGGTCGGTCAGAATGCGGCCCAACTCCTCGAAATTGTAGCGCGAGACACGTTCCGCCGTTTCATTGTCCGGCGCCGCATCTACGGTTGCAATCTCGGGGACTTCGGCCGGCAGTGTCTCGGAGAGGGGTGTGAATCCACGCCCGGTAATCTGCCATTGCGTTGCGATCGGCTGTTCATCCTCGAAGTCCTCTTCCAGCGCCTCTTCCGGGTCGTCCGCATAGGAGATGATCTCGGCGATCATGTCCGGCTCTTCTTGCGCACCTTCCGGCGTCGTCGTCTCGGTGGGAAGCGGGCTCGGTTCGCGTGCGTCTCGCGCGTTCTCCGATTCGGCGCCCGATGCGTCCGGCGCTGGAGGTACGTGGAATGTCTCGTCCGCCACGGTCAGCGTCGTGTAGAGCCCGGCATCGTCCGCCAGCCGGTCGAACAGCGACGTCAGCGAGTGTTCAGGTTCCGCAGCCGGCGCAGGCTGGACCCACTCGTCGCCTTGCGGCTCGGCCGCTGCGGGGGGCGTCTCGATAGGTTCAAGACCCAAAGGCAAGAGAGGCTCCGGTTCGGGCGTGGGTGGCTCGACAGGCTTCTCCTCGCTTTCATCTTCGCCCTCGTCCGCGCGGATCGTGAGGATTGCCGGGCTCGGGGGCGTGAAGACCAAGAGTGTCGCGTCCTGCGGACTCCCCCTGAGGCGCGTGACGTGCACACGATCGCCATTGAGCTCCATCTCCCCGTCGCCACCTTCGGGAAGGTCGGTTAGCCCATGCTCCTCGACATCATGCGCATAATGGCTGAGTGCGCGCGCCGAACCGCCGCGGATGCGCCCGTCATCGATCAGCAGATAGTCCGAGCCCGCCGGAAACAGCGTTTCGGCCATGCGATCGGTCGGGAAATCCTGCGGCGCATCGAGCAATTCGGGATCGATGGGATCCACACCAGCCAGCAACATCGCCATCTCGCCGTCATCGAGACGCAATGGGGTGCAGGAGCAAGTGGTCGAGATCGGCTTGTCGCCGGCAAGGAACTGGATGCGTGAAAGGCTCGAGCGGCCCTCGGCGCCGAGCCGGATCAGGCGCGAGATCTGTCCCTTGATGGGGATTGCTTCCGGCGCGAGCTTGAGTCCGGATTTCTTGATGCGGCCATGGAAGTAGCGCGCGGTCGGGTTGCGCCAGATCAGCGTTGTTCCGTCATGCGACCAGAGCCAGGCCGGCCTCGGATCGGCCCAATGCATGAGGATGCGGCGCGCGGTCGGCGATGTAATCCATGCAACGTCCACGCGGTTTTCGACCCCCAGCCTGTCCCAGAATGGTACAAGCCGCACTCGGAACTTAATCTTGTCCTAAATATAGGCAGGAGCGGAATCGGTCCAGATTTCGGGCGTCTCCCAGAGTCGGCAACCGCGCAAATGGTTAAGCCCCACAGGGCCTTGCACCGTCCGCGCAAGCGCCCATATCGGCGCTTGTCAGCGCCGATGGCCCGACATATGGTCCGCCGCGTTTTGGGCCGCCTTAGCTCAGCTGGTTAGAGCACTAGATTGTGGATCTAGGGGTCCCCCGTTCGAACCGGGGAGGCGGTACCATCTAACCCCCTGAAATTTCAGCGATAGGGATGGCCTTCACAGCCATTGCCGGGCCATTCCGCACGGCGAAAATGCAAGCCGGTGCGGGCTGGCCCCACCGCGCATCGAGCGTATCTGACCCTGATGATACACTCCTGGTCCATCGGCGATCTGCGCGTCACGAGCGTGGTCGAATATATGGGCCCGACCCATATCCCCGAACTGACATTTCCCGCTTTCGACAGAACGGTTCTCGATCGGCAGGCCACGGACCTTCCGCCGGGAGCCTGGTACCCCTCCATCGGTCGACTCACCATCGCTATCCAAATCTGGATTCTCAGGACCGGCAGCGAGACGATTCTGATCGATTCCGGCGTCGGCAACCGCAAAGTGAGGCCGGCCGCGCGCATGCACATGCTCAATACGCTGGTGCCGCAATGGCTGGATGCAGCCGGGGCGTCGCCCGACGCAGTCAGCCATGTGCTGATGACGCATCTTCATTCCGATCACGTCGGCTGGAACACCACGCTCGACGGCGAACGCTGGGTTCCCACATTCCCTCAAGCCCGCTACCTCATTCCGAAGTCGGATTTCGACTATTTCAAAGGGCTGCGCGACAGCGGCAAGACATCGGATACATCGTTCGACGACAGCCTGATGCCGATAGTGGAAGCGGGACTCGCCGATTTCATCGATACGCGCACCGAACTGCCCGGCGGCTTGCGCCCGGTCGAAGCGTTTGGCCACACGCCCGGAATGCTCAACTATTGGATCAAGTCGAAAGGCGACACCGGCGTCTTCTCCGCCGATGTTTTCCACCATCCTGTTCAAATCCTCAATCCGGCCTGGAACACCGCCTTCTGCATCATCCCCGATGCCGCGATCACAACGCGCGCCAATTTGCTGACCGAGGCTGCGGCGAGCGGCGCGCTGGTGATGCCCTGCCATTTCCCTGCGCCCCACACCGGCTATGTCCGCAAACAGGGCGACGGCTACGCTTTCGAACCTGTACCTCCCGGCGAGCCCGGACCGTAACAAGGACCGACCATGACCAAGAAGACAATCATCACCGCGGCGATCACCGGGGCATCGCTTACGCCGTCCATGTCGCCCTATCTGCCGATATCGCCTGCCGACATCGCGCAGCAATCGATCGACGCAGCACGGGCGGGGGCCGCCATCGTCCATCTCCACGCTCGCAATGCCGACGGGACGCCGACCAATGAGCCTGCCATCTGGCACGAGTTCACGCCGGTCATCCGCAAGAACTCCGACGTCATCATCAACTTCTCGGCCTCACTCGGCCCCACTGCCGAGAAGCGCCTCGAAGCCGTAGTCACCGAGCGCCCCGACGTTGCCACCGTCATTGTCGGGTCGATGAACTACGGCCTGTTCCGCAAGGGCATCAACCAGGGCATGAAGGCCGAGGATTTCAAGCTCGAATGGGAACAGCAGGCCTTCAGCGAAAAGGCCTACGAGATCGTCACGAATAACAACTTCGCCAAGATCGCGCGCATGATCGACATGCTGGTCGATATGGACATCGCGATGGAGTTCGAGGCGTACGACGTCGGCCACCTCTATATCCTCGAGCACCATCTCAACCGCAAGCCCAACATCAAGCGGCCGATCATCCTGCAGTTCCTGACCGGCATTCTCGGCGGCATCCCCTCCGAGATCGACCATCTGCTTTATCTGAAGCGCACGTCGGAGCGGCTCTTCGGCAAGGATGTCGAGCTCTTCACCCACGGCACCGGGACCGGCAACATCAAGGCCGCCGTGCAGGGCGCGTTGATGGGCACGCACATTCGGGTGGGCCAGGAAGACAACCTCTTCGATGTCGGCCACGTGCCGTTCAAGTCGAACGCGGCGCAGGTCGAGAAGGTCAAGCGCATCCTCGGCGAGTTCGGAATGGAGTTCGCAACACCCACCGAAGCGCGGCAGATCCTCGGCCTCGCCTAAGCCGGCAACTTCTTGATGTAAGCGTCCATCGCCGCCGCAACAGCTTCGCGCTGCTCGGGGATCAGCGCGTGGCCGGCGTTCTTGACGACATGGATGGTCACCCGCTCACCCAGTTCGTTCTTGAGGTCTTGTCGCGCCGAGGGCGGCACGACCGTGTCGAACTCCGCCTGCACATCGAGGATTGGCGCGCGTCCCGCCGGGATGAACTCGTCGTCTTTGGTCCGGCTCTCGGCGGCCAGCTGGATCTTCTTCACTTCGGGATACCAACCCTTGAGCCACCCGGCGGCAACCGGATCGTTGCCCGGAGCGAAGAAGGCGAGCTTGAGTGCGTCCACGCGTTCGGCGTCCGTCGCACCGAGGTCGCCCGACTTCATGATGGCCGCGCGGACCTCGGGCGGAATGATCGCCCGTCCCGCACCCGCCAGCATGATCACGCAGCGCACGAGGTCAGGATAATCCATCGCCACCGTGCGCCCGACCTTCTGTCCGAAAGCATGCCCGGCAATCACCGCGCGCCCACCTTCAGCCCGGATCACGGCAGCCACGTCTGCTGCGAAATCGTGGAAACTGATGCCTTCGCTAGGCCCGATGCTCTGGCCGATGCCGCGCGGTTCCGGCGCGGCGACGCGGTAGCCCAGTCCGATTAATTGTGGACCGAGCTCGAAGAAATCGGCAGCGCCACGCCCGAGCGAAGGCAGGAGCACAATTAGCGGTCCCACGCCGTCGGCATAGACCTCCACCTGTCCGTTGTCGGTCTTGATAAGCGCGGGCGAAAGCATGGGATTGTCCTCAGTATTGATCGACAAAAGCGGTGGCCTGCATCGAAGGCCGTGCCGAAAAGACCTCGAACCACGAGGTAAGAGTCGGCCGCCCGTCTCGCCAGGGCTGGTCTGGAAAGCGAAAATCCAGATGGGCGAGGGCACTTGCGAGTGCAATCGCCCCAACGTGAATCTCTGCTGGCGCTGTCTTCTCGAATTGACTGAGGGTAGCGTCGATCTTCGCCCGCATGCCGGCGACATGACCGGGTCGCCGTTCGGGCTCGGGTCGTCGTCGCTCCTCCATCCAGCGCAGATCGGCTTCCATCATGCCGTCGGCAAGAGACTGCAGGCTCAGTGCGCGCCACCGGGCAGCACCGCTCGCCGGAATGAGCGAGCCGCCGAATGTCGTGTCGAGATATTCCACGATCACCGCCGAGTCCTGAAGCACCATGCCGTCTGGAACAATAAGCGTCGGGATTCGGCCCAGCGGGTTGAACCGCATGACGTCGGCATTCGGATTGGCCGCATCGACAACCACTCTGACCGTCTCGATGTCGTCGGCAATTCCTAGTTCGTGTGCTGCAATCATCACCTTGCGCACAAAGGGTGACCGCGACGACCAGAAAAGCTTCACAGCTTGGGTACCCCCTCGATTGTCTCGCGGAGTCTGTAGGCCTTCTGCGCCGTACGATGAAAGAGTTGCGCCCGCTCCTCGACACTGTATTCCGACGTCGCCCGCTTGAGCGTGTTCCAGGTCACCGGGAACGCCGCGGACTGGTTGTCGATGGGAAAGTTGCTCTCCATCATCGCCCGGTCCGGACCGAAAATGTCGATGCCGAGCCGAATGAACGGCCCCCAGGCCCTCTCCAGCAGTTCAGATGTCGGAGCTTCGGCCCGGGTGTGGAAGTCGAAGCCGCCATACAGCATGCCGAGGCCACCGATCTTGACGAAGATGTTGGGCCGCTTCGCCAGGTCCGCCAGTCCAGCGCGCCAATTGCTGAACTCGTCCTCGAACCGCGTGGCGAAGGGCCCGATCCCGAGCCGCCCGCCCAGATGGTTGAGAATGATGGTCGTGTCGGGAAACGCGTCCGCCAACTCGGCCACGTCACCGAGCTGCGGGTGAAACAGCCAAGCGTCGAAGCTGAGATTGCGCTGGGCCAGTTCGGCAAATCCGCGCTGGAACGCCGCGTCGCGAAGCAGGCCCTCGGCCACGTTGAGCGGCATTGACTTGGCCAGTTCACCATCGACATGCGGGGCAATCTGCCGGATGCCGCGAAAGCGTCCGCCTGCGGCCTCGATATGCGCCTCGAGGGCCTCCGCTACCAGCTTCGGTTCCAGTCGGAAATCGACGCATCCGACGATGCCCTCGCAAACTCGCGCGCCGCCATAGAGACCCGTCGCCGCCATCGCTGCCATGCCGCGCGCAAATTCCGTCTCGCCGACGTCCTTCAAATGCGCCGGGCCTTCAGCCCGAAGCATCGATTTCGCCTGCACATGCACGGTCGCAATGAAGTTGTGGCCGGTCGCCATGTCCGCCACCGATTCGTGCAGGAGGTAGCGGCCCTTCGCGTCCTCCTGGAGATGATGATGGGCATCGACAATCGGCAGGTCCGGGTCGATGATTTCTTCCGTGAACGGACCTTGCCAGGCACGCGCCTCGGGGATCATGCGATAGTAATTGCCGCGGAACGGCGGCGCTGCCTGGGGCACATAGGCGTTGCCGAATGACGGTATCGGGCGTCGGCTGTGCTCGCGGTCGGTCACTGCAGTTTCTCCATGGCGTCGCGCAGACGCGACTCGATGGGTGTCGGCCGGCGTGTCTTGCGGTCGACAAAGACATGAACGAAGAAGCCATCTGCCGCCGCCTCGGCGCCCTCGCCGCGAAACAGGCCGACACGGTAGCGGACGGACGAATTGCCTATCGTCTCGATCGCCATGCCGACGCTCAGCGCGTCTTCGAACTTCACCTCTGAATGGAACCTCGCCCCGCTCTCGGCAAGCATCGGGATGAACGCGCCGTCGCCAACATCGAACGCGCCAGCCTCGAAGAGGAACTGGACGATGGCCGTATCGAAATAGCCGTAGATTTCCGCATTGTTCACGTGGCCCAGCGCGTCCAGCTCGTTCCATCGCGGGGCGATCGGCAGGAAGCGCTTGAACGCATCGCGTTGTGCGGGAGGGCGTCTTTCCGCGGCGGGCACAAGTGGCTCCATTGGGTTGTGTGGCAGGCGGCAGTTGCGCCCGCGGCCGCCGGATCATTAAGGCCACGTATCGCCGGCAGGGTGCCCATTGCACCAATTTCCAGTGTCCGAAACTCGCGCCGATGCCGATTGCGGCAGAGTCCGGCCAATCCATAGGTTTTGGCACTTCAGGAGTGCGCGAAAGCCGCAAATGCGTGCCGATTCTGAGATCGCCGCCGACGACCAAAGCAACGCCCGGCACCCCGGCCGCGTTATCGGATATGTGGCCGTCCATGAGTGATCCGCAGAACGGGGTGGTGATCTCGTCGACCCAACTCTCTCTGGTCGATCGCGCCCTGCGAGTGTTCTGGCGCTTCCCGGTGGTCGTGCTGCTGATCGTCCTTCTGTGCAGCACGGCACTCATCACGCCGCAGATTCTCAGCGTCGGTAATATCCTTCTTATGCTGCGCCAGAACTCGGCGCTCGGTATCATGGCGATCGGCGTGACGTTCGTGGTGCTGTGCGGCCGGCTCGATGTGTCCATCGGCTCGCTAGCATCGCTCGTCGTCGTCGTCACCATCACGCTCCACGACGCCATCGGCCCGACCGGCTCGGTGGCGGTAGCGCTCCTCACGGCGCTCGCTGTAGGCGCAGTCAACGGCTTCCTCATCGCCTACCTGCGGCTCAGTTCGCTGGTGACGACCCTGGGTATGTTCGCGGGGCTTCAGGGTGTCGCCAACGTCATTGGCATCAACGGCAAACAGGTTGCCGAGCACCCCGACGAGTCTTGGCTTAGCTTTGTCGGCCGCGGATTTGTCCTGGGTATCCCGGTGCCGGTTTTGCTGTTCGCGGCCGTGGCGCTGCTCGCCGCGTGGGTCATGGCACAAACCAATTTTGGTCGCGCCATCCGCGCCGTCGGGGGTAACGAGAAGGCGAGTATCTACTCGTCGATCGACGCACGCGCCATCATCTTTCTTAGCTTCGTTATCTCGGCCGCCTGCTGCTGGCTGGGGGCGACGATCCTCTCTGCACGCACCATGCAGGCGCAGGCGACCAGCGGCGGCGGGCTCGAGATTGCGGCACTGTCGGCGATCTTCCTTGGCGGCACCAGCCTCGGTGGCGGCGTGGGAGGCGTCGCTCAGACCGTCATCGGCGTGATCGTCCTCGCCTGCGTCGCCAACTCGCTCATCCTGATCGGTGCGCCGATCGAGGCACAGTGGCTCGCCAGTGGCTCAATCATCATTCTCGCGGTGTGGCTCGATAGTGTGTCACGCAAGCGGAGGCAGTTGGCATGAGCGACACCGTGCAGGGCGCCAACGCTTCGGCGTTCGACCCGCGACGCATCGGGCGCGGAGTCTGGCGCGCCACCAGCAGGTCGGCGGCGTGGCCGCTCCTGGTGACCCTGTGCATCTTCTTCGCGCTGCAAAGCTCAAGCTTCCTCGACCCCTACAACATCAATATTATCTTTGGGCAAACGGTGCTGATCGGCGTGCTGGCCGTGGGGCTCACCCCCCTCGCGATCTCCGGCAATGTCGACCTGTCCGTGGGCGCCATCGCTGCCATCTCGACGGTGGTTGCTGTTCTGGTTCAGGCGCAGCTCGGCATTGTCCCCTCGATGATCGCCGCGCTGGCGGTGGCTACTGCGCTCGGCGTCGTCAACGGGCTGATCGTCGAGAAGCTGGGTCTCAACTCGATTATCGTGACCCTTGCAATGGGCACGGCCCTGCACGGACTCGCCTTCATCGTCTTCGGCTCCAGCACCATCCTCGACAAGACTTTCGAATACTCCACGCTGGGTTACGTTCAGGTCTTCGGGGTGAGCATCAGCGTCATCATCTTCCTCGTGATCGCCGTGTTGGCGGCAGCGATGCTTCGCTTCACGGTTCAGGGCGTGAACACCTTTGCCATCGGCGGGCACCGCCAGGCGGCGCTCGATGCCGGCATAAATGTCGAGCGCCACGTCCTGATCAACTTCGCATTCTCGGGTTTCACCGCCGGCGTATGCGGCATTCTCCTTGTGATGAGCCTGGGCGCGGGATCCGCGACGCTCGCCAAGGACTACGAACTCTGGGCCATTATCTCCGTCGTTCTAGGTGGAACGCGGCTGCTGGGTGGCGCAGGGACGGTGTCGGGCACCATTGCGGCCGCGCTGTCGCTGACGGTTCTGCGCAACGGCATGAACCTGATGAAGATCGACGCCCGCTGGTTCCTGATCGCTCTTGGATCGGCGTTGATCGTCGCGCTGATCCTGGACAGGCTGCGCTCGGGCGAGCCGGAGACTGCCGAGTAGGACAACAACGCCCACGCGCGGACGGCCGGTTCTCGCCGCGGGTTCAAACCGATCCGGTCACTAGGGAGAGGAAGTCAATGAAGCTACTCAAACTCGCAGGCATGGCCGCCATGGCGGCTGTCCTTGCCGTTACCCCCGTGCTGGCACAGGATATGTCCTGGCTCGGCGGCACGCCCAAGAAGCCGCTCGATGAACTCAAGATCGGCTTCTCGTTTCGTGGCGGCGGCGGCGGGAACCTCTATGTCACGCAGTATGTCGACCGGCTCAAGCAGATTGCCGACGAGTACGGCATTGAAGTGAGCATCGTCGACGCCGAGGACGATCCGGGTCGCCAAAGCCAGCAGATGCCCGAATTGATCGCGCAGAAGCCCGACGCCATCGTGGTCTGGGCTCTCAATGCCGCCGGTATCGTGCCGGCAATCAAGCAGGCCCACGACGCCGGTATTCCGGTCGTGACCATCGTCGCCGATATCGACCCGAGCGGCAAGGACTTCGTCACAGCCCACGCCGGCCCCAACGATACGCTCCAGGGTACGCAGGCGGCCCAGGCGCTGATCGATGCCATGGGCGGCAAGGGCAATGTCGTCGCGCTGCGCGGACCGACCGGTTTCGGTCCCGCCGACCAGCGGCACCAGGCCTTCCTCGATGTCGCGGCCAAGTACCCCGACATCAAGCTGCTGGACGCGCAGGACTCGAACTGGTCCGTCGACAAGGGCCAGTCCCTGATGGAGAACATGATCACCCGTTTCGGCAAGCAGATCGACGGTGTTATCTCGTCGGACGGCTACACCGGCACTGGCGGCTACCTCGCCGTCGAGGCGGCCGTGAAGGCTGGCACGCTCGATGACGGTCATATCAAGTTCTCCGATCCCAACGGCGTTGCGACCACCTACGACCTCGTCAAGCAGGGCAAGTATGCGGCGACTGTGCTGCAATTGCCCGAACTCGACGCCGAGTTCTCGTTCAAGATCGCGATCCAGGTCGCGGCGGGCATTCCGGTCGAGCGCTACAACTATCTGCCGACTCCGGTTGCTACGCCGGAGAACGTCGATCAGTATCCGCGTCCCACCCTTTAATGGAACGTTCGATCCTCTGATGGACTTGACCACGATCCACACCGGCGGCGCAGCACAGGCTGCGCCGTCACCCATTCTCAGCGTCCGGGGCGTCACCAAGGCGTTCCCGGGCGTTCTTGCCCTGAGCAACGTGGATTTCGACGTTCGTCCCGGCGAGGTGCATGCCCTCTGCGGCGAGAATGGCGCGGGCAAATCCACGCTCATGCGCATCCTTGCCGGCAATTACCAGGCCGACGAAGGCGAGATCCTGTTCCGCGGCGCGCCGGCGCGCTATCGCAACACGCGCGAGGCGCGGCAGGAAGGGATCCTTCTCATCCATCAGGAGATCTCGCTCGTTCCCGAGATGTCGGTGGCGGAGAATATTTTCCTCGGCAGCCTGCCGCAGCGAACCGGTGGCCTCGTCAGGCGGCGCGAAATGCTCAGGCGTTCGCGCGAAGTGCTCGCGGCCGCCGGTGACGATTTCCGCAAGATCGATCCCAACACTAAGGTCGGAAACCTGACCTTCGCGCATCAGCAGATGGTCGAGATTGCGCGCGCCACCGCGTTCAAGAGCTCGGTCGTTATCTTCGACGAGCCCACCGCCTCGCTGACTCTCTCCGAAGCCAATGCGCTCTTTGCGACCATAGTTCGCCTCAAGGCGCAGGGCGTCGCCATCGTCTATATCTCGCACAAGATGTCCGAGGTCTTCGCACTCGCGGACCGCATCACCGTGCTGCGCGACGGCAGCATGCGCGGCACGCTCAGGGCCTCCGAAACCAATGAACAGGAAATCACGCGGCTGATGATCGGTCGCGACATCGCCGTCGCCGTGCGGGTTGCGCCCCGCGAGCGCGGTCCCGAACTGCTGCGTGTCGAAGGCATCGAGGCCTCGGGCTTCGTCAAGGGCGTGAGCTTCTCGATCCATAGCGGCGAAGTGCTCGGCCTCTATGGCCTCATCGGCGCCGGGCGCACCGAGACTGCCGAAGCCGTCTTCGGCGTCCGCCGCCGCACGGGCGGGCGCATCTTCTGGAAGGGCAGCGAGGTCCGCATCCGCTCCGCCCGCGACGCGGTGGACCTGGGTATTGGCCTCGTACCCGAAGACCGCAAGGGCAAGGGCCTAGTGCTCGGCCTCAGCGGTCTTGCCAATCTCACCATGGTCATGATGCGCAAGGCGGGCCTGCTGCGCCTGCCGGACCGCGCCCGTAACAAGTCCGCCTATGACGAGTTCAAGCAGAAGCTCGACATCCGTGCCGTGAGCGGCGACACGCTCGTCAATACCCTGAGCGGTGGCAACCAGCAGAAGATCGCGCTCGCCAAATGGCTTGCGCTCAAGCCGCAGCTTCTCATTCTCGACGAACCGACGCGCGGCGTCGACGTTGGCGCCAAATCGGAAATCCACGCCCTCATCGCAAGGCTCGCGGGCGAGGGCATGTCGATCCTGCTTGTCTCTTCGGAGCTGCCAGAAATCCTCGCGCTCTCGACACGCGTCCTCACGTTCAGCGAGGGCCGCGTGGTGGGCGAGTTCGAGGCCCGAGATGCAACCGAGGAAGTGCTGCTGTCCGCCGTGTTGGGCAGTGGCGCTGCGAAATCTCCGGTGCAGGCTCAGGCGTCTGCGAAAGTCGAGTAGCTCTCCCGTTCCAGCGTCTCGAAGAGATCAAGACCGGCCCGGTCCGCAAACGGGAAATAGGACAGCATGATGAGGCCGGCGAGGTTGCTCGTTGGATCGACCCAGTAATAGCTGCTGCCGAGACCGCCCCAGAACTGGCTGCCCGCCTTCCGGCGCCCGGGAATATCCGCGAGATTGGTATGGGCGCAGAGGCTCCACTTGCTGCCCACCGGATTGTCGAGCGCGAGATCGGCGCTCACCGGCGGTATCACCGTCTTCATGACCGGTAGCGACAAGTCCCCGATATGGTTCTGGAACATCAGCGCCACAGTCTCAGGCTTGAGCACGCGCCCGTGCGAGGCCTCGCCTTTGTTGAGCAGCATCTGCAGAAACTTGAGATAGTCTCCGGCCGTCCCGTAAAGGCCGGCGCCGGCCATGTACATTTCCGGCGTCTGCGAAATCTGGAAATCGAGCACCGTGATTTCGCCCGTTTCGCTCTTGCCGCGCACCGGCACGAGTTCCGCCAGCTGCCGCTCATCCATCACGAAGCTCGTCCAGTCCATGCCCACGCGATCGAAGATCTGCGTCTTGAAATACTGCTCGAGCCGCATGCCCGAGAGCTTCTCGATGATCTTGCCGAGAAAGTCCGTCGCAACGCCGTACTCCCAGCCCGTACCGGGATCGAAGGCCAGCGGCAGGTCGAAGGCCGCGACCTTGCAGCTCGGGATCGGCGGCAGCCCCATCACTTTGGCGAATTTGAGCGTATTCGCATTCCACACATCCGAGCTGTGTCCAGACGTATGCGTGAACAGCTGCCGTATCGTCGGCTTGCTCTTGGCCGCGCGCAGAAGTGGCCTGTCGTTCGCATCGAACCCCGTGATGACTTGGTGGTTGGCGATTTCCGGCAGGATGTCTTCGGCCGGCTGGTCGAGTGCGAACAGCCCGCGTTCGAGCAACTGAGCGCCCGCAACCGCGGTTACGATCTTAGTCATCGACGCGAGCATGAAGACGTCGTCGAGCGTGTGTTCGCGTCCGTCGGGCCTGTTGCTCCGCCCGAAGGCTGACTGATGCAGCACCTCGCCACCATCTGCGACCATAGCGACAGCGCCCGGAACCTTGCGCTGCCGCACTGCCGCTTCTGCTGACGCTTCGTAACCTGCCAGCCGCGCGCCTTTGCCCCCGCTCTTGAGCATCATATCCTCCCTGCTGCGCTGCGCGCGACGGTCGAGGCCGGCGGCGTCAGTCCTTTTTCTCTTGCGCGCGCCGGTGCGCCACAAGCTGCATCAGCCTGCGGTCGCGCCACTGGCTGCGCGCCGGTATGTCTTCGAGCGGCAGCGCCGCCCGCCGCTCCGCGGCAATCTTGGCCACCAGCTCGGGCGACCATTCCTTGCGCTCGGTCCGCGACACCGCGATGCGATGATAGAGTGGCGCCAGCCGTGACGCATAGTCGGCAACGCCGCCCGGCGCGTTGAGGTCGATTGTCTCGAACGGGCCCATGAAAGACCAGCGCAACCCCAGGCCCTGCGACACCGTAGCATCGATATCCGCTGCGCTCGCATAGCCTTCCTCGTAAAGCCCCCAAGCCTCGTTGAGCAGCGCGCCCTGCAGCCGGTTGAGGATGAAGCCGTCGATCTCCCGGCGGACTTCCACCGGCACTTTGCCGATCTCCGTCAGCCGCTCGCGCAGCCACGGCACGATCTGCGGATCGGTCCACGGCGTTGGCACCAGTTCGACGACCGGCACCAGATGCGGCGGATTGACCGGGTGGGCGATCAAGAAGCGCTCGCGCTTCGGAGCGTTCTCGGTGAAGCTCGACGCGGGCAGTCCTGAGCTTGAGCTTCCGACGACTGTGTCGTCGCTTATCAGAGCGCCGATCTGCTTGGCCACTTCTACCTTGACGTCAACGCGCTCGAACACGCTCTCCTGCACATAGTCGACGCCGTTGAGGGCATCGGCGAGCGTCTGGGCAACCCTGACACGCTTGAGTGCGGCGTCTGTGTGATCGGCAAGGCCGGCCCGCTGCATGTCGGCGAGCATCGTCCCGATCCGAGCAAATGCAGCTTCTGCCGCGCCCGGCTCGCGGTCGTAAAGCCGCACGCTGGCGCCTCCGAGGGCATAGGCCACCGACCAGCCGCATCCGACAAGGCCGGTGCCGACGATCGCAACTTCACCCAGACTCTGACGCATCTGGCGCTCCTTATCCGCATCTTGTGCCACCCTGTGCTGTCCCGCGATAGGCGGCAGGGATCAGGCCGGCCACGCTTTTTGCCTCCTATTTCATCGCCCGAAACACGCCCACGCCTACGCCGCGTAGTTTGGAACGAACACATCAATCGCGCTATTCTGGCGCCCATCACAGATATTGGACAGGACCACCCGAGTGGCGCGCATCATCCGCAAGGACTTCAAGGTCAAGACCGTCGACAACTTCAATATCGCCGTCCGCAGCATCATGGACGCCGACTATGAAGGTCCGCGCAAGGTGCCGATGATCCTGATGCACGGCACCCGCATACCCGGCATTAGTGAGTTCGACTTGCCGGTGCCCAACGGCTCGTTTGGCGAAGACCTCGCCCGCCTCGGCCACACCGTTTACATCCCCGATGCCCGCGGCTACGGCAAATCCGATCGCCCCAGGGAGATGGACGAGCCCCGCACCGAGGGTAAGCCGATCGCCCGCACCATCATACTCACCCGCGACGTCGATGCCACGATGAACGCCCTGCTCGCCGAGACCGGCGCCAAATCAGCCGGCATCTTCGGCTGGGGCACTGGGGGCATCCTCGCGCTGATGTATGCAGCGATCTGGCCCGAAAAGGTCGAGAACATCATTCTCTACAATACGCTCTATGGCGGCGCCGGCGACCACCCGGAAATCGGGCACGGCTCATTCTGGGACGATCCGGAGAATCCCGGCCACTTCAACCAGAAGAAGTACGGCAATTACTATTTCAACCGCGTCGATATGCTCCGCAAGGGCTGGGACAACCAGATCCCCATCGCCGACAAGGATAGCTGGCGCGACCCCGCGATGCTCAAGGCATTCGAGCAGGCCCTCATTGACGGCGATCCCACCACGATGGATCGTGATCCGCCCTCTTACCGCAGCCCCAACGGCATGCTCGAGGACAGCTTCTACATGGGCCTTGGCAACAAGTTGGTGCACGCCAGCCAAGTTTATGCCCGCGTCATGGTCATAAATCCAGAATACGACACCTGGTGCCGCGACGATGACGTGGAGGCGCTCAAGCGCGACCTCGTCCACGCGCCCGAGATCAAGGTATGGGCGCCAAGGAACACCACGCACTACATCCTGCTCGATCGTCCTGAGCATGGCCGCATCGACCTGATGCGCGAGCTCGACTCCTTCCTCGACAAACCGCAATGACGCTCCAGGGTCCACTCGTCGACGCGCACTTCCACCTGTGGATGCGCGACCATCCGCTGACCGACACTGCCTGGCATGCGCCGCCGACAGACGCGCCGACCGACGCGTTGATCGCCACACTCGACGCGCATAACGTCATCTTCGGCGTCGTCGCGGCGGCCAGTATTCACGGTGAGTATCGCGACTACATCCGGCATGCGCTGAAGACGCATCGCCGCCTACGCGCTACTGCGACCCTTTCGCCGCGTACCGATCTCTACACCATGGAGCAGATGAAGGCAGAAGGCTTCGTCGGCGTTCGTCTCATGCGCTCGCTCAGCGATACGGTCCCGGATCTCAACACTGGCGAGTACCGCCTCTTCTTCCGCCGGGTCGCCGAGCTCGGCTGGCACGTCCACCTCGTCGACCGCGCTGATCGCTATGCCGACTCGATCGCCGCCGTCGAAGCGTCAGGCGCCCGGCTGGTCATCGATCATCTGGGGCACATCGTTGCGCCCCAAGGTGCGAACCATCCCGGCTTCAAGGCAATCCTCGCCGCCGTCGAGCGCGGCAACACTTGGGCGAAAGTCTCCGGACGCTTCCGTGCGACCTCGGTGGAAGCGGGCAATGAATACGCCGCGCAACTCCTTCGCGTCGGCGGCGGGGATCGTTGTCTCTGGGGCAGCGATTGGCCGTTCGCGGGCTTCGAGGGCAAACTGACCTACGACCAGGTGCTGGCGGACTATTACGAGATCGTCCCGGATGCGGCCATGCGTCTCCAGATCGACCGCACCGCGCTCCGCTTCTATTTCGGCTGAGCGCTACAGCGCGAGGCCATAGATCTTGATCGCGGTGCCCGCGAAAAGCGCCGATTTCTCGCTGTCGCTGGCGCCTGAAGTCACACGCTTCAGCGCGTTCCAGCAGGTGCGGTAACTGAAATAGCCCTTGTCGACCGGAAAATTGCTCTCGAACATGGTGCGCTCTGGGCCGAACAGATCGATGGTAGTTTCGATGAATGGCCGCCACAGCGTGGCGAGTTCGACGGAACTCGGCGGTGCCGGCCGCGAGCGGAAATCGAAGCCGCACATGCGCATCCCGAGTCCACCCGCCTTGACCGTGACATTGTTGAGGGTCGCAAGCTTCGCGAGCCCGGCCTTCCATTGCGCGAAGATCTCCTCATCGCGCCCTGCGTAGGGCCCGACGCGTAACAGGCATCCGAGATGGTCGATGATGATGCTTGTATCAGGGAACGCCTTAGCGAGGTCGTAGCATTCATCGAGCTGCGTATGGAACGCGGTCATATCGAACGTCAGGTTTCGCGGCCCCAGCTTGGCGTAGCCTTCGCGGAACTTCGCGTCACTCATCATGCCCGCCGACAGCGGCCGCTTCGGCGGCCACTGATACATGCGCACTGCCTCGGACTCGTCCCAGATAGTAAGCTGCCGAACGCCGACGAAGCGCCCACGCCCGAGTTGTTCGTGTAACTCGAGGAGCTCATCGACCTTCGCTCCCTGGAACAGATCGGCATAGCCTACAATGCCGGCGCAAACTCGGATAGTGTCCACGTCGCGGCAATCCGTCATGCTGACGATGATCTCGGTCTCGCCCGCACCGCGCAATTCATCCGGCCCATGCGTGCGGAAGAAATGATTGCCCTCGACATTGACAGTCGCAACGATGTTGTGGCCGTCGCGGATGTCACGCATCAGATCGGGGACGAGATAGCGCCCACCTGGACCTTCGCCCAGGTGATGATGGCTGTCGACGATCGGCAGATCGGGATCGATTGCCTCTTCCACCACCGCGCGCGCCAGCCACTCGTGATCGACCGGCAGATTCGTAACGGCATTGGCTGGCGGACGGTTGACCGGGGCGGGGGCGGCCATCGTCAGGCCCAACACGCTTTGACGGCATCCCGGATGGTCCGCGCCGGCGGCTCATGCAGGCGCAACACCGTCGCATTGATCCCCTCGACCCGAGGATAGAGTTCGGTGGTCAGCGGATCGTGTCCGGTAATGATGTGATCCTCGCTGTCGGCGAGTTCCCGCAACCGGTCGTACCCCTCGAGCATCGCGGTGACATCGACCACCGCCGGCGACACGCGATAGTCGAGGAACTGCTCGGCATAGGCCGCGGCGTCGGACGCCAGCAGTACGTGGCCGCGCTTCGTGTTGACCCGCACCGCCTGCAGTCCGCGCGCATGTCCGTCGATGCGATGCACCGTCAGTCCGGGAGCAATTTCCGAATCGCCGTCATGGAATACTACGCGCCCCGAATGCGCGTAGCCCACCATCTGCACGACATGCTCTCGGATATAGGGCCAGCGCAGGAAGTCATACTTCATCAGCGGGCTCGTTGCATAAGCCAAATCCGCTGCCTGCAGATGGAACTTCGCCTTCGGGAAAGACGACAACGCCCCGACATGGTCGAAATGCATATGCGTGACGATCAACTGCTCAACGCTTGCGGCGTCGATGCCGAATTGGCTGAGCAGTGTGGCGGGATCGTCGAAAGGCTTGCGGTTGAACAGCTTCGCCGTGACGGCATCGAAGCCGGTATCGACGACATACATCCGGTCGGCATTCCGGATGACCCAGAAGAAATACTCGATCGAGTCGGGGGCGGTCGGGTTCTTTTCCTGGAGGTAGGAGTCGGCGCGTGTACGATCGTTCCGCGCTCCATACCGGATCGCATAGACTTCGTAAGTCGGTTCGGTCGTCACGCTATTCTCCTCGCCTCGCAATGCTTTAGCATCCGCGCGAGGGCGGCAAGCGCACCTTCATTGGAGTTTTCGGGCCGCGAAACGCGCATGCCGGTTAGAAGCCGACGTTGTCCGGTCCCTTGAGCGCGAGCATCTGCCGTGCTTCGTCGGGCGTGGCAATCTCGAAGCCGAGTTCCTCGACTAGCCGTCGTATCTTAGCGACCTGCTCGGCGTTGCTTTTCGCCAGCTTGCCACGTCCGATATAGAGGCTGTCCTCGAGCCCCACCCGCACATTGCCGCCCAGCATCGCCGCCTGTGTCGCATAGGGGATCTGATGCCGCCCCGCCGCGAGGACCGACCAGTAATAGTCATCGCCGAACAGCCGGTCGGCCGCTTCTTTCATGAACATGAGGTTCCGCATCTCGGGGCCGATGCCACCCAATATGCCGAAGATCATCTGGACGAAGAAGGGCGGCTTCACCACGCCTTTGTCGACGAAATGCGCCAGATTGTAGAGATGCCCCACATCATAGCACTCGTGCTCGAACCGCACGCCATGCTGCACGCCAAGCTGGTCGATGATGCGCGACACATCGCGGAACGTGTTGCGGAAGATATGATCGTCCGTCCGCCGCAGATAGGGCTCCTCCCAGTCGAACTTCCAGGTCTTGAACCGGTCCGCTGCGCCGAAGATGCCGAAATTCATCGAGCCCATGTTGAGCGAGCACATCTCGGGCCGGAGCGATAGGGGCGCCACCAGCCGCTGGTCCACTGTCATCGTGAGGCCGCCGCCGGTCGTAATGTTGACGATGGCGTTGCAGCGCTCCTTAATGACCGACAGGAACTGGCGGAAGATCGCGGGGTCGCCCGTTGGTTCGCCGGTCTCGGGATTGCGCGCATGCAGATGGAGGATCGCCGCACCCGCTTCGGCAGCGCCGACGGCCTGCTCGGCAATATCCGCCGGTTTGTACGGCAAATAGTCGGACATCGTCGGCGTGTGGACGGCGCCGGTGATGGCGCAGCTGATGATGATCTTCTGGGCCTTGGCAGCCATCTGCGGTCTCCTCTGGCGCTTCGCTCTGCCCGGAGGGTCGCAAAATGCCAAGCCACTGACACTACGATTTCGGCAGTAGAAATAGGCCGATATCCACGCCGTCCCAACGCCGGCTCGGCCCTAGGGTCGGCACGATCCGCAAGCGAGACCTCTATGCCGCAAAACCGCCCTTCCGCCCGCGATTTCCGCCGCCGCCTCAAGGCGCGCGAACACCTGCTCGGAACTTTCGTCAAGACGCCCACCAGCCATGCCACCGAAATGCTTGGCCTGCTTGGTTTCGACTTCGTCGTCTTCGATCAAGAGCACGCCCCGCTTGGCCGCGACGCCCTCGATGTGATGATCCTCGCTGCACGGGCCTCCAACATCGCCGGCATCGTGCGGGTAGGGGACCCATCCGGCGCAAACATCCTGTCCGTGCTCGATTGCGGCGCGTCCGGCGTGCTCGTCCCCCATGTGGATACAGTCGAGAAGGCGAGGGCCATTGCCGCTGCCTGCCGCTATCGCGGCGGCCATCGCGGCTTTGCCAACACCACCCGTGCCGGCGAGTTCGGCGGCCTGTCCTTCGCTGAGCACATGAACCGGCAGGACTCCGAAATCAGTTGCATTGCCATGATCGAGGACGTGAAGGCCCTCGATGAGATCGACAATATTGTGCGCGTCGAAGGCATCGACGCCATCTTCATCGGCCGCGGCGACCTTACCGCCGCCCTCGGCGCACCGTCCATGACCTCGCCCGAAACGCACAAGGTGGTGGCGCCGATCATGGCCGCCGCACGTGCCGCCGGCATGCCGATGATCATGCTGTGTCCCGACCGCAAGGACGCGACACTGATGCGCGAGCTCGGGGCCAACGCCTTTATGGTGTCGAGCGATCACGGGTTCCTGCGGACGGCCGCGATCGCCGCGCTCAAGGAGTTTGCCCCACCGATCTGAGCCGCTTCACCGCTGTTTCCGCCAATGAAATAGCCTCACGCGGCAAGGTGGTTTCAGTCGCCCCTTCGTTTCGGCTGGGCTAGTCGGAATGGGACATCAATCAGGATTGCTGCCCATGAAGATCGCCGCGGACAGAATTGCCCTCACGCATGAGCTCCATGCTCTCGTCGTCGACTATTGGCACGATGTGGACTGCAACTGGGGCCATAACGCGCCCAACTATTTCGCACCTGACGGCATCTTCGAGGGACCTGCGGCGTCCTATCATGGACGCGAGAAGATTCGTGCTTTCTACAAATGGCGCGAGGATCGCGGTGCGCGCACGGTCGTCCACTCCGTCCACAATTTCGAGGCAACCCTCACCGCTCCGGGCAAGGCGACGTGCCACTGGTTCCTGATGCTCTATGGCGCGGACGGCAAGCCCGTCCTGCCTACCCATCCGCCGATCCAGATCGCCTACATGACGGACCATCTGACGCTCGACCCGGTCGAAGGCTGGCAGCTCAGCTACCGCAAGTTCGACACCTGGTTCGAAGGCGGCACGCCGACGACCAACCCGAACCTCGACGACAAATAGTCGCCGCTCGCCATCAAGACAAAAGAGCGCCCGCAGTGGGCGCTCCTTTCATTTCGAAGGCCACAGCGTTGAGGGCTAGAATGCCATCTCCACATGATCGTGGAACTCAGCCGCAGGCGGTCTCGTACCGCTGAGTGCCGCCAATGCCGCCTCCACCTTGAGCGCGGTCTCGCGCAGCGGTGCAATGATGCGTTCCGCAACTTCGCCGGCCGTGATCGCCGTCTTGAAGAAGCTGATGCTGATGACGGCGCGCGCGCGGTTCCCCTCGCGGATCGGCATCGCAAACGTGCTTGTACGATAGGGCTTGGTGCGGGGGTCGCGTGGCGCATAGCCGTCGACGCGAACCTGGCTGAGCAGCAGCCTCAGGCGCCGCTCATCCGCTTCATTGAATTCCTGCGTAGGGTCGGCACGGAACCGCGCCATATGCGCGTCGAGCTCCTCCGGCGTGCTGTAGGCGAGATAGGCGCGACCCATGGCCGATTTCCGCAAATCGGGCCGCACTCCCAAGATCGTATTCGTGTGCGTCCACGGACTGATTGTGCCCGTCCAGAAGTCGATGACCACCTGGTTGTCGTCGATCGTACCCAGCGCAATCGGCCACTTGATCTTGAGCGTGAGGTCGATGGCAAATGGCCGCGCCACCTCGATGATGCGCGAGATGCCGTCATATCCCGAGTTGAGGTCGCTCACCTTGCCGGTGACGCGATAGCCGCCGCACATATTGTCGCGCGCGACATAGCCCTCGGCCATCAGCGTTTCGAGCATCCGCACGATGGTCGATTTCGGCATGCCTGTCTCTTCGTAAATGCCATTGACCGAGGCGATCCGCAGCCGGTTGACCGCGCGCAGTACGTCGAACGCGCGCACTACGGCTTCGACCGGCGGATAGGACCGCCGCGTGTCGTCAGTCAGCCCGCGCCGCGAATTGGTCCGGCAATGATCCGGGGCCGATACACCCGGAAATTGCACCCCTTTGAACGAGGTCGTGGGTACCGCTTCGTCGAGAAGCATCACCATTCTGTCCTCCCAGACACGGGCGCGCCCTCAGGCGCGGGAACTTTAACGTTCACATTTGCCCTTTTAGGCCAATCTACGCCGAGTTTGGCCGATCTGCCAGTGGACGCGAAGCGAGCCGGGCAGGGCTCGACTCTAGCGTGACTCGTTTCCCGTGGAGGTCGCCGCGGAGCCTATTTCGCGCCTTGAAATAGGCCTGACTTTGCATGGCATCGGCATGGTGCCGGGTCGAAAACGCCGCTGCGGCGTCTGCTGTGGCGTCGTCCGGAGCAGGCAAGTTCCGGTCGCTTGTCCCACTTCACCGACCGGTCTAGGAGCCGCCCCAGTGACCAATTTGACGATGCGTCCTGCGACGAAAGTCGTATTTCACGACACCCAGCCGCAACAGACGGGTCCGCATTACCGCACCTGGATCACCCGCGGCGGCAATTTCGCGGTTTGCGTTTCCGGAGTCGAACCCGGCGCCGTCCTGGAGCGGAGCAATGAGCCCGAGGAATCGATGCTGATCCTCCCGCCCGATGGTGTTAGCGCCACCGTTGAGGCGAATGGCGAAAAGATCGAAGCGGCCTCTGATTCCCTGACGATCCTTCCACCCGGCTCCAACCGCATCACAGTCAAGACCAAGGGATTGATCGCCCGCATTGTCTCGAAAGCATCGACGGATTTGATCACGCTGGCGCCGAATAATGCGACTTATGCCGACGGCGCTCCTGAACTGGCACCGCCAGACCTCTGGCCCGAACCCTATGACGGGTTCCGCATCCGTCACTACAGGCTCGCGGATTATTTCGACCCCAAGGGCGAGCGCATCCAGCCGCGGGTTTTCCGGTCGACCAACATGCTGGTCAACATCTTCGCCCACTACACGACCCGCCGCGACACGACGGCGCTCAGCCCTCACTGGCACGACGATTTCGAGCAAGCCTCGCTGACCCTCAATGGCACCTGGATCCATCACACGCGCCACAATTGGGGTTCGGACATCAAGAACTGGTGGCCCGACGATCATTCCGAGATGGCGACGCCGTCGATCATCATCATTCCGGCACGGGCCATCCACACCAGCCGCGACATCGGCCCGGATGGCCCCGAATCTTCGCTTTACGACATCTTCTGTCCGCCCCGGATCGACTTTGCCAGCAAGAAGGGCTTCGTGATAAACGAGTCGGAATATCCGCTCCCCGCGACCTCGGGTGAGCGGGAAGTGAAGACCGGCGGCACGCTGTTGAGTTGGCAGAAGTCGGGCTGATTACCCTTCCGGGAGACTGGCCATACTTCTCGGCTGCATTGGCGACGATTTCACCGGTTCCTCCGATTTGGGCAACGTGCTCGCCAAGGGCGGCATGCACACGGTGCAATACAGCGGCGTGCCCCGGCACCCCGCCGATTCCTCTGTCGAAGCGGGAATCGTAGCACTCAAATCACGGACGATTGCTGCCGCCGACGCCGTCGCTCAGTCACTCGCGGCACTCGACTGGTTGCGTGCTCAGGGCGCTAAGAGGTTCCTCTTCAAATACTGCTCGACCTTCGACTCAACGCCCAAAGGCAATATCGGTCCGGTCGCTGACGCACTCGCCGATGCCCTTGGCGCCGAACGCGTCATCATTTGCCCGGCATATCCGTCGCTTCGCCGCTCGATCTACCAAGGGCACCTTTTTGTCGGCGACAAACTGCTCAACGAGAGTGGCATGGAGAAGCATCCGCTCACGCCGATGAGCGATCCAGATCTGCGCCGCTGGCTGGCGCGGCAGTCGCGCTCGACTGTCGGGCATGTCGGCGCGGCAACCGTCGGGCTTGGACGCGACGCGATCCGCAGGGCGCTTTCCGAGACGAATGCGCGCTTCATCGTAACCGACGTGATCCGCGACGAGGACCTTGTCGAGATCGCCGCCGCCGCTTTCGACCAGCCTCTGTTGACCGGCGGCTCCGGGATAGCACTGGGCCTGCCGGCCCTGTTCCGCGAACGTGGGGTATTGTCGTCACGACGGCCAAGATGGACCGGCGTAGCCGGTCGTGCCGCGATCCTGTCCGGTTCCTGCTCGATTGCAACCCGTGGCCAGGTTGCCCATCACCTGGCCGCGCATCAGGGGCTGGAGGTCACCGCCGATGCCGTCATGACCGGCGAGATGACTCCGGAGATCGCAGCCGGCTTCATTCGCGACTCCCGAGATGAATTGCCGTTGGTCTATTCCTCCGCCAACCCTGATGTGGTGGCCGCCGCGCAGAAAAAATACGGCCGCGATGCTCTCGCATTTCGCATGGAATCCCTGATGGCCGAAACCGCACGCCGACTGGTCGCTGACGGTATCGGCCGGATCGTCGTCGCCGGCGGCGAGACGTCGGGTGCAGTGGTAGAAGGTCTCGAGGTCGACACGCTCGAGATTGGCCCTGAGATCGATCCGGGCGTGCCTGCCATTAAGGCCAATGGCGGCAAGCTGGCTTTGGCGCTTAAGTCGGGTAATTTCGGCGCCACCGATTTCTTCGCTCGCGCCGCCGCGCAGCTTGGAGCTTCATGACCGCCGACACCCGCCAGCGCGACGACATCTGCCGATTCGCCAAATCGCTTTTCGATCGCGGCCTCACGGCCGGCGCCTCCGGAAATATCTCCGTTCGCCTGGAAGATGGCGGCCTGCTGGTAACACCCACCGGTGCCTCTCTCGGCACGCTCGATCCGGCCCGGCTCAGCCGCTTCGACACGGAAGGGCGCCTTCTCGATGGCGACGCGCCGACCAAGGAGATGGCCCTTCATTCCGCCTTTTACGAAACGCGCGGCGACAGGGCGGGCGCGGTCGTTCACCTTCACTCGACCCACTCAGTCGCGCTGTCGATGCTCCCCGACACCGACCACGACTCCATGCTGCCGCCGCTCACCGCCTATTCGATCATGCGGCTCGGCAAGGTGAAGCTGCTTCCCTATTTCCGGCCCGGCGACCCCGCGATGGGCGACGCCGTGCGTAGCCTCGCCGGCAAGCGTTCCGCAGTCGTCCTTGCCAATCACGGTCCTGTCGTCGCGGGCAAGGATCTGGAAGCGGCGATCTACGCTATCGAGGAACTCGAAGAGACTGCCCGGCTCGCGCTCCTCACCCATGGCCATCATCCCCATCTTCTCGACGACGCACAGATCGCCGATCTCGTGCGCAACTTTGCGGTCGAGTGGGACTGAGCTAGTTCCGAACTGCGAAATAGGCAAAACCGGCGTGCCCGGATCACACCCTACAGTCTACAAGAAGCCGCCGGCCATTGCTTCCGAGGAACGCGTGAAGTTCTCCGCCAATCTAGGCTTCCTCTTTAGGGAACACAGCCTCCTCGACGCAGTCCGCGTGGCTGGCAAAGCGGGCTTCACCGCCATCGAGGCTCACTGGCCTTACGACACGCCGGCCTCGGACCTCCGTGCCGCCTTGGTGGATGCAGGCCTGCCCCTCCTCGGCATCAACACCGGAGTCGGTGACCGTGCCCGCGGAGATTTCGGACTCTCGGCCGTTCCCGGCCGCGAGGCCGAAGCCCGCGCATTCATCGACCAGGCCATCGACTACGCCGCCGCCGCCGGTGGCAATGCCGTCCATATCATGGCCGGCAAAGCCGAAGGCGAAAACGCCCGGGCCACCTTCCTCGACAATCTCCGCTACGCCGCCAGCCGCATCGGCGACCGTGACATCGCCATTCTGATAGAACCGCTCAACCACCGGGACGCGCCCGGCTATTTCCTTCGCACCCTCGAACAGGCAATCACCATCATCGAGGCCGCCCGGATCCCCTGCCTCAAGCTTATGTTCGACTGCTACCACACGCAGATCGAAGGCGGTGACCTGCTCAGCCGCTTTACCGCTCATCTCGCCCATATCGGCCACGTGCAGATCGCGAGCGTCCCCGAGCGCGCCGAGCCCGATACCGGCGAAGTCGCTTACGACCGCCTCCTGCCGGCCATGGTCGCGGCCGGCTATGCCGGCTGGATCGGCGCCGAATATAAGCCGCGCACGGCGACGGCCGAGGGTCTCGGCTGGCTCTCTTGCTTCGGTGCGGATCGATGACCGGCGTCGTGATCGTCGCGGCCCGCCGCACACCTATCGGCTCGCTGTCCGGCACGCTGGCTTCCCAGCCCGCGCACGACCTCGGCGCCGTCGCCATCCGTGCGGCCCTCGCCGATGCCCGCCTCGACGGCACTGAGATCGACGAGACCATCTTCGGCCAGGTGCTGACTTCCGGGCAGGGGATGAATCCCGCGCGCCAGGCAGCCCGCAAGGCTGGCATCGCCGACTCGGCCCCCGCTGCGCTGGTCAATCAGGTCTGCGGCTCGGGACTCCGCGCTGTGGCGCTCGCCGCCCAGCAGATCGAGACCGGCTCCGCCGCCGTCGTGGTCGCGGGCGGACAGGAAAGCATGACGAACGCTCCGCATGTCGCGTCCCTCCGTGCCAGCAAAAAGCTTGGCGACGTGACTCTACGTGACACCGTGCTGACCGATGGCCTGTCCGATGCCTTCTACGGCTACCCTATGGGTAATACGGCCGAGAATATCGCCAGCCACTATCAACTCACCCGCACCGCGCAGGACGAGTTCGCGGTTGTCTCGCATCTTCGCGCCGCGGGCGCTCAGCGCGATGGTCGCTTCGAACCGGAGATCGTGCCGGTCGAGATCGTGACGCGTGCCGGCACGATCGCCGCGACCACCGACGAGCACATCCGCCCCGACACTTCGCCTGAAGCCCTTGCCAGGCTGAAGCCCGCCTTCGACAAAGACGGCACCGTCACGGCCGGCAATTCCTCCGGCATCAACGATGGCGCCGCCGCGCTCGTGTTGATGAGCGAGGCCGAAGCCCGACGCCGCAATCTCCCTCCGCTTGCACGTATAGCCGCATGGGCCCATGCCGGCGTCGACCCACGGCTGATGGGCCTCGGTCCCATCCCCGCAAGCCGCAAGGCGATTGACCGCGCCGGCTGGGCGCTGAGCGAAGTCGACCTGTGGGAGGTCAATGAGGCTTTCGCCGCGCAGTCGCTTGCCGTCATTGCCGATCTCGGACTCGACGTCGACCGCGTCAATGTCAACGGCGGTGCAGTGGCGCTCGGCCACCCGATCGGCGCATCCGGGGCACGCATTCTCGTAACGCTCCTCCACGAGATGCGCCGCCGCGCCGTGCGGCGCGGTGTCGCGACGCTGTGTATCGGCGGTGGCATGGGCATCGCCATGGCAGTCGAAAATGTCTGAGGGCCGTATCGGTGAGGTCGTCTGGCAGCCCGATGCTCAGCGCGTCGCAGCCTGCCATCTGGCAAAGTTTGCACGTCTCACCAGCCATGCTCCGACCGACTATGAAGCGCTTCACTCATGGTCTATTGCCGAGCCCGAGGCGTTTCACAGCCGGCTCTGGGATTTTCTTGGCATCGTGGGCGACAAGGGCGAGCGGGCCTACGCGGCCGGCGCGACACTGCGGCAGACCCGATTTTTCCCCGATGCGCAACTGAACTACGCCGAGAACCTGCTGCACGGCATCGGTGATCGGCTGGCCATCATCTCTCATCGGGAGGACGGCACACGCCGCGCCGTTACGGGTCACGAATTGGCGGACTTGGTTTCGCGCGCGGTGCAAGCATTGCGTGCTGAAGGCGTGGATCGCGGCGACAGGATTGCGGCCATCGTCACCAACGATCTTGAAGCAGCGGTGCTCTATCTGGCGTCAGCCGCCATCGGGAGCATCTGGGCGTCGTGTTCGCCGGACTTCGGGCCGGCGGGTGCTGCGGACCGTCTCAACCAGCTCGACCCAAAGCTGCTCATCGCTGTGCCGTCCTATCGCTACAACGGCAAGCTCATCGACACGGCGCAGAGCGTCGAAGCCGTGGCCGCGTCCGCCTCAGTGGGACGCATCATCCTTGTCGGATCCAGCAATCGCACCTATTCCCGCCCGTCCATCTCTTGGGATGACTGGCTCGCACCCTACGGCCCGGCACCCATCGTCTTCGAACGGCTCCCGTTCGAAACGCCCCTGGTGATCCTCTTCTCCTCGGGGACGACTGGAAAACCCAAATGCATCGTCCATAGCGCCGGCGGCCTGTTGCTGCAGCACCGCAAGGAACACGTGCTCCATTGCGACCTGTCGCCGGGTGATACGCTGTTCTATTACACGACCTGTGGCTGGATGATGTGGAACTGGCTGCTGACCGGGCTCGCCTCCGGCCTGACCATCGTCACCTATGACGGCAATCCGGCCTTCCCCGATCTGGACCGCATGCCTGCCCTCATCGAGGCCGAGCGCATCACGGCCTTCGGCACCTCCGCCAAGTTCCTCGATGCCTGCAACAAGGCTGGCCTCGTTCCACGCGAGAGATATCCCTTAGAGAGCCTGAAGCTTATTCTGTCGACGGGTTCGCCACTGCTGCCCCAGAGCTTCGATCACGTCTATAACGACTGGAAAGCCGACATCCATCTTGCGTCCATTTCGGGCGGCACCGACATCTGTGCCTGCTTTCTCGGCGGCATCCCGGTCTGGCCGGTCCGCCGCGGTGAGTTGCAGGGCGCATTGCTGGGAATGGACGTCGCGGCGCTTTCGCCGGGCGGCGTGCCCGTCGAGCAGATTCCGGGCGAGCTCGTGTGCCGGAATGCGCATCTGTCCATGCCTGTGAGCTTTTGGAATGATCCCGACGGCGCCGCTTATGACCGCGCCTATTTCCAGCGTTTCCCCGGCTATTGGGCCCATGGCGATCTGGTCGAAGAACATTTGTCCCGTGGCTTCGTCATCCTCGGCCGCTCCGACACCACACTCAACCCTGGCGGCGTGCGTATCGGCACGGCGGAGATTTACCGGCAGGTCGAAGCCATTCCCGAAATCCTCGAATCCGTCGCCGTTGGGCAGGATTGGGAAGGTGACCAGCGCATCGTCCTCTTTGTGAGGCTGCGTGATGGGCAGGTATTGAGTTCGGATCTTGAAGCAACAATTCGCGCGAAGATCAGGGCCGGGGCGACGCCCAGGCATGTCCCTGCCCGGATCATCGCCGTTCCCGATATTCCAAGGACCCGCTCAGGCAAGATTTCCGAGGCTGCGGTAAGGGACACAATTCACAACCAGCCCATCGCCAATGACACCGCGCTGGCGAACGCCGAATGTCTCGTGGCATATCGCGATCTTCCCGAGCTTCAACGGTAAGCCAACTTTGTCCGCAAGTGAAATGAACTAAACTTGGCTTGCAGGTAAGTATTACTACCCTCGGGACTCTTATTAGGACTTAGTCAATTAAGCTTAGGCACCCTGTAGAAAGCGTCACGGGGTCCTTTGGCATGTCCAAAGACGTCGGAAAATTTGTGCGAATACAGGCACCGGTCAGTGTCCGGGGCAAGCGCGAGGTGGAATGGCACACCATTCCTCTCGGCGATCGCGTCAGTGTCTGGGAAATGGTTCTTGCCGACGCCGTCGCCGACGAAGTAGAGCCCGGCTTCAGCAACAAGCGCTACATATTCCACATCGGCTACTTGGAACGCGTCTCGAGAGGCTGTCTCGTAACTTACATGGGATCGCAATTTACTGTGCTGAGCGTTTCGGAGTCGACACGGTTGCGCGGTCTCGAAATGCGCTGCGCCCCTCTCGCCTGACGTCAGAGCCGACAGTCAGACCGCCCGGACTTCGGCAAGTCGCCTGAGAGCGTAGTCATCCTTCCAGCAGATAGCGGCCTCCCACGCGGCCGATGCCTGCGCGGCGAGGTCATACCTCTCGCCTTCGAGACCGGCGGCGTTGTAGGGCAGCACGAGATCGAGTTCCGCAGCGTCCACATGGGCCTCATCCCAGTCGATCAGGGCCACGTGGTCCGCATTCACGCGGACATTGCCTGGATTATTGGGGTTGCCATGGACGACACAGGTCGGACGTCCGACGAGGCGAGACCACGCGGCCCGGCATCGTGCGACGGCCTCGGTCGGCATCGCGGCAAGGTCGATCCGTGTTCCCTTCTCTGCACGTAGGAGATCGGTTGAGGATCGCCAGCCCGGGCGCTGTGCCCGGCCCCGCGTGAGACTGTGCAACTGACGTAGCGTGTCCGCGACGCGGCGCCAGTCGGCCTCCGTTTCAGGCGGTCCTCCGTCCACATAGGTCATTACCATGAGGCCGTTGGCGAACAGCCGGCCATCTTCCGTCGGGATGGGTACCGGCACGGTCAGTCCGTTGCGGTCGAGATGTTGGAGGAGTTCGGCCTCCCATGCGAGGTCGGCATCGCTCCGCAATCCGAGACGGCCGACCGCGGTCCGGCCGCGTACGCTCACGCTCCACACATCGTTGGACGTGCCGCCGGCCAGCCGCTCGATGCGCGTGGCGTCGTCGCCCCACGATCCGAGTGCGTCCCATCCCATCGCAACATCCATGGCTGACAATTGGACCGGTGATATCTGCCGGCGCAGGCGGTGTCATCCCGCCATGTGGCTCAGTCGTACAGGCGACAAGTCTCGACGCTCGAAAATGGGATTATTTGGCGAGACGCAGGTCGGCGAGCTGGCTTGCGATCGTCTGGAACGTCGCGACGAGGTCGGTCGCCGATGCCGGGAAGTAGGCGTGGGCAGCGTCCGTCGCGCAGGCCGTGAGCATGTCGCGCGTCGATTGATTCGGCGGGCTGAGGCCGATCGTATAGATCACGATGTCCTGGGCCTTGGCATTGGTGCACGTGTCCGTGGTCCTCGTGTCCATTACCGTCTGGATGGCCGCGCGCGTGGCGCCGGAGATTCGGCCCGAATTGTTGTAGGGCAGGCCATAGGCCAGGTACCATTCAGCACCCTGCCAGCTCGCAATGTTGTCGGTTGCCGGGTTTTGGCTACCGGCGGTGTTCTCACCGTCGGTCATCACGATCATTACCTTGGACGTCGATCCCGCAAACACCTTCGCTTCCGTCAGTGGCGCGGTGGGCGAGAGCATATGATAGCCCCACATCACGCCCTGATGGATGTTGGTGCCGCCATCCGGGCCCATGGCCGTGATCTTGCTGACGATTGAGCTCTTGGTTGCAGTCAATGGCAGGAGCGCCACGCCGCAGTCACCATTGGGGCCCGCCTGGAAGTTGCTGCTGCTTCCGATCTGGTTGGTCGTCGTGTTGTACTTGCAAAGCCGCTCCTGCAGTTCCCGCTGTGAGAACGTGTACGAGCAGCTATGCGTCCAAGTGTTGGTGTAGCGTGCGGGACTGTTTTGGGTCCTGGTGCTTGTGTAGCCGTCTGTGCAAACCGCGGGTTGGCCATTGATGGTCGCCGGTTCAGTGGTGGCGGCCGGCGTGACGTTGCCACCGTTCTGGTTCTTCTGAGAGTAGGTGACCGTCGGCGTCGAACCGCAGGAATTGTAGTTGCCGGCATTGTTGTTGCCGTTCGCCGTGCAGTTGGTCTTGCTCGAAGTCTTGATCCAGCTGCCCTGGTCCTTGTTCGTACACACCGAAGGGCGGTCGCTCATGTAATTGTTGGCATAGACGCCCGGCGAACTGTCGGGAGCGTCCGGCACGAAGATGGGAACGAACATGCTGTCGGATACAAGCGAATCTGCAGGCAGATCCGACGTGTCGTAGTAATGGATTCCATCGGAACCGAGCGTGTGGTTTCGTGCCTCCACGCAGCCGCTCCAGGTGATGCCCATCTGTGTGTAGAGCGAGAACCGGTTCTGGCTGCCGGTATAGGTCGTAGCCTCGTTGTCGTCGTCGTCGAAATTGTCCCGCGACGTGTCGCTATTGCCGTTCTGCAGCATCCAGGCCGCGGTCTTGTTGCCACTGCCCACATTGACGAATTCGGTGAAGGGCACGATCCCGATCTTGGTGTTGGGAACGGTCGGCGCCAAGGCGTCGGCGGCGGTTAGGGCAGCGTCGGTGCAGCTCGAGATTGAGTTGAGCAGGATGTTGGTCGCGCAACGGGCGGCCTTCTTGAGATTGGTCATGCGGCTCGACTGATCCATCGAGATCGAGTTGTCGAGGACCATCGCGACCTCGAGGTCGAGTTGCCGGCGCGTCGCCTCGGAAACCAGCTGGGCGGTGATGTTGGGAATCCCGATCAGGCTGACAAAGGCCGTCCCCTTGGTCACCGTGGCATTGAGCTTCAACGTGCCGTCGACCGTGTTCGACGTTACGGTGGTCACCGTCGCCGTGATGGTCGTGTCGTCGAGGCGCTCGTTGAGGATGGTCTGGGCATAGCCTTTGAGAGTGGCGTCACGGCTCGCGGCGGGCAGTGTGTAGATCTGCGGCTGCAGGGCCAGGGCGGCGGCGTCGAGCGCCGTCTGGCTGCGCGTACGGGCCTGTTCGAGCGAGGTGAAATCGACCACTGCGCCTGAGGTTGCGATGAGGACGATCGCCATGATGCCGAACAGCACGGCGAACGCACCGCGCTCGTCCCGCCCGAAGCGCTGGAATTCGTTGAAAAGGCGACGCATTTTTCGGCAGTCCGGTGGCCAATACCCGCCAGCAGTCTGCCGGAAATTCCTAACTAAAGAACAATGACCTTGGCGCCAATTTTCACCCGGTCGTAAAGGTCGATCACGTCGTCATTGATCAGCCGGATGCAACCGGAGGAAACGTCGGTTCCGATCGTCCAGGGTTCGGTCGTCCCGTGGATGCGGTAGAGCGTGTTGCCGATATAGAGCGCCCGCGCCCCAAGCGGATTGCGGATGCCTCCGGGCATATAGTCCGGGAGGTCCGGCCGCCGGAGCTTCATCTCCGCCGGCGGCGTCCAGCCTGGCCACTCGGCCTTGCGGGTGATCTTGTGGGTACCGCTCCACTCGAAACCGTCCTTGGCCGTGCCGATGCCATAGCGCATGGCCTTTCCGTCACCGAGGATGAGGTACAAAAACTTCTGTTCCGTCATGACGATAACGGTGCCCACCGGCTCGTCCGACCGGAACGGCACCACCTGCCGCATGAACTTCGGATCGAGCCGTACCACCTTGCGGTGGAGCAGCAGGCCATTGTTGTCGGCCCGGCTGGTGCTCACCGTCATTCCCGCAGGGGGAGGGTAGAGTCCCGCCGCATGGGCCGCCGGAGCAAGGCTCGAGATTGCAACAAGAGTAAGCAAGAATGGCCGCAAGAAACCGCGCATGATTGAAAATCCGGAACGCTTCGTTAGGGTTGACCGATCATGCCCTTCGGCAGCAAATCCCGCGTGAACCGGCATGGTTAAGTCTTTGCGGATACTTATGGTTTCGCTATCGTTAAGCGCATGACCGAGCCCGTTCGCTGCGCCTGGGGCAATTCCGCCCCTGACTATCTCGACTACCACGACCGCGAATGGGGCCGCCCCGTCACGGACGACAACCGCCTGTTCGAAAAGCTCTGCCTCGAGGGTTTCCAGTCGGGCCTGAGCTGGCTGACCATCCTGCGCAAGCGCGAGAATTTCCGCAAAGCCTTCAGGGGCTTCGACATCGCGAAAGTGGCGCGCATGGGCGAGGACGATATCCAGCGTCTGCTTCAGGACGCCGGCATCATCCGCCATCGGGGCAAGATCGCTTCGACCATCAACAATGCCAAGCAGGCGTGGGCCATCCAGAAGGAATTCGGCAGTCTCGCCGCCTACATCTGGAGATTCGAACCCAGGCACGACGGCAAGAAAGTCGTTGCCGGCCAAATTCCTAGCGAGACCGACGCAAGCAAGGCCCTGAGCAAGGACCTTCGCAAGCGCGGCTTCTCCTTCGTTGGGCCCACCACCGTCTATGCCTTCATGCAGGCCATGGGCCTGGTCAACGACCACGTCGATGGCTGTTTCTGCCGCAAGCCCTGCGAAAAGGAACGGGCCGCCCTGAAGCGGCCCGCCTGAACCGGACGATTACTGGTGGTCCCAATAGGTCCGGCGTGGTTCCTCGGGCATCAGCCCGACATCGCGCCGGAGATAGTTGGGAACCGGAGGCGAGCCTCGCGTCCTTTCGGGCCATTGCGAAAGGAAGGCTGAAACCATCCGCATGATGCTGATCTTCTCGCGGCGCGAGACGGACGGAACGAGGCTCGAAATGATCTGCAGGTGAGTCATTTTTCAAATGCCGGACGCAACAAAGCGCCGGCTCCCTGGTTGAGAGTTGGTGACGGAGGCTTTGGGTTCGACGCGATGGAATCGCGGACGAGACTCAGGGCCGTTTTGGCGTTGCTGTTGTGGCTCAGAAAGGGCCGGTGACGATGAGGCCGAGGCCTCGGTGAGCTCAGAAGGCTCGGGTCATCCTGCCGGCGCCGAAGCCACGGGTGAGGGCACAGAGCTGATTGACCATGGGCGACTCCTTCGTGGTTGGCGTTGCGAACGATGGCCAGATAATCGAGCCGATACTGTGATGCAAGCGCTGCGTGCGGTGGCCTGACGCAGCTCCCGCGTTTGTGGCGCGTTCGCCACAGCGGAACTCACGATCGGTAAAATCGTCAATTCCTTGTCTCGAAACGCCATTTCCATTAGGAACGGCGCAACTTTGGGACTCCTCTTCATGGCCGAACCGAAATCCCTGATCGCGGCCCGCCTGCCGCGCGGTTTCGAAGACCGTTCGGCCGCCGATATCGCTGCCACAGACCGCATGATGGCGACGATCCGCGGCGTCTATGAGCGCTACGGCTTCGACGCGCTCGAAACGCCTTTCCTCGAATACACCGAGACCCTCGGCAAGTTCCTGCCCGATACCGACCGGCCCAATGCCGGCGTGTTCTCGCTGCAGGACGACGACGAGCAGTGGATGAGCCTCCGCTACGATCTCACCGCGCCGCTCGCCCGCCATTTCGCCGAGAACTACGACAGGCTGCCCAAGCCCTATCGCAGCTATCGCGCTGGCTGGGTCTTCCGCAACGAGAAGCCCGGTCCCGGCCGCTTCCGCCAGTTCATGCAGTTCGACGCCGACACCGTCGGCGCCGCCGGTCCGGAAGCAGATGCCGAGATGTGCATGATGATGGCCGACACGATGGATGCGCTCGGGTTGGCCGGGAAGTATGCGGTGAAGGTGAACAACCGCAAGGTGCTGGATGGGGTGCTGGATGCAGCAGGCGTCAAGGCAGACCAGAAGCTCACCGTGCTTCGCGCCATCGACAAGTTGGACAAGTTCGGCGCGCAAGGCGTCGATCTCCTGCTGGGCAAAGGCCGCAAGGATGAAAGCGGCGATTTCACCAAGGGTGCAGGCCTCGGCGAGAATCAGCGGCGGCTGGTGCTCGACTTCATTGCGGGCCACCCGCCTGCCGACAATCCGGGCATGCAGGAACTCGAGATGATGCGCGGCATGTTCGCGGCCGCCGGCTATGGTGCTGATCGCATCCGCGTCGACCCTTCCGTCGTTCGCGGCCTCGAATACTACACCGGCCCCGTCTTCGAGATCGAACTGACCTTCCCCGTTACCAACGAGAAGGGTGAGCAGGTCGTCTATGGCGCGGTCGGCGGGGGAGGGCGCTATGATGGCCTCGTCTCGCGTTTCCGCGCCGAACCCGTCCCTGCGACCGGTTTCTCCATCGGCGTCTCCCGTCTCGCCACCGCGCTGAAGCTCACCGGCAATCTCGATGCCGGAGAAACTGCCGGTCCAGTCGTCGTCCTTGTCCTCGACCGCGACCCCGCCGCCATCGCCGATTACCAGAAGATGACCAGCGAGCTCCGCAACGCCGGCATCCGCGCAGAGATGTATCTCGGGCCATCCGGCATGAATGCGCAGATGAAATATGCCGATCGCCGCAACGCCGCGGCCGCAATAATCGTCGGCTCCAACGAGCGCGCCGAAGGCAAGGTCACGATCAAGGATCTCGTCGCCGGCGCCGAGCAGGCCAGGGCAATCAAGGACAATGCCGAATACAAGGCCGCAAGACCCGGCCAGTGGGAAGCGCCTCGCGCCGACCTCGTGACCGAGCTGAGCAAGATTCCGTCCATCGCGGCCATGCGGGCCAGGCGCTGATGGCCATCAAGACGCCCAGCGAGAGGCGCGCCGCGCTCATTCGTTTGGTCGAGTCCAAGACCGTGACGCGCGTGACGCCTGCGCTGCTGCTGCCCGCTGGCCCCTATCTCGATCTCGCCGGCGAGGAGTTCGGACGCAACTTGCTGCTGACGACCTCCAACAACGGCATCGAATACTGCCTCCGCCCCGATTTCACCCTGCCCATCGCTAAGGCCTATCTCGACGAAGGCATGGTGGGCACGCCGGGCGCCTACACCTATCTCGGTCCGATCTTCCGGCAAGAGGATGGCTACCCCGTCGAGTTCGAGCAGGCGGGCCTCGAACTGCTTGGCCAGCCCGATCCGTCCGCCGCGCTCGACCAGGTGCTGACCTTCGCGCGCTGGGCGCTGGCGATCTACGACCTGTCCGATCCACGCATTCGCCTCGGCGGCGTAGGCCTGTTCGAATCCTTCCTCGCGGCCATGCAGATTTCGCCGCAATGGCAGGCCCGCATCCGCCACCGCTTCGGCCACCCCGCCGCGTTGAGCCGGCTGATGGAGCGCCTCGTCAATCCCGATACCCGCATGAGCGGCACCGCGCCCGACGGACGCGAGACCATCATCGAGATCGTCACCGACAATATGCTCTCGGCCGGCCTCAGCCTCGTCGGCTCGCGCCAGCCCGAAGAGATCGCCGACCGCTATCTCGAAAAGCAGGCGCTCGACGCATCGCCGATTCCGCCCGACCGCATCCAGCTCCTTGCCGACTATCTCGCCGTCTCCGACACGGCGCAGAAGGCTCTGGACAGAATTGGCAAGCTCGCCCAGGCAGCGCGCATCGATCTCGAAGCCCCGCTCGCGACCGTTCGCTCTCATGCAGCCGCCTTGGCCGCCCTGTCGCCCAAGGCGGAAGTGGTCTTCGACGCGAGCTTTTCTCCGCGGCTCGACTATTACACTGGAATTGTATTCGAGATGACCACAACCGACGGCACGATCCTCGCCTCGGGCGGCGAGTATGACCGCCTGTTCGACCGGCTGGGCGCGCAATACAAGGTCAACGCGTCCGGCTGCGCCCTGTGGTCGGACCGCCTCGAAGCGGAGGCTGCCAAGCGATGAGCTCCGAAAATATCGTTCTCGCCGTGCCTTCCAAGGGCCGCCTCGAAGAGCAGACGCGCACCGTGTTCGGCGAATCCAAGCTGCCGATCGCCCGCCCCGGAGGGGCGCGCTCCTATGTCGGCACTATCAAGAACCAGCCGCAGGTACAGGTCCGCTTCTATCCCGCCGCCGAGATCGCCCGCGAGCTGGTGATGGGCACCATCGACATGGGCGTCACCGGCTCTGATCTCGTACATGAGGCGGCGGAGAATGGGGGCGAAAACGTCGTCTTCGTAAAGCCGCTCGGCTTCGGCCAGGCCGATGTCGTCGTCGCCGTGCCAGATGCGTGGATCGACGTCACGCATATGGGTGATCTTGCCGACGTCGCGTCCGACTTCCGCGCACGCCACGGCCGCTGGCTGCGGATCGCCACTAAATATACCTACCTCACCCGCCGCTTCTTCGCGGCCCAGGGCATCGCCGAGTACCGCATCGTTGAAAGCGCCGGTGCCACGGAAGCGGCCCCGGCTTCGGGCGCCGCCGATCTCATCGTTGACATCACGTCCTCGGGCGAGACTCTGAGCGCCAACTCGCTCCGCATCCTCGAGGACGGGCTGGTGATGAAGAGCGAGGCCAATCTGGTCGTTTCCAAAACAGCCGACTGGTCGCCCATGAAGAAGGCCCAGCTCGAAGCGCTGCTCTCGATCATGGGCGGCATCGCGCCCGGTACCAGCACACTGCTATAAACGGCGGGCAACGCGGGCGATTCGCTTGGCCGACGACATCGAGCTCACCATCCTCATGCCCTGCCTCAACGAGGCGGAGACGCTCGCCGTCTGCATCGGCAAGGCCCGGAGCTATCTGGAGCGCTCCGGCGTGGCGGGCGAAGTCCTCATCGCGGACAACGGCTCGACCGATGGCAGCCAGCAGATCGCGCGCGCCAATGGCGCCCGCGTCGTCAATGTGCCGATCAAGGGCTATGGCGCCGCCCTCGCTGCCGGCATCGAAGCCGCAGGAGGCCGCTTCGTCATCATGGGCGATGCGGACGACAGCTACGATTTCGCCAATCTCGATGTATTCGTTGCTGCCTTGCGTGCCGGCAACGATCTCGTCATGGGCAATCGCTTCAAGGGCGGCATCGCACCGGGCGCTATGCCCTGGCACCACAAATACATCGGCAATCCCGTGCTGAGCTTCGCGGGCCGGCTCTTCTTCGGCACCAGGGCGTCCGATTTCCATTGCGGACTGCGGGGCTTCTCGCGCGCGGCGATCCTCGGCCTCAATCTGCGCACAACCGGAATGGAGTTCGCCTCCGAGATGCTGGTCAAGGCGACGCTGACCGGCCTCAAGGTCGCCGAGGTGCCGACCACTCTGAAGAAGGACGGCCGCAGCCGCCCGCCGCATCTGCGATCGTTCCGCGACGGCTGGCGCCATCTGCGCTTCCTGCTCCTCTTTTCACCGCGCTGGCTCTTCCTCTACCCCGGTCTCGCCCTGCTTGCGGTCGGCCTGTTCCTCGGCACGCTCCTCCTCTGGGGTCCGGTCAATCTTTCGCCGACGATCGTGCTCGATCTCCATACGTTCCTGCTGGCCGCCATGTGCATCCTTGTTGGCCTGCAGGCGGTCAGCTTCGCACTGATCGGCCGGCGCTTTGCGTCCCGCTATGGCTTCATTCCGCCCTCGAGCACCTTCGATCAGGTCCTTGAATCGCTGACCCTCGAGCGCGTCCTGCTCGTGGCCGTCGCACTGTTCCTGGCCGGTGTCGCCGCCCTCATTTGGGGCTTCTCCGAATGGGCAGCGCGGGGCTTCGGTCCGCTGCCTCTGTCTTCCACCATGCGCGCCATGATCATCGCGCTGACGACCCTCGTGGCCGGCGTGCAGCTCGCCATGTCGGCCTTCATGGCCTCCATGATCGACATTCCGCTCAACGAACACAGGGTTGAGGTGCCGCGCGACGATCATCTCGTGCGCCGCTCGTGACGCTCGATCCTCTCGTCCTGCTGGCCCTCGCGGGCGTTGGCGCGCTTGCCGGCTTTGTCGATGCCATTGGCGGCGGCGGCGGATTGATCGCGCTGCCCGCCTTGCTTGCCGCCGGCGTTCCGCCCATCACCGCGCTGGGCACAAACAAGGTGCAGTCGGTGATCGGCACCGGCATGGCTGCGCTGACCTATTGGCGCGGAGGCTTCATTTCCTTCCGCGACCTCGTCCTGTCGATCGTTGTTACCTTCATCGCTGCATGCTTCGGCGCCTGGCTGGTCAAGCAAATCGACATCTCCATCCTCAAGACCGCCGTTCCGGTCGCCCTGATTGTGATGGCGGCCTACTTCCTCTTCGCGCCGCGCCTGACCGATGAGAGCCGTCACACACGGCTGGCCTTCCCCACACTCGTCCCTGTGCTCGGTGCGACGGTCGGATTCTACGATGGCGCCTTCGGGCCGGGCACCGGCACGTTCCTCACGGTCGGCTTCGTGGTGCTGTTTGGGCTGGGCCTCACCCGCGCCGCCGGCCACACCAAGATTCTGAACCTCACTTCCAACCTTGGAGCCCTCGCGGTCTTCATTCCGTCTGGCGATGTCCTCTGGATCGCGGCGGCAGCCATGGCTGTCGGCCAGTTCGCCGGAGGCTATCTCGGGGCCATGGCCGGAATTCGTTTCGGCGCGCGCATCATTCGCCCGATTGTCATTGCAGTCGCCGGCGCGCTCGCATTGAAGCTGCTGCTCTTTCCCTAGTCGCACGTCGCGGGCGCAAAGCGGGGTCCGGCCCCGGCGGCCCGCCTGAGATGTCCCTCGACAATGTGCAGCGGACGAAACGGCGGCTCCGCCTGAATCGCGGGATTGGCGAGCCGGAGCGTGTAGCACCCGGAGAAGTAGGAATGCGCGCATTGGTGCCGGTCGCATCGAGACTGACCGGCAGCGTCCAATAGGTGCTACCCGCCGCGCCCTCCTGCGCCGATTGGCCAAAGCTCACGCTGACTGACGCCGTGTCGGCATAGCCCTCGACGAACGCATCGAACGCCGGCACGCCTTCGCCATCCTGATAATACGACCATGCCCGGGCATATTCGTTCCGGCTGATCGCATTGTAGAACGAGCTGATCACTGCCTCGGGCGTCGACCGGTCGTCGAGATAAGGCGCAGCTTCCTGCGCGAGGGCAGGGGCCGACAACGCGGCGAAAGCGGCCGCTAGTAGACGAAGTCCCATCTGTCTCTCCTTTCATCGCGAAGCTTGCGCGCCATTGCGGCAAACAAAAGGGCACCGGTGTTTCCACCGATGCCCGATCCACATCCGTGACTGGGAAGTCCGGACTGAGCTTTGTAAGCGGACCTTAGAAGTCCATGCCGCCCATGCCGCCACCCATGCCGCCGCCGGGCATTGCCGGAGCCGGCTCCTTGGGCATCTCGGCGATCATCGCTTCGGTGGTGATCAGCAGCGAGGCAACCGAGGCCGCATCCTGCAGGGCGGTACGAACCACCTTCACCGGGTCCACGATGCCGAGGGCGATCATGTCGCCATACTCGCCGGTCTGCGCATTGTAGCCGAAGTTCATCGAGGAGTTCTCGAGGATCTTGCCGACCACGACCGAGCCTTCGTCGCCCGCATTCTGGGCGATCTGGCGGACGGGCTCCTGCAGCGCACGCTTCACGAGGTTGACGCCAGCCTGCTGGTCCGCATTGGCGCCCTTGGCCTTGAGGGCCGAGGCCGCACGCAGCAGCGCAACGCCGCCGCCCGGCACGATGCCCTCTTCCACGGCCGCACGGGTCGCGTTGAGCGCGTCATCGACGCGATCCTTCTTCTCCTTGACCTCGACTTCCGTCGCGCCGCCGACCTTGATCACGGCAACGCCGCCGGCCAGCTTGGCGAGACGCTCCTGCAGCTTCTCCTTGTCGTAGTCCGAGGTGGTCTCCTCGATCTGCGCGCGGATCTGCGCAACGCGGCCCTGGATGTCTTCCTTGGAGCCGGCACCATCGACGATGGTCGTTGTCTCCTTCGCGATCTCGACGCGCTTGGCGGTGCCGAGCATATCGAGGCCGACATTTTCGAGCTTGATGCCGAGATCTTCAGAGATCACCTGGCCGCCCGTGAGGATCGCGATGTCCTCGAGCATTGCCTTGCGGCGATCGCCGAAGCCCGGAGCCTTGACGGCCGCAACCTTGAGGCCGCCGCGCAGGCGGTTGACGACGAGCGTTGGCAGGGCCTCGCCCTCGACGTCCTCGGCAATGATCAGCAGCGGACGCTGGCTCTGCACCACTGCTTCGAGCAGCGGCAGCATCGACTGCAGGTTTGAGAGCTTCTTCTCGTGGAGCAGGATCAGAGGCTCCTCGAGCACGGCCGTCATCTTCTCAGCATTGGTGACGAAGTAGGGGCTGAGATAGCCGCGGTCGAACTGCATGCCCTCGACGACGTCGAGCTCGGTCTCTGCGGTCTTGGCCTCTTCGACCGTGATCACGCCCTCATTGCCGACCTTCTGCATCGCGTTGGCGATCATCTCGCCGACGGAGGTCTCGCCATTGGCCGAGATCGTGCCGACCTGGGCGACTTCCGAGTTCGACGAAATCGTCTTCTTGGCCTTGCCGAGATTGTCGACGACTTCATTGACGGCAAGGTCGATGCCGCGCTTGAGATCCATCGGGTTCATGCCGGCGGCAACGAGCTTCACGCCTTCATTGACGATGGCCTGGGCGAGCACCGTGGCCGTGGTCGTGCCGTCACCGGCGATGTCATTGGTCTTGGAAGCGACAGCGCGCACCATCTGGGCGCCCATATTCTCGAACTTGTCCTCGAGCTCGACTTCCTTGGCGACGGTCACGCCGTCCTTGGTGATGCGCGGCGAACCGAACGACTTGTCAATCACCACATTGCGGCCCTTGGGGCCGAGGGTCACCTTCACCGCATTGGCGAGGATGTTGACGCCGCGAACCATCTTGTCGCGGGCATCGGTAGAAAACTTTACGTCTTTGGCTGCCATCTGGGGCGCTCCTTGAGTTGCGGGGAGAAAACGGTTCGGCGAAGCGCCTTAGGCCGTGATCACGCCCATGATGTCGGTCTCTTTCATGATCAGCAGGTCCTTGCCGTCGAGCTTCACCTCGGTGCCGGACCACTTGCCGAAAAGGATACGGTCGCCGACCTTGAGGTCGATCGGAACCAGCTTGCCGCTTTCGTCACGGGCGCCGGGTCCAACGGCCTCGATCACGCCCTCGGACGGCTTTTCCTTTGCGGTATCGGGAATGATGATGCCGCCAGCGGTTTTCTCCTCGCTGTCGACACGCCGGACGACCACACGGTCGTGCAGGGGACGGAAAGCCATGTTTGCTCCTGTGAAACTTATGGAAATCAGCATGTTAGCACTCTAATGTGTAGAGTGCCAACAGCGTGCCCGGGATATAGGAGCGGCTCCGAAGCGAGTCAAGCGGGAAGGAACCCATTGTCGCCTTGCGGATTGAAGTTCCCGCGCCATACTTGGCCAGGCCAACCACCATCCGGATGACAGAGTGACGATCGAACGCGACCCGCAACCCGTCGTGGTGCCCCAAATCTGGACCGCACCGCAACTTGCGGTCATCGTTCCCAGCTTCAACGAACGCGACAATGTCGTCCCGCTCTATGACAAGGTGACGAAAGCGCTCGGCGACATTCCGTTCGAGTTCATCGTCGTCGACGACAATTCCCCCGATGGCACCGCGCAATTGGTCAAGGAACTGGCCCGCCGCCACCAGAACGTTCGCTGCATCCACCGGATCGGCCGGCGCGGACTGAGCTCCGCCGTCATCGAGGGCATTTCCGCGAGCGCCGCCCCCTATTTTGCCGTCATCGACGCCGACCACCAGCATGACGAGACCGTTCTCCCGCTGATGCTCGACAAGGCCTTGGCCGGCGACCACATCGTCGTCGGAACGCGCTATGCCGGCACCGGCAGCGCTGGGGAGGGATTCTCCAGGACCCGCCAGACCGGCAGCCGGATTGCCACCGGGCTTGCCGGCCTTGTCACAGGCAAGGCGCTGAGCGATCCCATGAGCGGCTTCTTCCTCATGCGCCGGGATGTGTTCGACGAAATCGCCCCGTCGCTCTCAAACGAAGGCTTCAAGATTCTGCTCGACATCATTGTTTCCGCTGGCCGGGCGCGAAGCCGGCGCGGCAAGGAGCTGCGGATCGGGGAGGTTCCCTACACCTTCCGGCCCCGCAACGCCGGCGAAAGCAAGATGAGCTCCATCGTCGTCGTGCAGTTCCTGGGCCTGGTGCTGAGCAAGCTCACGGGGGGCCTGCTGCCACCCACCTTCCTGCTGTTTGCCTTCGTCGGCGGCCTCGGCGTTCTGGTGAACATGGCCGCCCTCGGCATTGCCGGCCGAGTCCTAAACGTCAACGACCCGGGCGATTTTGCCAAGGCGCAGACCATCGCCGTGGTCGTCGCTATGACCTTCAACTTCATGCTCAACAACGAGCTGACCTACGCCAACCGCAGGCTGCGCGGCTGGCGCTACCTCGGCGGCCTGCTGACCTTCTACGCCGTCTGCTCGATCGGCGCGATTGCCAGCGTTTCAGTGGGCACCTGGATCTATACGCTCGACCGCAGCTTCTGGCTTGCGGGCATTGCCGGTGTGCTGATGAGCGTCGTCTTCAACTACTCGGTGACACGCGTCTTTACCTGGCGCTAGGCGCTCTTCAGGCCCATCTCGGCCCAGGCCTGCCGCTTGCGGTAGATGGTGGACGGGCTGAGTTCGAGCGCGGCCGCGGCCAGCGCTACATTTCCTGCGAAAGTCCGGATGGCGTCCTCGATGATCTTCTGTTCCTGCCGCCACATGGGCAGGATCGGGGGGATTTCGACCGACGCCACCGCCGGCTGACCTTCGGCCCGCGACTGCGCGATCATTTCCGGGCCTTCGACCCCCAGCGCCCGCGGGCGGCCGAGACGCAGCGCCAGCGCGCCGATCTTGAGCGCCAGCGCCTCGCCGGACACAGGCTTGGCCACGCATTCATGTGCACCGGCCCGCATGATCGCGATGGATGTGGAGACCGACGCCGCGTCGAGGAACACGACCAGCAGCGCTCCAGGCGCGAAGCGCGCGATCTTACCCACCGTTTCGTCGGTCTTCGGCGACAGGTCCGCGAGACTCTCGAGATCGGCGAGGACGATGTCGAATTCAGAAGCTCGAAGCACCTCCAGCGCCTGTCGCCCCGTACGCGCTTCGACCAGCGCCGAAGCCGCCAACAGTCGTGCCTGCAGCGGTTCGGCAAGGTTACGCGCCGTGGATTCTTCGCTGTCGATCAGCAGCAGTCGCGCCGGCGCCCCGGCACTGTCGGCAATCGCTTCAATCGTGGACAGGATAGGCCTCGTCTCAGCACGCAACTAATCAGTCGATTGTTGATGCTTAGGGTAAATAAAGCGTTTGGAGCAGCGCGCGACGCGCTTTAGTGCTTTGATGGAGGAAGCGTCGAGTCTGGAGTGGGTAGGCCGTGCAGGGCTTGATCTATCTGTTCATCACGCTCTCGGCGCTAGGCGTTGCCGCCGCTGCATATTTTGGCCTCACCTTCACGCCCATCGAGGCCGCCGTAACCGCCATCGCTTTCGGCGCGGTGGCCGTCATACTGGTCGAGCGCTCGCTGCGCCGCCGCGCCGAGGCCAGGCTGGAAAAAGGCATCGAGGATTTGTCGCGCCTGCTGGCGACTGACGCGCAGGCGGGCTCGACGCTCAGCCAGCGTATCAACGCGCTGACCGATCTCAACGCCGGCACAAGGCTCGAAACCCTCGAATCCGACCTCGCGGTCCTGGGTACGGTGGTCCGCCAGGTCGCCGAAGCGGTGGCCGACCTCGAAGAGCAGCGGCGCATGACCGACATCCCCATCGAAAAGGCGCCGCCGCCGCCCGATCCGGACATGATGCCCGAGCCGGTCATTCCGCTCGAATTGCTGCGGCAGGCCGTGGACGACAGCCGCCTCGTCTTTCACATCGAGCCCATCGTCGTCCTGCCGCAGCGCAAGGCGCACGGCTACGACCTCGTGCCGCGCATCGTGCTTGAAGACGGCGAGTTCGCGGATCGCCCCGATTTCATGCCTCGCCACGGTGGGGAAGACGTCGTTGAGCGCATGGAATCCCTCGGCCTCGACGAAGCCGTCACCATCGCCCGACGCTCCCGCACCGCAGGGACGCCCATCACCCTCTACGTGCCGCTGTCGCGTGCTACCCTCTCCAACGCCAAATCGGTCGAACTCGTCCTCGCCGCGCTCGACGCCAACCGCGCCATAGCCGCTTCGCTGCTTTTCGCGCTGCCGCAGGCGGACCTCCGGACCCTCAGCGCCAAGGAGCGGGCATCGCTCACGGCGATCGGCAAAATGGGCGTCGGTCTGTCCCTCGCCGCCGCCACCTCCCTCCGTTTCGACTATGCCGAGATGCAGGGCCTCGGCTTCAAATCCATCCGCATCGACGCCACTCGTTTCCTGCGTCAGCCTGACAATTTCACCGATTTCCACGCCGCCGACATTGCCGCTTATGGCCGCCGCTTCGGCATCGAGCTGATCGCGACCGGCATCATTGACGAGCAGCAATTGCTGGCCCTGTTCGAAGACGGCATCACCCTCGCGCAGGGACCGCATATCGCAGCGCCTGGCCCCGTCCGCCCCGATCTCGCAGCCCAGCGCGACGAGATGGAACTGGCCCTCCGCGCCGGCGGCTGACCCTTTCGCAATCGGCGCCATCCGACTAAGGAGGGCCGATGACCGATTTCGCCGCCTCCCTGTCCCCGCTCGCCCCGCGCTACGACGCCATCCTGTCTGACGTCTGGGGCGTCATCCACAACGGCGTCGCGGCCTATCCGGAGGCCGTCGATGCGCTGCGCCGCTACCGCCAGGGTGGAGGCAGGGTCGTTCTCATCACCAATGCGCCACGGCCCTCCGCGCCGATCCGCAGCATGCTCGACCGGCTGGGCGTCACCCGCGACGCCTATGACGGCATCGTTTCCTCCGGTGATGTCACGCGTGCGATGCTCGAAGCCTATCGCGGCCAGACCCTCCATTATGTCGGTCCGCCGCACGAAAACGATGCGCTGTTCGAAGGCCTCGGCATCACGCTCGGAGCCGCCTCCGATGCCAAAGCCCTCATCGTCACCGATCTCGACGACGACAACGATACGCCCGACGACTACACCGGCCGGATCGAGGAGTGGCTCAAGCGCGACCTGCCCATGATCTGCGCCAATCCCGACCGCGTCGTCGAGCACGGCACGCAGATCTTCTATTGCGGCGGTGCGCTGGCCGATCTCTACGAAGCGCATGGCGGCCGAATTCACATGGCCGGCAAGCCCTACCGTCCGATCTATGATCTTGCGCTCAAGGCCGCCGAGACCGCCTCCGGCCGCACGCTCGACCGCACCCGCATCCTCGCCATCGGCGACTCCGTCCGCACCGATGCCATCGGCGCCGCTAGCGCCGGCATGGACTTCGTCTTCATCACCGGCTCGATCCACGCCGACGAGCTCGACGCCTTCGGCAACCCCGATCCCGCCGCCATCCGCGATCTCGTCGATCCCAGCGGCGCCCGCATGGTCGGCGCCATGGCGCGCCTTGCGTGGTAGCGGACGGCTTGCCATATAGCCGCCCAATCCCCATGACCCAGTTCCTCCGTCTCGACAGCCTCGACAACGTGCCCCAGGCCATGAAGGGTGCGATGGTGGCCATCGGCTCTTTCGATGGCGTGCACCGCGGCCACCAATCCGTGCTCGAGCGGCTCAAAGCACAGGCTGCCGCGCGCAACGTCCCGGCCGTGATGCTCACCTTCGAGCCCCATCCCCGCGACGTTTTCGTGCCAACCCCCGGCATCTTCCGCCTGACCCCGCCCGACGTGAAGGCCCGCCTCTGCGAAGCCCTCGGGCTCGACGGCATCGTCCTCATGCCCTTCAGCCGCGAACTGAGCCTGGTCGAAGCCGAGGATTTCGTCGCGACCTACCTCGTCAAGGCGCTGCGCGTCTCCGGCGTCGTTGTCGGCGCCGACTTCCAGTTCGGCCACAACCGCCGCGGCACCGCTGACTTCCTGCGCGCCTCCGGCAACATTCACGGCTTCACCGTCGATGTCCTCGACCTTTTGCCCGAAAGCGCGGAGGCCATTTCGTCGTCCCGCATCCGTGCGGCCCTCGGAGCAGGGGAGGTAAGCGTCGCCAACGGTCTCCTCGGCTATCACTGGTTTTTCGGCGGCGAAGTGGTGAAGGGCGACCAGCGCGGCAGGACGTTGGGCTTTCCCACCGCCAACATCGCAACCCGCTCGAGCTTCGGCCTTGCCCAGGGCGTCTATGCCGTTCGAGCCCGCGTGGCTGGCCGCCTCTTCGATGGCGTCGCAAGCTTCGGCAAGCCGATGTTCGACAATCAGCTCCCGCCCTTTGAGACCTATCTGTTCGATTTCGACGAAGACATTTACGGCCAGCGGCTGGAAGTCGCCCTGATCGGCCATGTCCGCGGCCAGGAGATCTTCAAGAGCCTCGACGAGCTGATCGCCGCCATCGCCCGCGACAGCAGCCGCGCCCGCGACGCCCTCAGCCAGTGTGGCCCACTAACCATTCTCGACGAAAAGCTGGGCTTCTTCGGCTGACGCTGCATCCTCTCCTGTGCCAAAGGCACGGGGGAGGGGGACCGCCGAAGGCAGTGGAGGGTGCGGCCACCGGCGCAATGCCTCGTCCGCCAAACTTCTCTTTGCCCATGCGCCCCGCAGCCGCTAAAAGGCCGGCCAACCCCGAAGACAAGCCGATTTCCCCGATGAACGACACCCAGAAGGCCGAGGCCGGGCCCGACTATTCGGCGACCCTGTTCCTGCCTGAAACCAGTTTCCCCATGCGCGCCGGTCTGCCCGAGCGCGAGCCCCAATGGCTCGCCCGCTGGGAACAAATGGATTTTTACGCCCGCCAGCGCGAAGAGGCAAAGGCTCGCCCGCTCTTCACCCTGCATGACGGCCCGCCCTACGCCAACGGCAACATCCACATCGGCCACGCCCTCAACAAGGTGCTCAAGGACCTCGTCAGCCGGTCGATGAACATGCTCGGCTACAACTCGGCCTATGTGCCGGGCTGGGACTGCCACGGCCTGCCCATCGAATGGAAGATCGAGGAACAGTACCGCGCCAGGGGCAAGGACAAGAACGAAGTTCCGATCAACGAATTTCGCGCCGAGTGTCGCACCTTCGCGCAGCACTGGGTCGACACCCAGCGCGAGGAGTTCAAGCGCCTCGGTGTCGTCGGCGACTGGAAAAATCCCTACCTCACCATGAGCTTCGATGCCGAAGCTCAGATCGCGCGCGAGCTGATGAAGGTCGCATCCGCCGGCCAACTCTATCGGGGCTCCAAGCCCGTAATGTGGTCGGTCGTCGAGCGCACCGCGCTGGCCGAGGCCGAGATCGAATATGCCGACTACGAAAGCGACGCGATCTGGGTGAAATTCCCGGTAGCAACAACAATGGTGAACTACAAACCGGACGATCCCGTCAGCATGAAAATGGCTGCCGACGTCCGCGAGTATTTCGATGACGCGTGTGTGGTGATTTGGACGACCACGCCGTGGACGATCCCGGCAAATCGCGCGATCTCCTACTCGAGCAAGATCACATACGGCCTCTATGAGATCACCGCCGCGCCTGAAGGGAACTGGGGGGCAAGGGGCGACAAGTACATTCTTGCCGATAAGCTTGCCGATGAAACCCTAGCGAAAGCAAAGGTCGAGTCCTTTCGCCGGCTTATGGACGTCGATCCGTCCGTAGTCTCCACTTGCTATCATCCGCTCCGCGGCCTCGCCGGCGGCTACGACTTCGAAGTCCCCCTCCTCGATGGCGAACACGTCACCGATGACGCCGGCACCGGCTTCGTCCATACGGCACCGGGCCATGGCCTCGACGACTTCGAGATCTGGATGAACTCGGGCCGCATGCTGGCCGCGCTCGGCATCGACACGGCCATTCCCTATGTCGTCGACGACGCCGGCTATTACACCGACGCCGCCCCCGGCTTCGAGGGCGCGCGCGTCCTAGACGATTCCGGCAAGAAGGGCGACGCCAACAATCGCGTCATCACCGCGCTTGCCGAGCGCGGCATGATGGTCGCGCGCGGCCGCCTGAAGCACCAATATCCGCATAGCTGGCGTTCCAAGAAGCCCATCATCTACCGCAACACGCCGCAATGGTTCGTCTACATGGACCGCGCGTTCACCGCAGGCGATGCGGCGAACGCCAAGGCCAACACGCCCAATGCGCGGATCGAGGCCGGCGACACCGTCCGCTCGATCGCCCTGCGCTCCATCGAAGAGACGAAATTCTATCCGGCAGCCGGCCAGAACCGCCTCCGCTCGATGATTGCCGAGCGTCCCGATTGGGTGCTGAGCCGCCAGCGCGCCTGGGGCGTGCCGATCGCCGTCTTCTACAATGTCAAAACGAACGAGATTCTGAGCGACGAGAAGGTCAATCACCGCATCGGCCAGGCTTTCGAGGAAGAAGGCGCCGACGCCTGGTTCAAACCGGGCGCCAAGGAGCGCTTCCTCGGTAACGCCGTTCCCGATCCCGAAAACTGGACCAAGATCGACGACATCCTCGACGTGTGGTTCGAGAGTGGCACCACGCACAGCTGGGTCCTGCGCAACCGCCAGAAATGGGCAAACCTCAATTTCCCGGCGGACATGTACCTCGAGGGCTCCGACCAGCATCGCGGCTGGTTCCACTCGTCGCTGCTCGAGAGTTCCGCGACCAATGGCTTCGCGCCGTACAAGTCGGTGCTGACCCACGGCTTCACCCTCGACGGCGAGGGGAAGAAAATGTCGAAGTCGCTGGGCAACACCGTAGCCCCGCAGGACATCGTCAAGCAGTTCGGCGCCGACATCCTGCGCCTCTGGGTCGCCTCGGCCGACTACGCCGACGATCAGCGCATCGGCAAGGAGATCATCAACTCCACCGTCGATTCCTACCGCAAGCTGCGCAATACCATGCGCTGGCTGCTCGGCAACCTCGCACACTACAAAGCCAACGAGGCGGTCGCGTTCGCGGACATGCCCGAGCTCGAACGGCTGATCCTCAACCGCCTCAGCGAGCTCGATGCCGCTATTCGCGATGCCTACGCGCAATACGACTACAAGCGCATCGTCGCGGCCCTCAGCCAGTTCATGAACGTTGAGCTCAGCGCCTTCTACTTCGACATCCGCAAGGATGCGCTCTATTGCGATCCCATCAGCTCGGTGAAGCGCAAAGCCTGCCTCACCGTGCTCGACCGCGTCTTTGATTGCCTCACCGCTTGGCTCGCCCCGATCCTCGTCTTCACCATGGAAGAATGCTGGCTCGAGCGTTATCCCGGCGCGACGGACTCCGTACATCTCCGCCTCTTCCCCGAAGTACCGAAGGAATGGGCCGACGCCGCGCTCGATGCGAAGTGGGACGACATTAAGACCGTGCGTGGGTACATCACGCGCGAACTCGAAGTCGCCCGCCGCGACAAGCGCATCGGCTCGTCACTTGAAGCGGCGCCGAAAGTCACGATCCACGACAAGAATCTCGCCGCCGCCCTCGCCGGCATCGACCTCGCCGAGATCGCCATCACCTCGGGCATCTCGCTCATTGTCGATGACAAGCCCGATGCGGCCGAACCCGTAGAAGTCGCTTTCGCTCCCGCCACCGGCACGCGCTGCGCCCGCTCCTGGAAGTACACGACCGACGTGGGCTCCGATCCGGACTATCCCGATCTTAGCGCCCGCGACGCCTTGGCTATGCGTGAGCGCAAGGCTGCGGGACTGGCCGCGTGAATCGGACCGGGCTCCGTCTCTCGCTGGCCCTTGGCCTCGCCGCCTTCGCCCTCGACCGGCTGCACAAACATGTGCAGGTCGAGATCCTGGATTGGCCGCCGGGCCTCTTCCGCCCGCTCACGCCGTTCTTCGATCTCGGCCTTGTGTTCAATACAGGCATCTCCTACGGCCTGCTCGAAAGCCTGCCGCTCTGGGCCATAGCGCTCGTGGTCGCCACGGCCATGATTGCCCTTGTCGTCTGGTGGGTGCGCGCCAACACCGCGCTGATACGTGCGGGGCTGGCCCTATGCCTGGGCGGCGCGCTCTCCAACGCGGCTGATCGCGCCCTTTATGGGGCGGTTGCCGATTTCTTCCATTTCCATCTCGGAATCGGGGGAATCTTCGATTTCGTCTTCAACATCGCCGATGCCTCGATCAGCCTCGGCGTGTTGCTGCTTCTCCTCGATTTCCTGGGAATCGGCCGTGCCCGCGAGCCCAAAGCCGCCTGAACCAATTGCCGCCAGAATCTGGCCTTATGCGGCGCACTCGGCTATAAGCCGGGCGGACGGGGAAAAGGGACTATCGATGGCGCATCTGTTGAGCGGGCGGCGGCCCGTGCTGTTGGCCGTTGCGGCGCTCCTGCCGGCGCTAGCCCTGTCTGCCTGCACGACCACTGAAGGAACCAACGCCTTTTCGAGCTTCCAGGTCTTCGAGGATGAAGTCCTCGATACGACCGCGGTGGGCCTCGGCCTTATCCCGAAACAGACCAAGCCCGACCCCACGAATCGCCGCGGCCCCCTCGTGCTTCCCAAGGATGATTCGACCTTGCCGGCGCCCGAAGACGCGGCCACCGCCACGGCGGCGCTGCCCGAGGACTCGTCCAAGGTAAAGGTCGATACCCGCGGCATGACTGAGGAAGACCTCAGGCGCATCCGCAACACGCGCATCGTGGACGTCGATTCCCTCAACGGCCGTCAGCTGACCGAAGCGGAGTCGCAGAAGCTGGCCATCCAGCTGCGGGCCGTCCACGTCAACAAGGAACGGTCGATCTATCTGCCGCCCGAGCAATACTACTCGACGGTCAAGAAGCCCGAGGATCTCGTCTGCCTCGCGCCCAACGGCGAGCTCGTTGCCGTCAACGATCCGCTCTGCCCGCCGGAAATCCAGAAGGCGCTGCTCAAGGGCTAGGCCTATTCAACTCGATGATGCGCCGACGCAGGGGCGGGTGCCCCGAAGTCCCGCAGGAGTGACACATGTCCGAGACATTCGCCGGCGACAGGCTCGCCAAGGTCATTGCCCGCGCCGGCCTCTGCTCGCGCCGCGACGCCGAGGACTGGATTCGCGACGGCCGCGTCTCCGTCAATGGCAAGGCCATCCGCACCCCGGCTTTCAACGTCACCGCCAAGGACCGCATCAGCGTTGACGGCAATCCGCTGAGCGCCCGCCAGGGCACGCGCGTCTGGCTCTACCACAAGCCCGCCGGCCTCGTGGTCACCGAGAAGGATCCCGAAGGCCGCCCCACGATTTTCGACACGCTGGAGTCGCACGGCCTTCCGCGCGTCGTTTCCATCGGCCGGCTCGACATCAACACCGAGGGCCTGCTGCTCCTCACCAATGACGGCGGCCTGAAGCGCGTCCTCGAACTGCCCGCGACCGGCTGGCTGCGCCGCTATCGCGTCCGTGCCTTCGGCGAAATCACCCAGCCGCAGCTCGATCGCCTGAAGGACGGCATCGAGATCGGCGGCGTCAATTACGGCCCCATCGAAGCCGTGCTCGAACGTCAGCAGGGCAGCAATGTCTGGCTGGTGGTCAGCCTCCGCGAAGGCAAGAACCGCGAGGTCAAGAACGTGCTCGCCGAGCTCGGCCTCAAGGTCAACCGCCTGATCCGTGTCAGCTTCGGTCCCTTCCAGCTGGGCGAGCTCCCCATCGGCGCGGTCGAAGTCGTGCGCGCCCGCGTGTTGCGCGAGCAATTGGGCAAGCGTCTCGCCGATGAGGCCGGCGTCGATTTCGACAGCGACCTGCCCGAACCCGCGGCGATCAAGCTTGCGCGCAATGCCGCCAACCCGAAGCTGCGCGCTGCCGCACCGGGCAAGGAACCACCGAAGCAGCGCCGCCGTGATGGCGACTTCCGCTTTGCAGATCGCACCGACCAAAAGCGCGACCCCCGTCCGCCGCGCCGGGATTATGAAGAACGGCCGGCAGCCCCGCGCCGTGTCTTCCGCGAAGACGGCAGCGAAACCGAATTCACCCCCAAGCTCTACGGCAAGCGCCCAAAGCCGGAAGATCAGCGCGATGTCGGCAGTCGGCCATCCTCCCCTGCGAAGCGGGGGAGGGGGACCGGCGAAGCCGGTGGAGGGGGCGGCCGCTCGCGCGATTTCGCCAAAGCCCCTCGCAAAGACTTCGAGGGCCGCCCCAAGCGCGACTTCGGCAGTCGTGGTTCCTCACCCGCGCAGCGGCGGAGTGGGACCGCCGCCGAAGGCGGTGGAGGGGGCGGCCGCACGCGCGACGCTTCCAAAGTCCAGCGCAAGGATTTCGGCGACCGCCCCAAACGTCCCTACGCACCGCGCGCGGGCGACCGACCAGATCGTCCCAAGCGCGCCCATTCAGAAGGTATTGATCGCCCCAGGCGCAGCTTCAGCGACAAGCCCCGCGGTTCGCGCCCCACCGGCGACAAGCCCTTTGCCAAACGCCCGCGCGGTTCTGGCCCCAACGGCGACCGGCCGCGCCGCCCGAAGCCGCCCCGCGCCTAGATGCGCATCGTCGCTGGCAAGTTCCGCGGCAAGCAGCTGACGTCGCCTGAGGACGATTCCATCCGACCCACCGCGGACCGTGTCCGTGAGTCCGTCTTCAACATTCTCGCCTCACGCCTGGGCCCGAGCTTCGACGGCCTGCGCGTCCTCGACCTTTTCGCCGGCACCGGTGCGCTCGGCCTCGAAGCCTTGTCGCGCGGCGCGGCCAACGTCATCTTCGTCGACACAGGCGCCGAAGCCCGCGGCCTCATCCGCGATCACATCGAAGCTTTCGGCGCCGGCGGCGTCGCCAAGCTGCTCCGCCGCGACGCCACGAATCTCGGCCCCGCCGGAACCATGGGCCCGGTCGACCTCGTCTTCCTCGATCCACCTTATGGCAAGAGCCTCGGCGAAAAGGCCCTCGCCGCACTCAAAGAGGGCGGCTGGCTGAAACGCGAAACGCTTCTGGTGCTGGAGGAAAGTCGCGACGTCGCGCTAGACCTGCCGGCCACCTATACGATCGAAGATCGACGGGACTACGGAGCCGCAACGGTCTATTTCATCCGGCCGGCCTGAGGAGGCGATGATGAAGTTCAAGGCAACAGTCATTCCGTCGGGCAACGCATCGGGCGTCGAGGTGCCGGACCGCGTCATGCAGGCTCTTGGTCCCGAAGCGCGGCCGGCAGTTGTCATCACCATCAACGGCCATTCCTGGCGCAGTCGCGTGGCGTCGATGCGCGGTCAGAAGCTGGTCGGCATCAGCGCCGCCAATCGCGATGCTGCCGGCATCAGCCAGGGCGACATTGTGCAAATCGACCTGGTACTGGACACCGCGCCGCGTGAGGTCGACGAGCCGCCCGACCTCGCCGCTGCGCTCGACGCCAGCCGGCACGCCCGCGCTGCCTTCGGCCGCCTGCCCTTCGGCCTTCGGCAAAAGCATGTGCGCGACATCGAGGCGGCAAAGAGCGTGGAAGTCCGCAACCGGCGAATCCTCAGACTGGTCGAAATGCTCGCGAAAGATCCACTGCGCTAACGCGTCCGCCCGAACATCCGCTCGAGATCTGCCTTCTTGAGCTCCACATAGGTCGGCCGGCCATGGATGCACTGGCCCGAATGCGGCGTCCGTTCCATCTCGCGCAGCAGCGCATTCATCTCGTCGACGCGCAGCACCCGCCCCGCGCGCACCGACCCATGACACGCCATCCGCGCGATGATCGCATCGAGCCGGTCACCCAGCACCTCCGCCGAGTCCCACTCGGCCAGTCCGTCGGCGATATCCCGCACCAGCCCATCGACATCGGCCTGCCCAAGCAGCCCCGGCGTCTCGCGCACGGCAATCGCACGCGGTCCGAACCGCTCGAGATGCAATCCGAGCCGCTCCAAAGTCGGGGCTGCTTCCTCCAGTCGCGCGCAGTCTTCTTCCGGCAATTCGATGACCGCGGGAATGAGCTGCATCTGGCTAGCCACCGGTCCCGCGGCGAGCTGCGCCTTGAAGCGCTCATAGACCAGCCGTTCATGCGCCGCATGCTGATCGACCAGCACCAGCGAGTCCCCATTTTGCGCGACGATGAAGTTCTCGAACATCTGCGCCCGCGCAGTGCCCAGCGGATATTCCGCTTCCGTCGGCTCCGGCGCAAAATCCTCGAACCGCGCACTCGGCTCCGCCAGCCCCGCAAAGCCGGCACTCGGTCCATCCTCACCCGCGAAGCGGGGGAAGGGGACCATGCGCAGCATGGTGGAGGGGGCGACCGCACCCATTGCGCCCGCCTCCGCCATCTCCGGCACCCGGAACGCACTCATCACATCGTCTGCCACCGTTGTGGAAGCCCGATATCCCGCCGCATCCAGCGCCTCGCCGATCGCCCGGATCACCGCCGAACGCACCCCGCCGCCATCGCGGAACCTGAGTTCGGCTTTCGCCGGATGGACATTCACATCGACCGCCGCCGGATCGACAGCGAGGAACAGCGCGATTGCCGGGAACCGGTCGCGGAACACGAAATCCGCATAGGCCGCGCGCACCGCGCCCAGCAGCACCTTGTCGCGCACCGATCGTCCATTGACGAAATAGAACTGGCTCAGCGAATTGGCGCGCGAATAGGTCGGCAGCCCCGCGAGCCCTGTCACCACCACGCCGTGCCGCGTCGTGCCCAGTTCCACTGCATTGGTCGCGAAGTCCGGTCCCATCACCTGCAGAACGCGCGCCGCGAGACTTTCGCCGTCCGGCCAGTTCACCGGCGACCTGTCTGTTCCCTCGAGCACGAAATGCACATTCGGGTTCGCCAGCGCCACCCGCTTCACCACATCGCTTACGGCAGCGGCCTCGGCGCGGTCCGACTTCAGGAATTTAAGCCGCGCCGGCACGCCCGCAAACAGGTCGCGCACTTCGACGATCGTCCCCCGGTTCATCGCCACCGGCATCACACCCGATTTGCGCGACCGGTCCACTTCGATCCGCAATCCGGTCGCCGCCTCCGCCGGTCGCGACGCCACGCTCAGATGCGCGACCGCACCGATCGATGCGAGCGCCTCGCCGCGAAAGCCCAGCGTGCGGATGTCATCGAGCCCATCGTCCGCGAGCTTGCTCGTCGCGTGCCGCTCGACTGACAGCGCGAGATCGTCGCGTCCCATGCCGCTGCCGTCATCCTCGACACGAATGAGGTCGCGCCCGCCGCCCGCTGTCGTGACTACGATCCGGCCCGCGCCGGCATCGATGGCGTTCTCGACCAGCTCCTTCACCACGCTTGCGGGGCGTTCGACCACCTCGCCGGCGGCGATCCGGTTGATCAGGTCTTCGGGCAGCTGGCGGATGGGCAAGCGCGATTCTCCTTGAGCCAACATAGCCTCCGCCGCCGCGCGAATCCGCAAAACTTGCGGGCCCAACGGCGACCTGCGAAAACCCTGTGAAATTCGGGGGTTCGCAATGCTGCGGCGTCTGGTTGTATTGCTTGGTTTCGCCGTGTCACTTCCGGCGCCGGCCCTGGGCGTCGACTATGTCGATGCCTCCGGCAGGCTGTCGGACGAGGATTTCTACAGGGCCGTCGCTTGCGGCGCACCGCCGGGGGGCCGCTGCCAGCAGATCCTGACCAAATGGTCGCCGGCCGACCGTGGTAACTTGACCGTCTCGGTCACGGTCAGCGACCCGGATTTCCCCGACGGCAAGCGGCGGCAGATTGTCCGCGATCTCGATCGCGCCATAGCCGAGCTCAACGGGTCGGGCGCCGATATCCATCTTGCACGCACGGACAAGGCGCGTGCGGACATCCGCGTCTATCTCGTCGGCGCGCCCGTCAACAGCATCATCAGGGGTACTGGCAACCCCACCCTCGATGGCGGCTACATCGAAGCGGCCCTGACCTCGATCATCTGGCAGACCACCACCGGCCGCATGGAGTCCGCATCAATAGCCTTCAGCCGCGGAATCCTGCCGGGCGACATCCGCTCGGTTGTCCTCGAAGAGCTTACCCAGTCGCTCGGGGTCATCTTCGATATCCGGGATTCCTACTACAACACACGCTCCATCTTCTCCGAGGACGGCAACAGCGTGATCCGTATCTCGGGCCAGGACGAGACGGTCCTGCGGATGCACTACCCCCCGAAATGACCGCGCCATCTCCCATGGACCGCGCGCTCGAACTGGCGGCAGAAGCGGCCGCGGCCGGCGAAGCTCCGGTGGGCGCCGTCATCATGGATGGTGATACGGTACTCGCGGCCGATCGCAACCGCATGCGCCAGTTCAACGATCCGACGGCCCATGCCGAACTGCTCGCCATTCGCGCGGCGCTTCAGGCACGCGGCACCGGCCGCCTCGATGGCTGCGATCTCTACGTGACGCTCGAGCCCTGCGCCATGTGCGCCGGAGCCGTCGCCCATACGCGCCTGCGCCGCGTCGTCTATGGCGCCGAAGATCCAAAGGCCGGCGCGGTCGATCACGGTGTGCGTCTGTTCGAAAGTCCGAGCTGCAATCACCGCCCCGAAATCGTCTCGGGCATCGGCGCGACACGCTCCGCGGAGCTGTTGAGAGCCTTCTTCGCCACCCTGCGCTGAGCCGCGCTCAGGCCCGGTGCACATCCTCACCCTTGGCCAGGAACGCCTCGACTTTGCGCGACAGCTGGCGCTTGAAGTGGTCTTTCTCCCTGTCCGCAACCTCAAGGATTTCGCGCACCCGCCAGAACTCGAGCGCGCCGAACGCATTGAGGTGCGGCCGGATGTAAACGTCCGGCGGATAGGCGCCCATCATGTTGGCCGTCAGCGAATGCATCATGATGGCGGCTGAGCCGAACCAGAGGTCGAGCGCACGGAAATCAACCTTGGTGAGCTGCTCGGACGGATCGCCATTGACGTCGATCCCGACCAGAATGTCGCAATCGCAAGCCTGGTCGAGCGGCAGCGGATTCACCACGCCGCCATCCACCAGCAGATGGTTGGCAAAGCTCACCGGCTTAAACAGCGACGGGATCGCGATCGATCCCGCGATCGCCGGCCGCAGCGGGCCATAGTGGAACACCGCCTGATGCCACGACTGGAAATCGGTCGCGACGATATAGAACGGTATTTTGAGATCACGGAAATCGTCCGGGAATACGTCCGGCAGGAACGCGTCAACCACGCGGTGCGCGTCGAGCTGCATGTTGAATCCGTTCTGGAACATGCTGCCGAGATTGCGCATCTGCGCACCCCAGAGGCGCGAGGCAATCACGCGCATCGTGCCCAGCACGCTCAGCGAATGCTCCCGCAATTCCTTGCCGCTCATCCCATTCGCCCAGCCCGAACCGATCAGCGCACCGATAGAGGTTCCCGATATGATGGATGGAGTGAGTCCCATCTCGTCCATCGCTTCGATGAACGGGATATGCGTCAGCCCGCGCGCCGAGCCGCCGCCCAGCGCTACGCCAATCCTTGGCATTGTCCGCGACTTGACTGAACTGGCCGCCGGCGGGGCATCCGCGTCGTGCAGCCGGGCAATAAGATCCTGTCCCCGGCGCTCGATTGGGGTGCGATCGTCATCCATGATCGGATCGCGGTCCATTGGAAGAAGCTACGCCTTGGACAAGGCGTTGATAAGGCCGCCCTCGTCCGGTGCTTAACGAGCAGACACCGGCTTTGGTTCACGGGCGACCGCGCGCCACCCAATATCGGTCCGGCAAAAACCTTCCGGCCATTGCACCTTGGCCACTCCAGCATAGGCACGCGTCTGTGCCTCGGCCACATTCGAGCCCAGCGCTGTCACGTTCAGCACGCGCCCACCCGTCGCCAACAATTGCGCGCCATCGCGGGCTGTGCCGGCGTGAAAAATCTTGAAGTCCGGCCCATCGGGCGGAAGAGCGGCAATAATGCTGCCCTTCCGGTAGCTGCCCGGATAGCCCTGCGATGCTATCACCACAGTGAGTGCGGTCTCCTCGCGCCATTCCGCCGTCTTTCCGGCGAGTTTTCCCGTTGCGGTGGCATGCAGCAGTTCCAGCAGATCCGATTTGAGTCGCATCATCAGCACCTGCGTTTCGGGATCGCCGAACCGCGCATTGTACTCGATGAGCTTCGGTCCCTCGGGCGTCAGCATCAGCCCAGCGAACAGCACGCCTTGATACGGCATCCCGCGCGCCTTCATCCCGCGCACCGTCGGCAGGATGATCTCGTCGATCGTGCGTTGCGTCAGCGCGGGCGTCATAACCAACGCCGGTGAATACGCGCCCATGCCGCCGGTATTTGGTCCGGTATCGCCGTCGGACGCCCGCTTGTGGTCCTGCGCCGTCGCCAGTGGCAGGATGGTCTCGCCGTCGCAGAGGACAAAGAAGCTGGCCTCTTCTCCTTCGAGAAAATCCTCGATCACCACCGAAGACCCGGAAGCCCCGAACGCCCCCTCGAAACACGCCGCGATCGCCGCCTCCGCCTCCGCCAGATTCATTGCGACCGTGACGCCCTTGCCCAGCGCCAGTCCATCCGCCTTGATGACGATCGGCGCTCCGCGTTCGCGCACATAGGCGAGGGCAGGCGCTTCGGCCTCGAACTTGCGATACGCCGCCGTCGGTATCCCCATCTCGTCGCACAGCGCCTTGGTGAATGCCTTGCTGCCTTCGAGCTGCGCCGCCGCCTTGTTCGGCCCGAAGCAGTCGATTCCCGCCGCGCGCACATCGTCGCCCAGTCCGGCCACCACAGGCGCATCCGGCCCGATCACCACGAAATCGATGCCGTTCGCTTTCGCAAATCCCACCACTGCCGCGTGATCCGCCGGATCGAGCGCCACATTCTCGGCGACCTCTCCCGTTCCGCCATTCCCCGGCGCGACATACAGCTTGGAGAGCCTCGGCGATTGCGCAAGTTTCCACGCCAGCGCGTGTTCTCGCCCGCCGCCGCCGATCAGAAGAACGCGCATCCATTGCCTCCGCGCGGCTCCCTTGACCCATCGGGCCGCAAAGCGCAACAGGAGGCATGGCCGATATCCTGACCAATGCTACCGAATACACGGTTTCCGAGCTTTCCCTCGCGGTCCGCCGCACCGTCGAGGACGAGTTCGGCCATGTGCGGGTGCGCGGCGAGATTTCCGGTTTCCGCGGCGTCCACTCCTCGGGCCATGCCTATTTCACCCTCAAGGACGACCAGGCCTCGATCGATGCCGTGGTCTGGAAGACCGCCTGGCCGCGCCTGCGCTTCAAGCCGCAGGAAGGGCTGGAAATCATCGCCACCGGCCGGCTGACCACCTTCCCGAAATCCTCGAAGTACCAGATCGTCATCGAGCAGATCGAACCGGCGGGCGCCGGCGCGCTCATGGCCCTGCTCGAGGAGCGCCGGAAGAAGCTTCTGGCCGAAGGACTCTTCGCTGCCGAGCGCAAGCGCAAGCTGCCCTATTTGCCGCGGATCATCGGTGTCGTCACCTCGCCCACGGGCGCTGTCATCCGCGACATTCTGCATCGCCTGGAAGACAGGTTTCCCACGCACGTCCTGGTCTGGCCCGTTCGTGTGCAGGGTGAAACCTCCGCGGCCGAAGTCACCGCTGCCATCGAAGGTTTCAACGCGCTTCCCGCCGAAGGCAGGATCCCGCGCCCCGACCTGCTCATTGTGGCGCGCGGCGGCGGCTCGATCGAAGACCTCTGGAGCTTCAACGAAGAAAGCGTCGTCCGCGCCGTCGCCACGAGCCGCATCCCTGTCATCTCCGCCGTGGGTCACGAGACCGACACTACCCTCGTCGACTACGCCGCGGACCACCGCGCTCCGACGCCCACCGCGGCAGCCGAGGCAGCCGTGCCCGTGCGCGGCGAGCTCATCGCCTATGTCGACGACCAGGGCCAGCGCGTCCGCAACTCCATGCGCAAGCGCGTCGGTGGCGATCGCGACCGCCTCCGCGCCGCCGCAGGGCAGTTGCCGCGCCCGCTCGACCTGCTGAACATGGCGCGCCAGCGCGTCGATCTCGCCGCCTCGCAGCTCGCCTCGTCCCTCCGCCATCTCGGCCAGTCCAAGCGCATCGCCTTCGGCCGCATCGCACCGCATCTCCGTCCGCAGATTCTCACGCAGCGCACCGACGATCTGTCGCGCCGGCTCGGCGACCTCGTGCGCAGGGGAGACTCGGCACTGGTCCGCCTGGTCGAGCGCAAGCAGGCGAGCTTCGCCGCCACCGCCCGTGTCCTCGATACCGTCAGCTACAAAGCCGTCCTCGCCCGCGGCTTCGCCCTCATCAACAACGAAGCCGGCGATCTGGTCCGCTCGAAGGACGAAGTGACCCCCGGCGCCATCCTCGGCGTCGAGGTGGCCGACGGCCGTTTCGGTGTTACCGTCGCGGGCGCGCCCCCCATGCGCCGCCGCCGGAAAGTGGACGACAGCGGCAATCAGGGCAGCCTTTTCTAACCGCCGGTTTGCAGCCGCGCCGTTTCCGCCTATATCTCAGGGGCGATGAACATCTACGACAAGAATTTCAGCTCCTCGGAAGCCACCATCCGCTACCTCGATGGCGACTACGTCGTCATCCGACCCGGCAGCTTCGTGCGTTGCGCCATCACCGGCAAGCCGATCCCCATCGACGAGCTCATGTACTGGAACGTCGACCGGCAGGAACCCTATGTCGACGCCAATGCCGCGCTCGAGGCCTATAAGCGCCACGGCCTCTCCGGCAATTAATTGGCGGCCACAAGCCTCCTCATCATTTCCAACGGCCATGGCGAAGACTCGATTGGCGCCGCTATCATCCGTCGTCTTCCGTCATCGATAACAGCTGAGGCCTACCCGACGCTCGGTGACGGACGTGCTTATAGCGGCGTCTGCCCTATCGTCGGCCCGCGCGCGCAATTGCCCAGCGAGGGCTGGCGCAACGTCCGCAATTCCATCGCCCGCGACATCACCGGCGGCGGCGTCGCGACCGTGTGGCCGGGCCTTCGCTTCATTCGCGCGTCGCGCGGCCGCTACGACAAGGTGCTCATCATCGGCGACATGATCGGCGTCTATGGCGCGTGGATCACCGGCCATCGCGGCATCGTCTATGTCGACGTCTACAAGACCGGCTTCGGCAAATCCTATCTCGCCATCGACAAATGGATTCTGCGCCGTACGGCGCAGGCAGTGTTCTGCCGCGCCGCGTCTCTTGCCGAGACCCTTCGGTCCGCAGGCATCGATGCGCGCGCCGCCGGCAACGTCATGATGGACACCATCCCGCGCCTCGGCCTTCCCCTGGGGCGAACCCACCCGCTCGCACTGACGCTCCTTCCGGGCAGCCGCGCCCACGCACTCCGCAACTTCGCCCTCCAGGTCCAAGCGCTGCGCCGTCTCGACCCGCGAACCCTGCCCGACATCTTCCTCGCCGCAGCGTCCTCGCTCGATATCAACGCGCTCGCCTCCGCTGCTGGCCTGACCATCAGCGATGGGGCAATGACCGGTCACGGCCTCATCATTGACCTCGTCCCCGGCAGCGCCATGGGTGACGCACTCGACGCGTCAGATTTCGTCTTGTCGCAGGCCGGCACGGCCACGGTGCAGGCGCTGGGGCTTGGCCGTCCTGCCATCACCTTCCAGTCGCTCGAGGATCGTCCCTCCCGGTTCCGCGACGAAGGCCTATTGTTCGGTGACGGCCGTCTCGTGGTCAACGCCGAACCCCCCGCCATCGCCGACGCAACCGCACACTGGCTGGCCGATCCGTCAGAAATCGCCCGTCGCGGCGCCATCGGCCGCGAGCGTATCGGCCCATCCGGCGCCATCGACGCCATCATTGCAGAGCTGGCGCGCTGACCTTCCCATCCGCCATCGCGAATGCCTTTTCCAGCACCCGGTCGAGGCTCGTCTTGAGCTCAGCCGCATAGGCCTCGTCGCTCACCGCCTCGTCCGTCATATGAAACGGCCCCTCGCAGGCAAACGCGATCGTCGAGAACGGGAAGTTGACCTGCATCCGGTCCCACGTCCCCAGCATGCGCCGCCGCGACGTTGCCGTGGCGATCGCATAGACCGGTCGCCCCGAACGCCGCGCCAGCGCGATCATGCCGAGACTGACATTGCGGCCCGGTTCCGGCGGAACATCCGCCGTCGCGAACAGCGTCGTCCCCGCCTTCAGCGTCCGCAGCATGCTGCGGAAGGCCGAGAGCCCGCCCGTGCCATGCGTTTGCCGCGCGCTGGCGCCCGAGCCGTCGATGGTCTGATAGCCGAGTGACCGCGCCATCGCCGCCATCATCTGCCCGTCCGGATGCGTCGAGATCAGCAGCGCCACGCGCTCCGGCTCCGGCATCACCACATAGGCGAGGTTGGATTGCCCGTGCCAGCTCACGGCGATCGCCGGCCAGTCGGGCTGGGCCCGTTCCCAGAAATCCGGCGGGTCTGCGACCACCCGCGACGTCGCGCGGATCAGGCGCACATACGGCCCGATCAGCAGATTGCCGAGCGCCCAGCGCACTGAGGGCCGGTCGATGAAGCGTGGCCGGTCCGTTTCCGCATCGGCCGGCGCGCTCACGCCTCGTCCTCTTCCGGGTCGAGCAGGCGATGCAGATGCACGACGAAATAGCGCATCTCGGCATTGTCGACCGTCTGCTGCGCCTTGGCCTTCCACACCGCATGGGCCGCCGCATAGTTCGGATAGACACCCACCAGTTCTACCTTGCTGAGATCCTTGAAGGTGATGCCCTTGATGTCTTCGAGCTCTCCACCCAGAACGAGGTGGAGAAGCTGCTTCTGCGGGGCCGGCTTCTTTGGCGCTTTCAAATCGTGCTCCGCTCGCTGGCCCGTTCCGCCTCGGGGCAGCCATAGACCTTGATCAGCGCCCCCGTCAGCGTGTCTCTTAGCGAACCCTGGGCGAAGGCGGCAAGGGCACCGTGGCGCACGTCTGCCTTGTTGAATTGTATCGGCCCTTCGCACGCATCGACGAAGCCGATTCCGCACTCGGCAAGAATCGCCCCGGCCCCGGCAATGTCCCAGTCCTGCGATCCCCGCCGCACCACCGTCGCATCGAGCTTTCCCGTCGCCACCTGCGTCAGCCGGTAGGCGAGGGACGGATAGGCCGGCCCCCGTGTGTAGTCGAGACCCGCCAGCTGCAGTTCGTGATGCACCGCGCCCGGCGCCGGGATCAGCGGCGCGTGCCGCTCCGCGGGCGTCCGCCGCACGATTGGCTTGCCGTTAAGCCGTGCGCCGCCGCCGGCACAGGCTTCGTACATCTCGTCGCGCGCCGGCGCATAGACCACGCCGGCGACCGGCACCCCGTCCTCCACGACCGCCAGCGAGACCGTCCAGCTGTCCTCGCCCTTGATGAAACCGCGCGTCCCATCGATCGGATCGACGATGAACACCCGTGACCGCTCGAGCCGGGTGAAATCGTCGACACTTTCCTCGCTCAGCCATCCATAGTCCGGCCGCGCCGTCGTCAGCGCCGACTGCAGGAATTTGTCGAGCATGATGTCGGCTTCGGACACCGGCGTCGCGTTTTCCTTGGTCCAGCTCTTGAGGTCGCGCCGGAAATAAGACGACGCGATGATCCCTGCCGTCACCGCTGCCGTGCGCAACAGTTCGAGGTCGGCTTTGTGCGAGGCGGGGAGGGACGTATCGGACATGCGTTCGAGGTTCGGTTCGGCCGTTCATAGGCCCGTCCACCGGTAGGAGCAAATCATCAGCTGGCGCGGGCCGCCCCTGAGAATTTCGGATGCGCCGGCTAGTGCCGCCCACGGCCTTTGCTTAATCTCGTCTTACCCGTGGTCACACCCCGCTAACCCTCGGAAAAACTACCTAAACTTAACCCAGATTCTTAAGCCGGGCGGAAATGGGGGTCGCTAGATTGCGTCCCATAAGAGGGCACAAAACAAAAAGCTCTCGGGGTTAGCAGGAAGGCGTCTCAAAAATGACTAGCAGCATGGGCATCGGAGGCTCATCGGTCGTGGTGCTGTTCGGCACGCGCAGTGCGGCCAGGTCTCCCGCCGAGCCGTTCGCGGCAAAGCAGTTCGGCCCGGCAAACGACAATGGCTCGCGCGATCCGGTCAAGACCGTGACGATCCGCAAAACGCTCGAGCAGTCGGGTGTCTCGATCAAGATCAAGGTGCCCGTTCACGAATTCGTCGGTGTCGCCGTTTCGACGAAGATCAGCGAGGAGGGTGTTCTGTCGAGCGCCATCGAGCTCGTCCATGGCGACCCGGATTTGAACTACCAGGTCTTCGAGGAAGTCGGGAACTCCAACGTCGTCGCCGAATGGCAGAACTGGGGCAAGAAGCTCCGTCTGCCGCTTTACATCAAGGCCGGTGACGGTTCGCTCCTGCCCTACAGCCAGCAGGTCGATGGTGTCGTGCTCGGCATGAACACTCAGCGGCGCAGATTCGCTTCGGTGTCCAGCCGCCGCCCGCGCTTCCTCAACCGCCGCAAGCCGGGCGAACAGACCGCCTCCTGATCCGCTCAGGAAAGATTCTTTCAGGACGGGCGCAACCAGATCGGTTTGCGCCCGTTCTTGTCTCTGCCCGCGGCGCTCACTGCACCTGAACGCAGCCGGCAAGCCCCGATAGCGACCTCCAAGCGCTAATGGCCCGTCACTTCCCCCGAGTGACGGGCCAATCGTTATTGGCGTGCTTAGAGATAGGCTTCGATCAGGATCGCCAGCGTCAGCGCCAGCCCGACCCAGTGATTGGCCTTGAATCGCACCAATGCATTTCCCTGAGCCGCCGGCGCGAGGGTCATGACCTGCCACGCCAGGATAGCGGCTGGTGCGACCAGCGCGACCCCGATGGCTGCGCCTCCGCCCAGCAAGAGGCAGGCCGCCAGCCAGCACATGATCGCAAGCGCGTAGAAGATGCCCACCGCCGGCTTCACCTGCGCACCGAACAATCGCGCCGTCGATTTGACTCCGATCAGCGCGTCGTCCTCGACGTCCTGCAGCGCATAGATCGTGTCATAGCCGATCACCCACAGGATCGACCCCAGATAGACCAGCAGTGGCGGCAACGAGATCGCCGCCGTCTCCGCGCTCCAGCCGATCAGCGCTCCCCATGAAAAGGCAAGCCCCAGAAAGAGCTGTGGCCACCACGTCACCCGTTTCATGAATGGATAGATCGCGACCAGCGCCAGCGATCCCACTCCCAGCCCCACGGTCAGCAGATTGAACTGCAGCAGCACAGCGAGCCCAGCCAGCGCTTGCAGTACGAGGAACACGAGCGCCCGCCGCTTGCTCACCTGACCTGAGGGAATTGGCCGCAGACGCGTGCGCGCCACTTTTGCATCGAGATCGGCATCGACGATATCGTTGAACGTGCAGCCTGCGCCCCGCATCGCCACTGCCCCGGCGAGGCACAGCAGCATTGCCCGCCAGTCGAACCCGAGGGCAGGGGTCTTGAGTGTCGCCAGCGCCAGCGAGAAAGCGCACGGCCAGAACAGCAGCCAGAACCCGATCGGCCGGTCCCAGCGCGCCAGCCGCGCATAGGGCTTCAGCCAGTCCGGCGCGAAACTGTCGACCCAATTGCCCTTGGGCGCGTCGGCGACGCTCCCCGGCGATGCTGGCGGGCTTCCCATCTGGTCGCGTCCTATGCGCTAATGAGCGGACCTTATCCTGCCCGTGACCGGCCGAAGCAATGCCCCGTGCCTACAAATCCTTCCCGCGCCTTTTCGTCGAGTCTGCTCTCGCGAGCGGCGCGGCCGTGATCCTCGAGGACGGCCAGAGCGACTATCTGCTCAAGGTCCTCCGCATGAAGGAGGGTGACAGCGTCGTGCTGTTCAACGGCCGCGATGGCGCCTGGCTCAGCAAGATCACGAAAGCGGGCAAGAAATCGCTTGCGCTTGATCCCCAGGTGCAGATCGCGCACCAGACGCCGCCCTCCGACCTCTGGTTCGGCTTTGCTCCGCTCAAGGTCGGCCGCCTCGACTATCTCGTCCAGAAGGCCACCGAGATGGGCGCCGGTACCATCCAGCCAATCATCACCAAATTCACCCAGGCCCGCACCCGGCCCGACAAGCTCCGCGCCTGGTCGCTCGAAGCCGCTGAGCAGTGCGAAGTCCTTACCCTGCCGGTCATTTCCCCCCAGATGAATCTCGACGCGCTCATCGATACATGGCGCCCGACCCATGGCCTCCGTCGTCTGATCCTCGCCGACGAATCCGCCCCGTCGGCCTCCCCCGTCGAGCAGATTGCGCAGCTCGAGGGCCTCCCCATCGGCGTCCTTATCGGCCCCGAAGGGGGCTTCTCCGACAATGAGCGGGCGCTTCTCCTTGCTCAGGATTTCACCGTTCCCATCAGCCTCGGCCCAAGAATTCTCCGCGCCGACACCGCCGCCGTCGCCGCCCTTGCAGTCGTCCAGTCAATCATCGGCGATTGGCGATAAAAGCATTGCTTTCGCATCCCGCCTGACTATTTTGCGCGCCAAGCCGGCATCCGTCCGGCATCCCGGAGCGCTTTCGGCTCGAACGCGCGACCATCGAATATCCAGGGAGTGCCCATGGCCGGCGCCGAATCCTCGCCGCTCATCACATCGCGTGCCGATCTGATCACCGCCATGTCGCGTGGCGGCAAGCCCCGGTCCGAATGGCGCGTGGGCACCGAGCACGAAAAGCACGTCTTTCGCAAAAGGCCCCTCCGCCCCGTCCCCTACGACGGCGAATCCGGCATCCGCGCCCTTCTCGAAGGCATCAAGGCACGCACCGGCTGGAACTACTTCTACGACCGCGACACTCCCATCGGCCTGCGCAACCTCACGCCGGTCGGCGGCATCTCGCTGGAACCCGGCGGCCAGTTCGAGCTGAGCGGCGGCCCCATGGCGACGCTGCACGAGACCGCTGCCGAACTCGACGCCCATCTCGCCGACTGTCACGCCGTCGGCGAGTCGCTGAACATCCATTTCCTCGGTCTCGGCGCGACCCCAATCTGGCCCGTCCGCGACATCCCGAAGATGCCCAAATCCCGCTACGGGATCATGACCCCTTACATGGACAAGGTCGGGACCCTCGGCACATCGATGATGTACCGCTCCGCCACTGTGCAGGCCAACCTCGACTTCGCCGACGAAGCCGACATGGTGAAAAAGCTCCGCGTCTCGCTCGCCCTGCAACCGATTGTCACCGCGCTCTTCGCCAATTCGCCCTTCATCGACGGCAAGCCGTCCGGCTACCTCAGCTTCCGCTCGCACATCTGGCTCAACACCGACCGCGCTCGCACCGGTATGCTGCCCTTCGTCTTCGACGACGGCTTCGGCTTCGACCGCTATGCCGAACACGCGCTCGACGTCCCGATGTATTTCGTCATCCGCAACAAGCAGTACATCAACGTCGCTGGCGAAAGCTTCCGCGCCTTCCTCAAGGGCGAGCTCCCGCAACTGCCCGGCGAGGCGCCGACCATCAAGGATTGGGAGGATCACCTCTCGACTCTCTTCCCCGAAGTCCGTCTCAAGCAGTTCCTCGAAATGCGCGGCGCCGACATGGGCGACCGCGCCCATGTCCTCGCACTCCCGGCCCTCTGGGTCGGCCTTCTTTACGACGACGCGGCGCTCGCCGACTGTTGGGATCACGTGAAGAAATGGTCGGCGGAGGAGATGCTCGAGCTGCGCAACGCCGTCCCGAAATCCGCGCTGAAGACCCAGTTTCGCAACTGTCCGGTCAGCGACATCGCAGCTGCCCTCGTGGCCAACGCCCGCGAAGGCCTGAAGCGCCGTGGCCTCGGCGAGGAAACCTACCTCGCGCCCCTCGAACAAACCCTCGCCGACAACAAGACCCCCGCCGAGCGCTGGCTCGAAAAATATCACGGCGAATGGAAGGGCGATCTCACCCGCATCTTCGACGAAGCCGCGATCTAGGGTTGCGGTACCCGATCGACCAGTTGCGCACTGGTCAGGAGCGGCCAGATCTTCACATCGCCTGTCCAGGTTCCGCTCAGCAGCAAAGTGCCTTCCGCATTGGCGGAGAGCAGGTCGGTGCCCTGGCCGTGCGCCTGCAGCTCGATCATCGGCGCCGACGCAAAATGTGCGTCCCAGACGCGAAGCAGGCCATTCTCGAGTCCCGCCGCGATCAGCGCGCGTGACGGCACATAGATCGCGCTGAGGATGCGCGAGCCGTCAGCATCGATGCGCGCGAGGGAATTGCCCTCGGGATCGACGAGTACGAGCGCGGTTTCGTCCCAGGCGAGCTTCGCCGATCGAAACACCTCCTCATCGGCCGCGGCGAGATCCACTGTCGGCGTTCCGCTGGGGATGCTTGCTTCGGAGGCAAGCGGTTCGACGGCATAGCTGTTTGCCGACGGCGTCCACACCAGCGTACCGCTGAGATAGTCGCGCATCGCGAAACGGTCGGCCGAGCAGTCGATCGGATCGGCATCCTCGTAGGCCATGCCGCTGAGATAGGCTAGAAGCACGTCAACAACTTCAGGCGGAGCGTCGGTCGGAATATTCTGTTCTCCATGCGCCGATCCGGTGAGATCGCGCCAGCTCAGCTCGGCCCCTTCTTCAACGATGCTGAGGGCATAGAGACGGTTGCCGTCGTTGGCGAGGCATATGGCCACCGGCGCCTCCGCCAGCTCGATACTTTCCCTCGCTTTGGGGCCGGCCTCGTCGAAATCGAAAACACGAACTGTCGCACCGCTTGCGACAGCAAGCCTCGACTCTGTGCGGCTCATGACTCGGCTGCTCTCGCCGTCTTCCAGCAGCGGGGTCGTATGTCGCGTCACGGCGTCGAACATATTGAGCGCATTGCCCTGTCCGAGCAGGTAATAGCGGTTCTCGCCGAACACGATCGGCAGCACGTCGATTTGCCCGTCATAGACCTTCGCGCCGTCGGTTGCGTCGAACAGCGTATAGCGGCCCGATGTCTCGGCCATGCCTGTCGGGGCAAAAACTGCGAAGAGTTTGCCCGGCAGGCCGGTGATCTCGGAATAGCCCGTGCCAAGCGCATCAAGAGCCGCGCTGGCGAGACGCTCCGCTTTTGAGCCGGCCCGGCGCGCATACAGTCTCATCGCGGAGACATAAGGGGGACCACCCTGCGCCAGATCGGTCGTGCGGACCACGACCCGGTCGTCGCCTACGAGCAGGGCCGCGTTGAAGCTGTCCTGCGGATCGTCGTTGGCGTCGAGGAAAACGGGCGATTCACCCTTGTCGTCCAGCAGCGCCAGCATCGAGGGGCCATAGTCGCTGAATCCCAGCAGGCCGTCGATGTCGGGAAGGAACCATACCCTGTCGGGCGCCGACGGGAAGACGAAGATGTCGCCCATCGGCTGTCCTGTGGTGACGTCATATGCAACGACGCGGCCGTCATCGAGCGTGAGCAATGTCGTGTCGTCCATGAAGGCGGCCGGGCGGCAGACATTGCAGTTGAAGTCACGGGTCTGGTTGGTCTCCAGATCGTGAATGATCAGATCGACATGATCGACGGAAAATGGCTGCTCCGCGATAAAGCGTCCGCTGGGACTGAGCTCCTCCGGAGGCACGCTCTCGCTCAGCATGAGGATCGGCGCCGGGTTGCCTGCGCGAAACGCAAACGTATTCGAGATCGTCGTGGCGACAACGAAATTGCCGGCCGCATGGATCGAGGTCACCCAATCATCTGTTCCGGTCTCATAGGCCACACGGGTCTCCTGCCGGATCGGATCGATCTCGAGGATCTTGCCGCTCCAGGTCCCGATCAGCAGCGTGCCGGTCCCCGACGGCACCGCGTCGCCGGACGTATTCTCGGGCATCTCCAGCGCGGACTCGACTTCGGCATCCCCCGGCCCCACAGCGGGAACGCGAATCTTCAGCAATTCGTCGTTGCCGACACCCAGCAACGTCGTGTCGTCGACGACGATATAGCGTGTGGGCTCGGCGTGTTCGAAACTGATGCCGCTGGTATTGATCCGGTCCCACGCATCAGCCTCGGCGCGATAGCGCATGAGGGCGAACGACGCGGCGATGTAGATCGAGGATCCGTCCTCCGTGGCTCCCCGGAAAGCGTTGGGCTCGAGATCGGACCGCCGATAGGTGATCCCCGCGCCTGCCGACCAGATACTCGCCGTCTGGCCGGTAATTGTCATGTACCGCTTGTCCGGCATCGCAACCGTGACCGGCGGACCGGAGCTTGGCGAGCCGAAATCCATCATCCGGCCATCACCGCGTTGATAGAGCGCGGCGTAGAGCACGCTGTAGGCCTGTGGGATGAACGGCAGCTCCGTTGCAGGGTCGAGGCTTTGGCGCGCCAGCTCGACCGCGCCGGTGATATTGCCGCCGCTCAGCAGGCGCCGGGCCCGCTCCGCATTGTTGACCGCCGTAACCGTCCGGGCATCGCGCTGTGCGGCCGCTTGCTGCCGCCGCAACTCTTCCTGCTGCATGCCCTGCCACGCGATGATCGCCGTCACCACGACCACGATCGCCAGTACGGCGACCGCGGCTGCGGCGCCCAGCCATTGTGCCCGCCGCCGCCGTTGCAGGTCGCGGCGCACCAGCATGTCGTAGCGGATGTCCATCAGGCCGGAAACGAGCTTTGCCAGTGCCCGTGTCTTGCCGTCGCCCACCGCACGCGCATCCGCCGCGAGCGGCTCGAACGCCGTTCCATCCGGCTTCAGCAGGCCGCCGCGCAGGGCAGGGGGAAAGCACTCGGTGGCATCCGGCCCGTCCTCGCTACTCACATTCGGTTCGCCGCCGACGATCAGCGTCAGGATGTGGCCTGGCTTCTCACGCTTCCGGTTCGCCTCGTCGAAGGCCCGGATTTCCGCCTCGACATATTTGGAGCGTGCCGAATTCGGCGACGCCACCACGATCAAATGCTCCGACGCCAGCAGCGCCCGCTGGATTTCCTCCTTGAGATCGCTGGCCGCCCCCGCCTCGTCGCGGTCGCGGAATACCCTGCCCACCCCACGCGTCGTGCTTTCGGGCAGGCGGTACGTCTCGAGCGCATTCAGCAGCCATTGCGCCCACGCCGTATCGCGGTGGCTGTAGCTGATGAAAGCCTTGTATTCGAACGCGCCCAAGAGTCCCCCGGCCGGAACCTAGGAGACAGTGCGTCCGGCTGGCAAGTCGGGCGTGCGCTACTCCGCCGCCATCGGCAGCGGATCGTCCGTCTCCAGATTGCCCATCGAATTGACGATGTGCATCGCCAGCGCGTCGAAAATCCCGCCATAGGCATGGCTCGCTCGCAGCAGCGCGATTTCGGCGTCGCGCAGCCGCGGCAAATTCTTGTCTTCGCGGATCGCGAGCATCCCCGGCTGCAGCGCGCTCTCGGGCAGGAACCCGACCGCCAGGTCGGTCAATACCGCGCTCGCAATCGCCAGTGCGTTGCACGACGTGTACGCCACCCGGTAGTCGCGCCCGATCTTCTCCAGCACCTCGATCGCATTGTCCTTCCAGCAGCAGGGCTGGCCGCCCGCGATTGGCATCGGATCCATGGTCAGCGACTGCCCGCCTTGTGCCGACACCCAGAACATCGGCTCGGTCCGGAACAGCTCGCCATATTCGCGGTTCGTCCCCTGCGTGAAGACGATGATGTCGTAGCGGCCCCGCTTCATCCCCTCGAGCAGATTCTCCGACGAGGCGCATTGCACATCGAGCGTGATCTTCGGATGCGTCTTCTGGAAGCTCGACAGGATCACCGGCAGCAGCCGCACCGCATAATCGTCGGGCAGACCGAAGCGGATCACCCCCGCCAGATCCTCGTCCGAGAACAGATCCATGATCTCGGCATTGGTCTTGAGCATCTTGCGCGCACGCGAATAGAGCGCTTCGCCATGCTGCGTCAGCGCCACGCCGCGCCCGTCGCGGGTCAGCAGTGCATGCCCGAGCCGCTCTTCCAGCCGCTTGATCTGCATGGACACTGCCGACTGGGTCTTGTTCACCCGCCGCGCCGCCTCGGTGAAGCTGCCGCAATCGGCGATGGCGCAGAAACTCTGGAGCTGGTCGAGATCGAGCGGAGTCATGTCCAAAATCCCATAACTGATTTTGATGGTTGGGATGATATCTATTTGTTGGACGAATATGTGTCCAGCCCCTAGATCGTTGTCATCGGCAATCGACGATCGATTGTCGGCCGGCCCTCCCGCTGGCGCAAACCTCAGATCTGGAGACTGAAAATGGCGCTCTTGCTTTCGAGCGAGCGGCCCGCGACCGCCGCCGTCACGCTAAACCCGTTCCGTATGGTCGCGACCTGGTTCGGCAAGGCCCAGGCTGCCCGCGCCCAGCGTGCCGCGCTGAACAATCTGCTCAGTCTCGACGCCGACCGGCTAGACGATCTCGGCATCAACCGCGGCGACCTTTTCACCGCCATGCGCGCGGAACCGCGCCGCAGCGGACGCGTCCTCAACGACGCGCGGGCCCGCTCTTCCTCCGATTGGCTCAACCCCTAGGCGCTTCTCCGAAGGCCGAATGGTTGTCCCAACTCCGGACGCGCCCCTGCCCGGGCGCGTCCGTGTTTCCTGACAGACTGGCCGGATCCTCGGATCCGGCCTTTTTCGCTTAGGGGAGCTGTCCGAAGCCCTGGCCGAATCCGGCGAGCGATACCGGGATGCCGATGCCCTCTTCCGGCGTCTTGAACACCACGAAGATCGCATTCTTGCCCGAGGACAGCGTCTTCAGCAGCGCGTCGTCCATCACCACTTCCGCCACGCAGCCATTCGGCAGGCAGCGCACAAAGGCCACTCGGCCCATGTCCGTGCCGTCGACATTGAGCCCGAGCCCGTTGGGAAGCAGCACGCCCAGCGGCGCCAGCACCCTGAGCAGCCGGGCCTTGCCGTCGGCCGTTTTCAGCACGATCACCGACAGGCCCACATTGGGCTGATCCTCGGCGATGACGTTCTCGATCATCGCGCATTGCTCGAAGCTTGCGCCCGGCGGCGTGTCGCAACTGATCTGCCAGTCGCCATACTGAGCTTTCACCTGCCCGGTCGAGGATTCCTCGGGTGTTGCGGTCTCCTGCGCCACCACGATCGGCGCTTCTCCCGGCGTTTCGCTGATGCTGATCGGGGCTTCCGACGAAGACGCTGGCGGAGCAGCGGTTTCGACAGCGGCGACTGAAACCGCGGGCGGCGGCGCATTGCGCACCATGAACAGCCAGATCGCCCCGCCGATCACGACCACCGCGGCGATCACGGCCACGACGATCAACCGCGCTGTGCCCTGCATAAACTGCCCCGGTTCGCTGAGGATAAGGTCCTGACCCGCCTTGGCCCTGTTTCAGGTGCCACGCCGGGCTTGTCAACAAAATGCGTCCGCTTTCCAGATGCCCATCAACTGCGGCGCCGTTGAGGCGCCTTCAAAGCCTTGCGGCGGATGCATTTTGACGCATGATTGGCAGGCGTGGCGGAATTGCGCTGCCTTGGCCGATGTGGTTTAGACACATTCCAAGCTACAGCGCTCCGAGGTTGAGTCGGGGCGGCGTTTCCTTGCCATGGGACTCGTCCTCTCAACCTCCTCGAAAAGCGGCGCTCGGAAGATCTCAAGGGGGTTTTGGTGGCCGGTCAATTTTTCCGACTTATGCGGTTCGCGCCGGGCATAGCGGCGATCCTGATGCCCTCGCTTGCATCCGCCGCGACGGGCCAGCCCACTCCCGGTGAAATCGGCCTGCAGGGATCCGTGACCCCGATCATGGATTCGATCACCAGCTTCCACAACGGCATCCTGCTCTGGACGGCCGTCCTCATCTCGCTGCTGGTCTTTGTTCTTCTCGCCATCGTCGTGCTGCGCTTCAATGCGCGCGCCAACCCGACGCCCTCGCGCTTCACTCACAATACGTTGGTCGAGGTCATCTGGACGGTCCTTCCGGCGGTGGTGCTCATCATCATCGCCATTCCGTCCTTCGCAGTGCTCACCGATCAGCTGACGATCCCCGATGGCGCCCGGAAATATCTGGGCAGCAACATCTTCTCGTTTGGCGAAGTCGATGTTCCCGCGCCCGCGCTGACCATCAAGGCGACCGGCGCGCAGTGGTACTGGACCTACGAATACGTGGACGAGGGCAAGTCTTTCGACTCCAACATTCTCGACGAACCCACTCGTCTGGCGCAGACTCCGGTGCAGCCGCGTCTGCTGGCGGTCGACAACATGCTGGTCGTGCCGGTCAACGCCACCGTCCGCGTGCAGGTCACGGCCGATCCGACCGGCGTCATCCACGCTTTCGCCGTTCCGTCTTTCGGCATTATCATCGACGCCGTGCCGGGCCGGCTCAACGAGACCTGGTTCAACGCGCGCAAGGAAGGCGTCTATTACGGCCAGTGCCGCGAGCTTTGCGGCAAGGACCATGCCTTCATGCCCATCGCCGTGCGCGTCGTGAGCCAGCCGGTTTACGACGCCTGGATTGCTGCGTTGAAGTCCGGCTCCGTTGCCGACGCCAACGCAACCTTGCCGCCGATCACCGAGGAGCAGCCGGCCTGAGGGCGCGGCGACACGTTACAATAGGGAACGCCTAAGATGGCCGACACGCACGCCCTCGAAGTCCACGATGCTCACGCCCACGAGGCGCATGAGCATCACGGCCATCCTACCGGCTGGCGCCGCTACGTCTATTCGACGAACCACAAGGACATCGGCACGATGTACCTGGTGTTCGCACTCATCGCGGGCGTCATCGGCGCGCTGCTCTCCGGCATGATGCGCCTCGAGCTCCAGGAGCCGGGCATCCAGATATTCCACGGCCTCGCTTCGATGGTCTATGGCAGCTCAGGTCCGGAAGCGCTCGATCAGGGCAAGCACCTCTACAACGTCTTCACCACCGCCCACGCGCTGATCATGATCTTCTTCATGGTCATGCCCGCCATGATCGGCGGCTTCGCCAACTGGTTCGTTCCGCTGCAGATCGGGGCGCCCGATATGGCGTTCCCGCGCATGAACAACATCTCCTTCTGGCTGCTTCCGCCGGCCTTCCTGCTGCTTCTGATCTCGATGTTCATGCCTTCGGGCGAAGCGGGCACGGGCGTGGGCGGCGGCTGGACGCTCTATGCGCCGCTCGCGACCACCGGCCAGCCCGGGCCGGCGATGGATTTCGCGATCCTCTCCATCCACATCGCCGGCGCCAGCTCGATCCTGGGCGCCATCAACTTCATCACCACCATCTTCAACATGCGTGCCCCCGGCATGACCATGCACAAGATGCCACTGTTCCCCTGGGCGATCCTGGTGACGGCCTTCCTTCTGCTGCTGTCGCTGCCGGTGCTGGCGGGCGGCATCACCATGCTGCTCACCGACCGCAATTTCGGCACCGCTTTCTTCAAGCCCGACGAGGGCGGCGATCCGATCCTGTTCCAGCATCTGTTCTGGTTCTTCGGCCACCCCGAGGTTTACATCCTCATTCTGCCCGGCTTCGGCATGATCAGCCACATCGTCTCGACCTTCAGCAAGAAGCCGGTCTTCGGCTATCTCGCGATGGTCTATGCGATGGTCGCCATCGGCGGCGTCGGCTTCATCGTGTGGGCCCACCACATGTACACCACCGGTCTCAGCCTCAACGTGCAGCGCTACTTCGTCGCCGCGACCATGGTCATCGCGGTGCCGACCGGCGTGAAGATCTTCTCATGGATCGCCACCATGTGGGGCGGCTCGATCAGCTTCCGCCCGCCCATGCTGTGGGCCATCGGCTTCATCTTTCTCTTCACCGTCGGCGGCGTGACCGGCGTCGTGCTCGCCAATGCCGGCTTCGACCGCGCCGTGCACGACACCTATTACGTCGTGGCCCACTTCCACTACGTGCTCTCGCTCGGCGCCGTCTTCGCCATCTTCGCCGGCTGGTACTACTGGTATCCCAAGATGTTCGGTCTCATGTACAATGAGCGTCTCGCGACAGCCCATTTCTGGATCACCTTCGTGGGCGTCAACGTCGTGTTCTTCCCGCAGCATTTCCTCGGCCTCGCCGGCATGCCGCGCCGCTACATCGACTATCCCGATGCCTTCGCCTTCTGGAACCGCGTCTCCTCGATCGGCTACTACATCACCTTCGCCGGCCTGCTGTTGTTCCTCTATCTGCTGTTCGAAGCTGCGCGGAAGAAGCGTCCGGCTCCGGCCAATCCCTGGGGCGAGGGCGCAACGACGCTGGAATGGACGCTGCCGTCACCGCCGCCTTTCCATCAGTTCGAAACTTTGCCGCGCGTCGACACCAAAGCCGACGCACACTGAAGGATTGACGTGTGGCAATCGCCGATCACAGCGATGATCTTGCGGGCCTCGCCGCCGGGGCGCGGGTAGAGGACTACTTCGCGCTTTTGAAGCCGCGGGTCATGCAGCTCGTGGTCTTCACCGCCATCATCGGCATGCTGCTCGCGCCGGGTGGCATCAACCCGGTCGTCGGCGCCATCGCCATCCTCGCCATCGCCGTCGGGGCAGGGGGTTCGGGCGCCCTCAACATGTGGTACGATGCCGACATCGACGCCATCATGAGCCGCACGGCCAACCGCCCCATTCCCGCGGGCCGCGTCACGCGCGGCGAGGCGCTCGCCCTCGGTCTCATCTGTTCCGGCTTCTCGGTGGCGATCCTCGGCCTCGCCACCAACTGGCTCGCCGCGGCGTTGCTGGCCTTCACTATCTTCTTTTACGCCGTCATCTACACCATGTGGCTGAAGCGCGCGACGCCGCAGAACATCGTCATCGGCGGTGCCGCCGGTGCCTTCCCGCCCATGATCGGCTGGGCCGCCGTCACCGGCGACATCACGCTGCCCTCGATCGTCCTCTTCCTCATCATTTTCCTCTGGACCCCGCCGCACTTCTGGGCCCTCGCCCTCTATAAGCAGGGCGACTATGGCGCCGCCGGCATCCCCATGCTGCCCAATGTCGCGGGGGAGCCGGCCACCAAGCTGCAGATTCTCCTCTACGCGCTGATCCTGGTCGCCGCGACGCTCGTACCGTCCTTCATCGGGATGTCGGGCTGGATCTACGGCCTCGTCGCCACCGTGACCGGCGTCCTCTTCATCTGGCTCGCCTTCCGCCTCTACCGCACCGCCGATGCGGCCGCGATGAAGAAGGTCGCGCGTCAGCTCTTCACCTACTCGCTGAGCTATCTCTTCGTGATATTCCTCGCGCTCATCGTCGATCACGTCGGCCGGCTCGTCGGATGGGCATGATGGCCAATCCGCCCGTTCCGCTTTCGCCCGATGAAGAGCTCAAGCGCCGGCGCCGCCGCAACTCGATCGCGCTGGCCCTGATCCTAGGCTTCCTCGTCCTGCTCTTTTACGCGCTCACCATCGTCAAGATGGGTCCCGCCGTGTTCAACCGGGACCTGTGAGCATGAGCGACCTCACGCATACCGTTCCGCCCACCGCGCGCAATCTCCGCGTCGCGATCGTCCTCGCGGCGCTCGTCGCCGGCATGGTCGGCCTCGCCTACGCCGCCGTCCCGCTTTACCAGCTCTTCTGCCAGGTCACCGGCTATGGCGGGACCACCCGCGTCGCGACCGGCAACCCCAAGGGCGTCATCGCCCGGCAGATGACCGTGCGCTTCGACTCCAATGTCGACGGCGCGCTGCCCTGGCGGGTCACCCCAGCCGCCTCCGTGACCGACAAGATCGGCAACGTCGAGACCGTTACCTTCAAGGCGCAGAATCTCTCCGACAAGACCGTCACCGGCCAGGCCATCTTCAACGTAACCCCGGAACTCGCCGGGAGCTACTTCAACAAGATTGAGTGCTTCTGCTTCACCGAGCAGACCCTCAAGCCCGGCGAAACCGTAGACATGCCGGTGACATTCTTCGTCGATCCGGATATCGACAAGAACGCCGATTTGACCACCGTCCGGGATCTGACCCTGTCCTACACCTTCTACGCTTCAGCCAATAAGGGAAGCTGACCATGGCCACCGCCGCCGCTCACGCCAAGCCGCACCACGACTACCATCTCGTCAATCCGAGCCCCTGGCCGGCGGTCGGCGCACTCTCGGCTTTCATCCTCGCCATCGGCGCCGTCGTCTTCATGCGCACGCGCCTCGACAATCCCGACGCCCCGAACTTCTGGATCCTGCTGATCGGCGCCGTGGGCGTGCTCTATACTATGTACGCATGGTGGAGCGACGTGATCCATGAATCGCTGACCGGCGACCACACCCCGGTGGTCAAGATGCATCACCGCTACGGCATGATGCTCTTCATCGCCTCGGAAGTGATGTTCTTCGTCGCCTGGTTCTGGGCCTATTTCGACAACTTCTTCCGCCACGACGACATCGAGCAGCCCGCGCGCGTCGCCTTCGAAGGCGGCTGGCCGCCGGCCGGCGTCGAGCTCTTCGACCCCTTCCACCTGCCGCTGTTCAACACACTTATCCTGCTCTGCTCGGGCACCACCGTCACCTGGGCCCACCACGCGCTGATCCACGGCGACAAGCAGGGCGTGAAGGCCGGCCTCTGGCTCACCGTCGCGCTCGGCGCGCTCTTCACCTGCGTGCAGGCCATCGAATATTCGCGTGCCGGCTTCTCCTATTCCGGCAACATCTATGGCGCGACCTTCTTCATGGCCACGGGCTTCCACGGTTTCCACGTGCTCATCGGCACCATCTTCCTCGCCGTGAACCTCGCCCGCGCCTATGTCGGCAATCTCACCGAACAGCATCATCTCGGCTTCGAATTCGCCGCCTGGTACTGGCACTTCGTCGACGTGGTCTGGCTCTTCCTCTTCGCCTGCATCTATGTGTGGGGCAGCTGGGGCGTCCCGATCCATCACGGCTGATTTCGGCTAAGGGCGACTGGACTGTGACAGGGCGCAGCGCTAGCTGCGCCCTTCTTGTTTGTCCTCTCCCGTAGCGAAGCGTACGGGGGAGGGGGACCAGCGAAGCTGGTAGAGGGGGCGGCAACACGCCCGGAGCTGATGACAGATCACATTGTTCGGAGCCTCCCTGAGCTCGAATCCCTTTACGGCGAGGTCAACGAAACCTCGTCCCTCAAGGAAATCACCTACCTCCACCCGCACTACGCCGCCTTCGTCAAAGCCTCGCCCTTCTGCATCCTCGCCACCGCCGGCCCGCACGGCCTCGATGCCAGTCCGCGCGGCGACCCCGCGGGCTTCGTCGAGATCGTCGACGACAAGACCCTCATCCTCGCCGACCGCCGCGGCAACAACCGCATCGACAGCCTGCGCAACGTTCTCGCCAATCCGCAAATTGCGCTGTTGTTCATGGTTCCCGGCATCGGCGAGACGCTGCGCGTCAATGGCACCGCCGAAATTTCCGCCGATCCCGAAATGCTCGCGTCCCGCGCCATGAACGGCAAGCCGCCGCGCACCCTCCTCGTCATCCACATCGAGAGTGTCTTCTTCCAATGCTCCCGCGCGCTTATCCGGTCCGAGCTGTGGAACCCCGAGCGCCGGCTTCCCCGTTCGGCCTTGCCGTCCACCGGCAAGATGCTCGAGGCTGTGACCGATCGGCGCATCGATGCCGAGACTTATGATCGGGAGCTACCCCCGCGCCTGCGAACAACGCTATACTAAGGCGTGACCCCAAAAAGCGGCCTTCGGCTTTTGGACAAGGTCACGCCCAAGAGTGCCTCATGTCCGACAATCTCGTTTCCCCATTCTCGGCAGGTCTGCGCTGCGTCTGCCCGCGCTGCGGCGAGGGCGCTCTCTTCTCCGGCTTCCTCAAGGTCGCCCCGGTCTGCGAGAGCTGCGGTCTCGACTTGAAATTCGCCGATAGCGGCGACGGCCCGGCTGTTTTCGTCATCTTCGTAGCCTGCCCGATCGTGCTCATCCTCGCCTTCATCGTCGATGCCCTGTTCCACCCGGCGCCCTGGATGCACCTCGTCCTCTGGATTCCGGCGGTAATCCTTCTTTCGCTGGCGCTGCTGCGCCCCTTCAAGGCCACCATGATCGCGCTGCAATATCAGCGCAGCGCAGGCGAGGGCCGCTCCTCGTGAGCGAAAGCGCGGCTCCGCGCCGCCTCGGCCTCGGCTTCTGGAGCTTCATCATCTTCATGCTGGCGCTGACGGGGCTCTTCGTTGCCCTCGGCGTCTGGCAACTCAACCGCCTCGCGCAGAAGGAAGCCCTGATCGCCGCTGTCGACGAGCGGCTGCATCTCGCGCCGCTCAGGCTGCCGCCTCTGGCCGAGTGGGGCGCCCTCGATCCCGAGATCTACTCCTATCGCCCTGTGACGGTCAGCGGCACCTTCCGCAACGACCAGACGGTCCTCGTCTTCGCCAGCCTCACCGAGCCGCGCGGCAAATTCTCCGGCCCTGGCTATTGGGTCATGACGCCGCTCGTTCTCGACGGCGGCGGAGTGGTCTTCATCGACCGCGGCTTCGTCCCCCAAGCCTCCGGTCCCGAATTCGCCAAGGGCACCACTGGTCCCGCCGGTCCGCAAACCATCACCGGCGTCGCCCTCCTGCCCGAAGCTGCCGGCGCCTTCACGCCGGGCGCCGACCGGCCCAACCGCATCGACTGGATCCGCGACCCAAAGCGCCTCGCCGCCATGCTCGACCCCACGCTCGCCCCCGTCGCCGGCCTCTTCATCGAAGCCCCCGCCGGCGAATCCGGCGCCCTGCCGCAAGGCGGCGAAACCACGATCGAATTCCCCAACAACCATCTCGGCTACGCCTTCACCTGGTTCGGCTTCGCCCTCCTCACGCCATTGCTTCTGGCCGCGTGGATATGGCGGCAGGTGCGGGGAAAGCCCAAAAACATTGCGGCGTCCGCCCCCAACCATTAGGTTGCGCGCGTTTTTGGCAGGGTTTCCCATGCAGTTCCAATCGACCCGCGGCGAAGCGCCGGTCCTCGGCTTTTCGGATGCGGTGCTCGCGGGCCTCGCTGCCGATGGCGGGCTCTATCTGCCAGTCGAATGGCCCCGCATTTCCCCCGCCGAGATCGAAGCCTATGCCGGCAAGCCCTATGCCGATGTCGCCTTCGACATCATCCGCCGCTTCGTTGACGGCGAGATCGACGACGGCACGCTGAAGGGCATCATCGACGCCGCCTACGCCACCTTCCGCCACCCCTCCGTCGCGCCCCTTGTCGAACTGCAGCCCGGCCACTTCCTGCTCGAGCTTTTCCACGGCCCCACGCTCGCCTTCAAGGACGTGGCGATGCAATTCCTGTCGCGCGTGATGGACCACATTCTCGCCGAGCGCGGCGCCCGCGCCACCATCGTTGGCGCCACCTCCGGCGATACGGGCTCGGCCGCCATCGAAGCCTTCCGCGGCCGCGCCACCACCGACATCTTCATCCTGCATCCCGAAGGTCGCACCTCCGACATCCAGCGCCGCCAGATGACCACGGTGCCCGATGCCAACGTCCACAACATCGCGCTCAAGGGCAATTTCGACGACTGCCAGAAGATCGTGAAAGGCCTATTCTCCAACGCAAGCTTCCGCACCGAGATGAGCCTCAGCGGCGTCAACTCGATCAACTGGGGCCGCATCGTTGCGCAGATCGTCTACTACTTCACCGCTGCCGTTTCGCTCGGCGCGCCGCAGCGCAAGGTGAGCTTCGTCGTCCCCACCGGCAATTTCGGCGACATCTTCGCCGGCTACGCCGCCAAGCGCATGGGCCTGCCCGTCGCCAACCTCGTGATCGCCACCAACACCAACGACATCCTCGCCCGCACGCTCGAAACCGGCACCTACGAAACGGGCGAGGTGACCCCCACCATCAGCCCCTCGATGGACATCCAGGTTTCCTCCAATTTCGAGCGCCTCCTGTTCGAGGCGCTCGGCCGCGACGCCTCCGCGCTCCGCCGACTGATGGACTCCCTCGCGCAATCCGGGGCCTTCACTATCCCGCCCAAGGCACTCGCGACGATCCGCGAAAGTTTCGCGGCTGGCCGTGCCTCGGAATCCGAGACATCGGCCACCATCGCCCGCATCCACGAGAATGACGGTTATCTGCTCGATCCCCATAGCGCCGTCGGCGTGTCCGTCGCGGACCAGCTCGAGCTCGGCGCCGATCCGGTCATCGTCCTCGCCACCGCCCATCCCGCCAAGTTCCCGGCCGCCGTGAAGGCCGCCACCGGAGTTGAACCGTCCTTGCCGGTGTGGTTGGCTGATCTCAACAACCGGCCCGAACGCTTCGACGTTCTCGCCAACGACCAGGCTGCGGTGGAATCCTACATCCGGACCCGCTCCCGGGTTGCGGAGGAGGCTAAGTGACTCTGCGTTCGACCACCCTCGACAACGGCATGACCGTCCTCACCGATGACATGCCGCATCTCGAAAGCGCCTCCCTCGGCATCTGGGTCAAGGCCGGCTCGCGCTCCGAAAGCGCTGCCGAGCACGGCATCTCCCATGTCCTCGAGCACATGGCATTCAAGGGCACCAAATCGCGTAACGCGCTCCAGATCGCCTCCGCCATCGAGGATGTCGGCGGCGATCTCAATGCCGCAACCTCTGTCGAACATACCGGCTATTTCGCCCGCGTCCTCAAGGAAGACGTCGCGCTCGCCGGCGACATCCTCTCCGACATCCTGCAGAACTCAGTCTTTGATCCCGCTGAGCTTCAGCGCGAGCAGCAGGTCATCGTGCAGGAGATCGGCGCCGCGCGCGACAATCCCGACGATCACGTCTTCGATCTCTTCCAGCAGGCCGCCTATCCCGACCAGCCGATCGGCCGCACCATTCTCGGCACCATGGACTCGGTGAAGAGCTTCTCCCCCGATACCATTCGCGACTACATGGAGCGCAACTATGTGGGCGACCAGATGGTCGTCTGCGCCGCCGGCAATGTCGACCACGACGCGCTGGTCGCTATCGCCGACGAGCGCTTCAAGGGACTCAGGGCCGACGGCGCGCCTGTCCCGCAGAAGGCGCGTTATGTCGGCGGCGAAGAGCGCCAGCTCTCCGACCACGAGCAGGCGCATATCGTGCTCGGCTTCGAGGGCCGCGCCTACAATTCCGACGGTTTCTACGCCGCGCAGATTCTCGCCTCGATCCTCGGCGGCGGCATGTCCTCGCGTCTTTTCCAGGAAGTACGCGAGAAACGCGGGCTCTGCTATTCCGTCTATGCCTTCCACTGGGCCTTCGCCGACAGCGGCATCTTCGGCATTGCCGCCTCGACCGGCGAGAAGGAAGTCAAGGAGCTGATCCCGGTCGTGCTCGACGAACTCCGCGGCGCGACCGAAACCATCACCGACGAGGAAGTCATCCGCGTCCGCAACCAGATTCGCGCCGGCCTCCTGATGTCGCTCGAGAGCCCGTCATCGCGCGCCGGCCAGCTCGCGCGTCAGCAGATTCTCTGGGGCCGTCCCATTCCGCTGCAGGAAACGGTTGATCGCATCAACCGCATCACTGCCGATCGCGTGAAGACCATCGCGCGCCAGATCTTCGACAAGAGCGCCGTTTCGATCGCCGGCATCGGTCCGGTCAGGAAGCTGCCGGCCTACGAAACCATCACCGATCGCCTCAAGCACTAACCCTTCGCCATGATGCTCACCTGGTTCGCCCGCGACGATACGCCGGTCCTGGTGGGCAAGCGCGTGCTGCTGCGTTCGCCGCGTCTCTCCGACTACGCCGAGTGGCGCGCGCTGCGCAAAGCGAGCCGCGAATTCCTCAAGCCCTTCGAGCCGCGCTGGACCGAGGCCGATCTGTCGCAGCGCGTCTTTGCGGCGCGGGTGCGCCGCGGCTGGCGCGAAGCGCGCGCGGGCACCGACTATTCCTTCCTCGTCTTTCAAACGACCGGTGGAAAAGAGGTCCTTGTCGGCGGCATCACCATCTCCAACGTCCGCCGCCGCGCCGCCCAGTTCGCCAATCTCGGCTACTGGATGGGCCAGCAATACGCCGGGCAGGGCCTGATGACCGAGTCAGTGGGACTGGTCCTTTCCTATGTCTTTGAAAGTCTTAACCTTCACCGCCTCCACGCAGCCTTCCTGCCGGTCAACACTGCATCGCGTCGAGTCCTTGAAAAAAACGGATTCACCGAGGAGGGCTACGCTCAGAACTATCTGCAGATCGACGGCAAATGGGCCGACCACGTGCTCTTCGGTCTGACCCGTGAGAATTGGGAATCCCGCACCCGTGCAAGCGGGCGCTGAGTGCTTGTTTGAGTGGGGAAAGCCCGATACCTAGAGTGCCGGTTTCAGACTGCGGCAGGACCAGATCCCACTTGAAGCGCCACCTCTTTGCCCTCGCGGTCGCCTTGTCGCTCGCTATGGGTGTCACGGGCGCGGGGCAGGCCTTCGAGGTGGTGACCGCGCCCGAAGACGTTAACGCCGTCAATCTCGTTTCGGCCGTCGATGTTGTGGCGGGCGAAGGCGGCAAGATCCAGCTTTCCACCGCGCCCGGCGAAGACGGCATTATCCGTCGCATCGAAGTCGGTGCCACCGGCTCTGCCAATCCCAATTGGGCGCTGTTCGCCCTGCGCAATGATTCCGACACGCAGATCGATCGCCTGCTCGTTGCGCCCTTCTTCCATCTGCCCGGCTCCGGCGTGTTCCGCCCCGATCTCGGCTCGACGCGCATCTACGCGCTGACCCCATCGGCAGGTCTGAGGCCCGAGCGTCTCACCGATCGTGAAGCGGACGTCTTCGAGATCACCCTCGACCCCGGCGCCACGGTGACCTTCGTCGCCGAGATGTCGGGCAATGCGCTGCCCGAACTCTACCTTTGGAAGCCCGACGCCTACCGCGACTACGTAAACTCCTTCACGCTGTTCCGCGGCGTGGTCCTTGGTGTCGCGAGCCTTGCCGCCGTGTTCCTCACCATCATGTTCGTGGTGAAGGGGAGGGGCATCTTCCCGGCGACGGCCGCCTTTTCGTGGGCCGTGCTCCTCTACCTGCTGACCGACTTCGGCGTTCTCGGTCCCTTGCTGACTCTCTCCAACGGTGCGGTTCAGCCCTTCCGCGCCGCTGCTGAGGCGGGCATCGCCACGACTCTGTTCGCGTTCCTGTTTATCTATCTGAACCTGCACCGATGGCATCTGCGCTTCGTCACCCTCGCGCTGGCCCTGACCATCGTCTTTCTCGCGCTGTTCGGTTTCGCCTTCCTTCAACCCTCCGTCGCCGCGACGATCGCGCGGCTCGTCCTCGCGCTCCTCGGACTCACCGGCTTCTTCCTGATCCTTCTGTTGGCGCTGCGCGGCTACGACCGCGCCGTGCTGCTCGTCCCGACCTGGATCATCTACATCGCCTGGCTGTTTTATTCCTGGCTGGTCATCACCGGCCAGGTGCAGAACGATGTCGCGCAGCCCGCCGTCGCCGGCGGCCTCGTGCTCATCGTCATGCTGCTCGGCTTCACCTCTGTTCAGCACGCCTTCTCCGAAGGCCAAGTCTCCATCGGCACATTAAGCGAAGTCGAACGCCGCGCCCTTGCGCTCACCGGCTCCGGCGATTTCGTCTTCGACTGGAACATCGAGCGCGACCGCGTCGCCGTCTCCGACGAATTGTCGACCCGCCTCGGCGAACGCCGCGGTTCGTTGCGCGGCGCCATCAAGCGCTGGCTCGATCGCATCCATCCCGATGATCGCGATCGTTTCCGCACAGCCTTCGACACGCTGGTGGAGTTGCGCCGCGGCAAGGTATCCACCGACATTCGCCTCGCCAGCCACGATGGTTCCTTCCGCACCTTCCGCATGCGCGTGAAGCCTGTCCTCGGCGGCGACGGCCAGGTCACCCGCATCGTCGGCACACTGCAGGACGTCAACGAAGACCGCGCCAGCCGCGACCGCCTCCTGCACGACGCCGTGCATGACAGCCTCACCGGCCTGCCCAACAAGCAGCTCTTTCTCGATCGGCTCGAGCGCTCGCTGGCCCGCGCCAAACTGCCCAACGGCATCAAGCCTGCAGTGCTGCTCATCGACATTGACCGCTTCATGGAGCTGGAGGAACGCGTCGGCCACTCCGCCGCCGACTCCGTGCTGCTGGCCATCTCGCGCCGCGTCGCACGCGTCATGCGTCCGCTCGACACGGTGGCGCGGCTCTCGGGCGATCAGTTCGCAGTCATCCTCGCTTCGGAGGCATCCGCCGGCAAGATCGCCGAGACGGCCGAGCAGGTCCGCAAGGCTCTGAAGTCACCCTTCAACTTCGGCGAGCGCGACCTCTCGCTCACTGCATCCATTGGCGTCACCATCTATGACGGCAATCCCGCGACGGCCGAGGATGTGCTGCGCGATGCCGAGCTCGCCATGTACTACGCCAAGCGCCTCGGCGGCGACCGCATCGAGGCCTACCGTGCCTCCGCCCGTTCCATTGCCGCCTATACGCGCGCCAGCGAAGAGGACCTCGATCGCGGCCTCCGTCACGGCGAGCTCGAGGTGCAGTTCCAGCCCATCATGGACATCCACTCCGGCGAAATCGCTGGAGCCGAAGCGCTCATGCGCTGGAACCATCCGCAGCGGGGCATCGTCCCGCCGGAAGAGTTCGTGCCGCTTGCCGAGCGCACGGGCCTCATCGAGCGCCTCGGCCGCCTCGCCTTCGAGCAGGCCGCCGCGCAGACGCGAGAATGGGTTGGCACGCTGCCGCTCGACGAAGACTTCTTCGTCTCCGTCAACCTGTCGCCCAGCCAGCTCGCCACCGAGACACTGCTGTCCGACATGCGCTCTCTGGTCAATGAGCACCGCATGGTCGCCAATCATCTGAAGCTCGAGATCACCGAGACGCAGGTGATGGCCAATCCCGAACATTCCGCTTACATGCTCGAGGCCCTCAAAGCCCTCGGCCTGCGCCTCGCGCTTGATGATTTTGGCACTGGCCACTCATCCCTGAGCTACCTCCACCGTTTCCCCGTCGACACCATCAAGATTCCGGCCGCCTTCGTTCGAATGGGCGACGACAGCGGCATGGCGCATACGCAGGGCCCGATCATCCGCTCGGTCGTGGCGTTGGCCACCGAGCTCGATCTCACCGTCATCGCCGAAGGCGTCGAGACTCTCGAAGAGATCGAGCGGCTGCAGCAGCTCAACTGTCATTACGCACAGGGCTTCGCTTTCGGTGCAGCCATGACCGGCCAGGAACTGGGCAAGCGTCTCGCCGCGCAGACCGGCCGCTAGAGCGCCGCCCGCCAGATCGCTATGCGTGGCCCGCCGCTCCGCTGAGGCTGGCGCGCGTGATGCCCAATTGCGCCAGCGCCGCGTCGTAGCGCTGCTCGAACGGTGTGGTGAACAGCAGGTCCCGCGAGAATGGCACGGTGAGCCACCCATTGAGCGCGATC
>DASZPY010000054.1:0-3602 GCA_035549855.1 Devosia sp. | reverse complement strand
GCTTGCCGGTTCGCTCGCCAATGTGTTCGACTTCGACAACTGGCTGCCGGGCGGACGGGACGCGGCGTTCACGCTGGCGCTGATTGCGCTGTCCGCGAAGATGGCGGTGGCGGACGGCGTGGTGACCGCATCGGAATGGCGCGCGTTCCAGCGGACAGTCGAGATTCCGCCCGGCATCGAGCAGCAGGTGGACCGGCTGTTCAAGCTCGCGCAGCAGGACGTGGCGGGCTACGAGGCCTATGCGCGCAAGATCGGGCGGTTCTTCGCGGGCACGCCGGACACTCTCGAGCATGTGCTGGACGGGCTGTTCTACATCGCGTCCGCCGACGGGATGATCCATGAGGCGGAGCTCGACTATCTCAAGCATGTCAGTGACATCTTCGGCTTCGACGAAGCGCGGTTCGAGCAGCTGGCGAGCCAGCATGTGTTCCTCGATGCCAATATCGACCCTTACACGGTGCTGGGGCTTGTCCCGGGGGCGGACCGCGATGAGGTGCGGCGGGTCTATCGGCAGCTGGTGGCCGAGCATCATCCGGACCGGCTGATCGCCAAGGGCGTGCCGGAGGAGCTGATCGACGTGGCGACGGCGCGCATGCAGGCCATCAACCAAGCCTACAGCAAGATCATCAAGCTGCCGCCGCCGCAGGCGCCCGCCGCTTGACGCCAGGACGATTGGGCCGCACATAGCGCCCGTCAGTTGACTGGATGGCCGCGCCGTGAGGCGAGGAAAGTCCGGGCTCCATCGAAATACGGTGACGGCTAACGGCCGCCGGGGGCGACCCCAGGGAAAGTGCAACAGAGAGCAGACTACCCGGCTCCGGCCGGGAAAAGGTGAAAGGGTGCGGTAAGAGCGCACCGCGGCCCCGGCAACGGGGACGGCACGGCAAACCCCACCGGGAGCAAGACCAAATAGGGATGACACGGGGAAACCCAGCCGGTTTTCGAGGCCTGTCATCCGGGTTGGTTGCTTGAGGTTCGCGGTAACGCGGATCGCAGAGGAATGGCCATCACGCCGGCGCAAGCCGGCCCTACAGAACCCGGCTTACAGGTCGACTGGCCGAACATGCCGCCGGTCTCCAGAAATGGGGGCCGGCGGCGCCATTTTCGGGTAGTGGCAATCGGCGCTAAGGGGCGATTGCTCAATGGTTCCTTAACGGGGTTCCGACAATCTGCGAGGCAAGTGCGTACCGGCCTGTTGGCCGGAGTGGAGTTGCGTGTCCATGACCAGGCCCGGAGCGAGTGCAGGCGATGCCCCGCATGTGCCTGTTCTCCTCGACGAAGTCCTTGCGGCGCTAAGTCCGCTCGAAGGCGCGCGCATCGTGGATGGAACGTTCGGCGCGGGCGGCTATTCGCGGGCATTGCTAGCCGCGGGCGCTGTCGTGACGGGTATCGACCGCGATCCATCGGTGCTGCCGTTCGCGGAAGTGCTCAAGGCCGAATTTCCGAGTCGGTTCAACTTCGTGGCGGGCAATTTTTCCGAACTCGATGAACTGGCTGCGGCGCCGGTCGATGGCGTGGTGCTCGACATCGGCGTGTCGTCGATGCAGCTCGACGAAGCGGAGCGCGGTTTCTCCTTCATGCGAGAAGGCCCGCTCGACATGCGCATGGCGGGCGAGGGCGAGAGTGCGGCCGATCTCGTCAACTCGCTCGAGGAGAGCGCGCTTGCCAATCTGCTGTTCGCCTATGGCGAGGAACGCAAGTCGCGGCGCATCGCACATTCGATCGTCGCGGCGCGGGCGGCGCAGCCGATCCGCACCACCACTGAACTCGCGAGGCTGATCGAGAAGGCGATCGGCAGAAAGCCCGGCGATGCGCATCCGGCGACGCGCAGCTTCCAGGCGTTGCGGATCGCAGTGAATGACGAGTTCGGGCAACTGGTCGAGGGGCTGTTCGCAAGCGAACGGTTGCTGTCGGAAGGCGGGCGGCTGGCGGTGGTGACGTTCCATTCGCTCGAAGACCGCATCGTCAAGCGTTTCTTCGAGCCGGAGAAGGCGGGGCCGCAGCAATCGCGGCATCTGCCGCAGGCCGCAGTGGAAGCGCCGCGCTGGATTGATGTCGCCAGGGCGGTGAAGGCATCGGACGCGGAGACGGCGAGCAATCCGCGGGCGCGCTCGGCGACATTGCGACATGCACGACGCTCGGCAGCGCCGGCGCGGCCGGTGAGCCGCGAGGGTCTCGGTGTGCCCGCCTACAGGGGCGCCGCATGATCCGCACGCTCAATGTCATTCTGTTCGTGACGAGCCTGTTCGCGCTGACGGCGGTGTACGGGCTCAAATATGCGGTCGGCGAAACGGCGCAGGACAAGGCGGCCCTGCAGCGGCAGATCGACAAGCAGGAGGCGGACCTGTCCCTGCTGAAGGCGGACTGGGCCTATCTCAACCAGCCGGCGCATGTGGGGCCAATCGTGGCGCGGCACGAGGCGGAGCTCAATCTGCAGGTGCTGCAGCAGGACCAGTTTGGTCGGTTCGATACGCTGCCGATGCGCCTCAAGGCGCCCGATACGAGCGCGCTCGACTCGCTGTTCGAGTCGCTTGAATCCGGCATCGATCCGATCCAGCAGCTTATTTCGGAGGCCAACTGATGGCCGTGATGGATGCCGAGGGCATTGTCCCCATCGCGCTCGACGGCACGCGCAAGGCACGCGGCAACCTTACGCGCGGACGCATCCGCTGGGTGATGGTGGTGCTGGTGCTGGCGTTCGGCATCGTGGGCGCGCGGCTGATTCAACTGGGATCGACCGTGGCGGACACGACGATCGAAGGGCGCGAGCGCGATCTCATCACCGCGACGCGCCCGCCGATCCTCGACCGCAACGGGCTGGAGCTGGCGGTCGATATCCGCGTGCCCTCGCTCTATGCGGAGCCGCGCAACATCGTCGATGTGGAGGAGGCGGTCGAGAAGCTGTCCACGGTGCTACCCGAGCTCAACAAGGACTGGCTGCGCGGGCGGCTCACCGGCGACAAGGGGTTCGTCTGGATCAAGCGCGAGCTGACGCCGGCGCTCGAGGAGAAGATTTTCCAGCTCGGCATTCCAGGGCTCGATTTCCTCACCGAGAGCAAGCGCTTCTATCCGGGCGGCACCGAGGCGTCGCATATCCTTGGGTCGGTCAATATCGACAACCAGGGCATCTCCGGCATCGAAAAGGAGATGGACGACGAGGATGTCGCGCTGCTGCAGTCAGTCGGTCTTGCTCGCGGAAATGAACTGGCGCCGGTCAGCCTCTCGGTCGACCTCAGGGTACAGCATGTGATGCATGATGTGCTCGCGGACGCGATCACGCGCTATACGGCCGTAGCGGCGGCGGGCGTGATGATGGACGTCAAGACCGGCGAGATCATCGGGCTCGTGTCGCTGCCCGATTTCGATCCGAACAATCCGGTGACGGCGCTCGAGAAGGATCGCTTCAACCGCATCACGGCGGGTATCTACGAACTCGGCTCGACGTTCAAGACGATCACCATCGCGGGCGCGCTCGACAGCGGCAAGGTGCGGATCACGGACCAGTTCGATGCGCGCTATGGCGTCCGCTTCGGCCGCTACACCATCGACGACTTCCACGGCAAGCACCGCTTCCTGTCGGTGCCGGAGATCTACCAGTACTC
>DASZPY010000053.1:0-24927 GCA_035549855.1 Devosia sp. | reverse complement strand
GGCTAGGGTTGCGGCGAGGGGATATCGATGGATACGCGGCTCCTGTGGCTCGCCCTGGCGGCTTTTGTCGGCAGCACCGAGGGCGGGCTGATCGCGGGCCTGCTTCCGGGAATCAGCGAGGAAATGGGCGTCACGATCGGGCAGGCCGGGCAGGTCGTGCTCGGCTACTCGCTGGCCTATGCGATCGGCCCGCCAATCCTCACCATGCTGCTCGGCCATGTGGGGCGGCGGCGTATACTCGCGCTGGCGGAGTTTGCGCTGGCGCTGTCGGCGCTGTTGTTCGCGATCTCGCCGTTCTTCGGCTGGATGGTGGCGGCGCGCACCGTGCTGGCGGTCGGCGCGGGGCTGTTCACGGGCACGGCGATCGCGACGGCGGCGGTGATCGCGGCGCCGGGGCAGCGCGGCAGGGCATTGCAGATCATCTCGACGGGGCAGGCGCTCGCGGCGCTGTTCGGGGTGCCGATCGCGGCCTATGTCGCTGCGCGCTATAGCTGGCGCATCGACTATGCGGCGATCTCCGCGATGGCGGCGTTGGCCTCGCTGGCGCTGTTCCTGCGCCTGCCTAAGGGGCTGCTGGGGGATCAGCAGACGATCCGCGAGCGGGTAAGGGTGCTGCGCAATCCGGGCGTGCCGGCAGCATTGCTGACGACGCTGCTATTCACGCTGGGCGCCTATCCGCCGACGATCTATGTCGGGGCGGTGATGCATGCGACCGGCATTGCGCGCGAGCTGCTGCCCTATGTGCTGCTCGCCAGCGGCGTGGGTGCGGTCGGGGCAAGCCTGAGCGCAGGGCATCTGTCGGACCGGTTCGGCACGCGCGCCACCATCGTCGCCACCACGCTGGTGATGATGCTGTCGCTGGGGCTGTTCGGGCTGCTGCCGGTGTTGCCCGACGTGCTGCGGCTGGGGACGCTGCTGCTGGCGGCCTGCATCCTGGGATATATGGGCTGGGGCTACTGGATCGCCCATTGCAGCCAGATGGCGGAGCTGGCGCCGACCTCGGTGCCGCTGGCGATTTCGTTGAATCTGACGTCGTTCAACCTCGGGATCGCGCTTGCCGCCGCGGTGGGTGGGGTGATCGTGGACAGCATCGGCGCCAATGCGCTGGCCTTGGCGTCCGCGCCGTTCGCGATCCTGACACTGGCACTGGCCGTGTGGACCGGGCGGAAGTCGCACACGGTCCTCGACGCCGGCTAGAAGGAAGTTCCAGATCACCGCAAGCAGGCATGCCGACGGGCAGGGCCGGCGACGGACGAGTCCGATGTTCAGGCCGTGTCCGGCGACGGGGCGACGCGAAGGAGCGAGAGGACGGCCGCAAGGAGAAGCAACGCGAAGGCCGACGTCCAGAGGACATTTTCGGCAGGGCTGGTGGCGCTCGGCCAGATCATCACAAGACCGCCCGTGTAACTTGCATGGGCGAGCTGGCAAAGGAGTGTGCTCCGCGTGTGTGCGTAGAGCCATCCGATCAGTATCCGCAGGCCGGTGAGGCCCAGGATCCAGCACATGACAAAATAGGGAATGTACCAGACGCCATAGGCGGTGCCTTCGCCCCAATAGCCGGCAGCGAAGTGCCAAAGGCCGTGCAGCACGCCAAGCACGATGCCGATCTTCAGCACCGACCAGGAGCCAACCAGCCGACGGATGGCAAAGCCGGCCCAACCGATTTCCTCAAGTCCGCCTGCGACGAGACCATAGACCGCGCCAAGCCCGATCAGAGTGACGGCGTCAGGGCCGAACAATCCCGGACGATATTGGGGCGCAAAGAGGCTCAACGTGACAAGAACGAGCAAAGCGCAGATGGGGACAAGGAACAATGCGAGAGCATGATAGAATGGGGAAACGCGCCAGCGGCCAAGGCTTCGCGCCAATTCCCGGATGCCGGTCGCGCCGTCCAGGACGCCGGTCAGGGCGAGGCTGATGAGGGCGGGCCCGAGCGCCATACCGGCCGCGACGAGGGGAAACTGTGTCTTCAGAGGTGCGCCGATGCCCGGAAAGCCGGTGGGGAGCACCATGGCGAAGACCCAGGCCCAGACGACACCGAAGGCGAGAAGGTAATAGACCAGAACAGCGTTGCGGTGCCACGTGCCCATCGGGATGCTCGCGTCCATCGGCGTTCCTCCGTGTGTCCAAGGAGGGTCCGTGAGGAGAAGAGGCGCGGCATTGACATGAATCAACGGCCGGGAGCGCTGCGCGGCGTATTGAAGGCGGGACAATCCGGAGGTTCAGATGAACAGGTTCGGCAGTTCCGAGGCTTTGGCGACGCTCCTGATCCTGGGAGGTGCCTTGCTCTTGGTGGCGCAGTTCTTCGGCGGCGCGGCGAGCGTGATCTGGCCGTTCTTCATCATCGTGCCAGGATTGGTGCTGGCGTTCATTGCCGACCGATCCGACTGGAACAAATCGCTGCTCGTGATCGGTGCCGTCATTGCCGGCTCCGGCATCATCCTCCTGGTGCAAAGCATCTATGACTACTATCAGTCATGGGCCTATGCCTGGACGCTCCTGCCGATGTTCGCGGGTGCTGCTCTCCATTATGCAGGCGACAGGCGGGGCGAAGCCGATCTGAAGGCCCAGGGCAAGCGGCTGATCGAATGGTCGGCCGGGGCCTTCCTCGCCTTCGGAGCGGTGTTCGAACTGCTGATCTTCCACGGCGCCAATAGCTGGGGACGGATCGTGCTGCCCCTAGCGTTGATCGGCTTCGGTGCGCTGATCCTGCTGCGCCGGAACACGCAATCGCACGCTCCGGCGCCATCGTCGGACAAGGATGCGTCCGCGCAGCGATAGGTCGCGGATCACTCGAACCAAGTCGTGCCCGGATATTGATGCTCCCGCGCGATCTCCTCGTTGAAGGAGAGGCCGATGCCGGGCGCGTCGGTCACGGTGATGAAGCCGTCCTTGATGATCTCGCCATTGCTGAGCGTCTTCCAGTAGTCGCGATGAAACCAGTGGAATTCGAGAACGAGGAAATTGGGCACGGTGGCGCAGACATGGGCCGAGGCCATGGTGCCGATGGGCGAGCTCACATTGTGCGGGGCGAAGGGGATGGAATAGAGGTCGGCCATCTCGGCGATCTTGCGGCATTCGCTGAGGCCGCCGCACTTCGGAATGTCCGGCATGATGATGTCGACCGCCTGCTTTTCCAGCAGCTCGCGGAAGCCATGGCGGAGGAAGAGATTCTCGCCGGCGCAAATGGGCGTAGAGGTCGAGCGGGTGATCTCGGCCATGACGTCGATGTTTTCGGGTGGCACGGGCTCTTCGAGCCAGAGCAGCTTCAGGTGCTCGAGGTCGCGGCAGAGGCGGATGGCGCTGTGCTTGTCGAGGCGGGTGTGAAGGTCGGTCGCGACATCGACCGAGGGACCTGCGGCCTTCACCACCATCTCGGCGAGCTGGACCATGCGGTCATGCTCCCACTTGTTGGGAGTCATGTTGAACTTGTCCTTGTCGTACCAGCCGGTTTCCGTGCCGGTGTGGCCATAGGCGCGGATATCGAGATCGACCTTGAGCGCCGTGAAGCCGGCTTCGAGCACTTCGTCGACGACCGCCTGCACCTCGGACATGTTCATGCCGGGCGAGACCTCACAATCGCAATAGACGCGAATCTTGTCGCGGAACTTGCCGCCGAGCAGTTCGTAGATCGGCACGTTGAGGGCCTTGCCCTTCAGGTCCCACAACGCGATCTCGATGCCCGACAGCGCGACGATGAGGGCGCCGGCGAAGCCGCCTTCGAAGACGAGGGAGCGGCGGATCTCTTCGAAGATCGCGTCGATGGCGAAGGGGTCGCGGCCGACGAGGCGCTCCTCGAGTTCCTTGATGATGGCGATCGCCTGGTGGCCGCCATGGACGCATTCGCCGAGGCCGGTGACGCCGGCGTCGGTTTCGATCCTGACCCAGAGCTGCATGGTGTGGCCGAGACTGGCCGCGGTCTTGACCGACGTGATCTTCATGATGCGTTCCTCCCTTTCAGAATTGGCTAGCGCGCCAAGTCTGAACAGTCGAGAGGGCACGGAGGACCGGAAAATGTAGTCAGAGCGGCCGGCGAAGCAAGCGAGGCAAGATGAAGCCGGATTTCATGACGTTCGGCAACGAAAGCGGTCGCGAGGAAATATCCTGTTGTTGGGGGTGCGGCCGCCGGTTGGCCACCCTGTATTCCCGGATGTAGGCATCGAGTGCCTTCTCGAATTCGCGCTTACGGTCGGGGGTGTCGGGCATCTGCTCCTCCTTGACGGGTGAGAGAAGGATGCCGATGGCCAAATGAAGTGTCCTTCAGACCGCGCGAAAGAGTTCTGAAAACCCCTATATGGGAGTCACGCCAGTCCGACGCGGGCCAGGCCGCCGATATAGGCGACACGATGACGAAGCTGCACAATGGGGTGCCAGCGTTCGACCCAGTCGACCGAGAGGCCCGGCTGCAGGCGCTTGGCCTCAATGAGCGCCGCGCGACCCTCTTCGATCCGATCGAGGAGGCCGAGCGAGGAAGAGAGCGTTCGCCAGGCGGTGCCAAAATGAGGACGCAGCTCAAGAGCGCGACGGCCTGCCGCGGCCGCGGCTTCGTAGTTCTCGGCCACGTGATGGCAACTCGCTTCGGTGGCGAAGACCGCGGCCTGACTGAAGTCGCGGGGGCTCAACTGTTCGGCGATGCGCAAGTGGTGCAGGCCTTCCTCGGAGTGACCCGCATAAGCGTGCGTCGAGGCGATAATCATGTGCGCGACGGCGAGGCTGGGGTTGAGAGCGAGCGCCTCATCGAGGGCTGCGAGAGCCGCTTCGGTCTTTCGGCCGACCATGCGCACATAGCCAAGCGCGAAATGCGTCATGGCGTCTTCGGGTGCGCCATGGATCGCGATGCGCGCGTGTTCTTCCGAGCGGGGGAGGGTGGTTGCTCCGTCGGCAAGCCCAAGCTGCACCTGCGCGGCGAGGGTCCACGCATAGAGGCAGTTGGCGCGCGGATAGCTGGGATCACTTGCGAGGGCGCGCTGCAACCATGATTGGCCGGCGACGATTTCCTCGGGCGCGCCCCAGGTCCAGACATGGGGCATCGCCTTCATGACGAAGCCCCACGCATCGAGGCTTTCGGGGACGCGGCTGTCGACGCGCAGGTGCTCGGCCGCGTAGAGCCTTGGCTCGATCGCGCCGATCACGGAATTGGACAGGCGGTCCTGCAGGTCGAAGAAATCGGCCAGCTCGACATCATAGTTGGAAGCCCAGACCTGGCGACCGACAGTGACATCGGAGAGCTGCGCCGAAATGCGAAGGCGGGAGGCGGAGCGCCGGACGCTGCCTTCCAGCACGTAGCGGACGCGGAGGGCCGCGCCGACTTCGGCGGGCGTGGGAGATTTTCCCTTGAGGCTGAAGGAGGCGTTGCGGGAGGCGACAAACAACCATTGCAGACGTGAGAGCCGCGCAATGAGGTCTTCGGTGAGGCCATCGGCGAAATAGGATTGTTCCGGATCGGTGCTGTGGCTGGCGAAAGGCAGGACCGCAATCGAAGGGCCGAGCTCGGGTTCGTGCTGGACGAGCGCAGCAGCCGGGCTGGATGGCATGACATTGAGCCGATAGCCGATGCGCGGGATGTTGGTGATCCAGTCGCTGCCATCGGGTGCGGTCCCAAGCAATCTGCGCAGGGTGCCGATCTGCACGGCGAGGTTGTTCTCTTCGACGGCAGTGCCGGGCCAGGCAGCATCCATGAGGTCCGCCTTGGGGACGATCTCGCCGGCCTGTGCAGCGAGGCGGCGGAGGATCTGCAGTGCGCGATAGCCCAGCGGAACGGGAAGTCCCTGGCGTTGCAGGGTGCCCGACTCCAAATCTAGAACAAAGGCTCCAAAGGAAAGACGACGCTCGGTCATTCCAAGCCCTGGGTTGCGCCGGCATGCTATCGCAAGGTGCAAGCGGGTGCGAGCGGGGGACTAGGGGTCAGCGAGGCGACCTGCTAGGCTGGGCCGCCGGCGGGGAAAGCGGCGGGAGCGGTGCGATGGCGGACGGGTTTGTGACGCGTGGCTTCGTGGGGAACCGGCGCAGCGGGCCGGCCAATGTTCAGCGCATTCCGCCCGGACAATATGAGACGCGGGATTTCCCAGTGCTATCGGCGGGGCCGACGCCGCGGCTGAGGCTCGAAAGCTGGAGCTTTGCGATCGAGGGCTATGTGCGCCAGCCGGTCAAGTGGAGCTGGGAGGAGTTCCAGAAGCTGCCGGCGCGAGACTTTACCGTCGACATCCACTGCGTGACCAAATGGAGCAAGCTCGATACGCGCTGGAGGGGCGTGAGCGTGGATACGCTGCTCGAACATGTCGAGATCGATCCGCGGGCCCAGTTCGTGACGGCTTTCTCGCATGAGGGCTACACGACGAATGTGCCGCTGGCAGAGCTGCTCAACGGCCAAGCGTTCGTTGCGTATGAGTACGATCGGTTGCCGCTGGCGCCGGCGCATGGCGGGCCGGCGCGGCTGGTGGTGCCGCACCTCTATTTCTGGAAGAGCGCGAAATGGGTGGCGGGGCTGCGGCTGTCGGAGAAGGACCAGCCTGGCTTCTGGGAGCGCGCTGGCTACAACAATCACGGCGATCCGTTCAAGGAAGAGCGCTACTGGGGCGACTGAGCGATGATCCATTCCATCAACTGGCAGATCGCCACGATCAGCGGCATCCGCGTCGAGACGCCGACGGTGAAGACCTACAGCCTGACGCTGCCCGACTGGTCGCCGCACAGAGCGGGGCAGCACTATGATGTGCGGCTGCGGGCCGCCGATGGCTACGAAGCGCAGCGAAGCTATTCGATCGCGTCGCCGCCGGAGCAACATGGCACGGTGGAACTGACCGTGGAGAAGGTCAGCGAGGGCGAGGTGTCGGGCTATCTGCACGACGTCGCCGTGACCGGCGACCGCATCGAAGTGCGCGGGCCGATTGGCGGCTATTTCGTTTGGGACTCGATGATGGAGGGGCCGCTGCTCCTGATCGCGGGCGGGTCGGGCATTGTGCCGTTGATGGCGATGCTGCGGCATCGCGCGGCGGCGCCGCAGAAGGGACCGGCGGTGCTGCTGTTCAGCGCGCGGCATCCGGAGGACCTCATCTATCACGAAGAACTCGACGCCATGGCGGCGGCGGGAGACGGCCTGTCGGTCGTCTATACGCTGACCCGGACGCAGCCGGAGGGGTGGACCGGCTATACCAGGCGGATCGATACGGCGATGCTGGCGCATGTGGCAGGCCCGCTCGGGCGCGAGCCGCTGGCATTCATCTGCGGGCCGACGCTGATGGTCGAGACGGCGTCGAACGGGCTCATCGAAATCGGCGTCGGCGCGAACCGCATCAAGACCGAGCGGTTCGGGCCGACGGCATGAGCCATGACCGCATTGCACTTGCTCCGGGAAGGGGATCGAGATGGACGTTGACGACGACGACCCCAATCGTGCGCTGACGCTGGACGGCAATGCCGTGGCGGGACGGCTGCTGGAGCTGTTCGGCGCGGACATGACGGCCAATGACGCCGAATGCGCGCATTGCGGCGGCACGCACATGATGGGCGAGATGATCGCGTTCACGCATGCGCCGGGCATGGTGCTGCGCTGCCCGAGCTGCGGCGAGATCATGCTGCGTGTGGTGGAGACGCCGCGCGGCGTCTATCTCGATGTGCGCGGCTCTGCGCTGATCCACATGGCGCCGGGGAGCCGGCGCGCCTAGCGGTGCACTCAGGCGCTAAAGGTCCTTCTCGGCCAACTCGCGGAATGCGTCGGGGACGGAGCGGGTCTTGTCGAAGGCGACGGCGCCATAGTTGATGGCTTCCCAGCCGAAGCGGTTGCGCACCTTGTCGATGGCCTTGTCGGCGAAGAGGCGGGAGGCACCGCGGCGCGTGCCGGGACGGCGATTCTCGCCGGGAAGTCCGAGCGAGAGCTCGAGCTGAAGCACCGGCTGGTATTCGAGATGTGACACCGAGATGGCCAGCAGCGAGATGAAGCGCTCGTCGGAATGGTCGCGCAACACGGACCAGACGAGGTCCTCGGCGATTTCGGCGATGGTCGCGGTGGCCGCGAGGGGCGCATCGAGAGTGAGCGCGCGCGTGACCGCGTGGAGGTCGGCGAAGCGGACGCGCACGGTGATGCAGCGGCCGGCAAGGGATTTGGCGCGAAGGCGCGAGGCGATGCGGTCGGCGAGGTGGACGAGGGTCGAGCGCACGATGGGGAGGCGCGGCAGTTTCTTGCCGAGGGCGGATTGAGCGCCGGCGGAGCGAGCGCGCGCATCCATGACGATCTCGCGCGGATCGCGGTTGAAGGCCAGGGCGTGGAGCTTGTCGCTGGCGGCGTGGCCGAGCAGACGCTCGAGCGATTGGCCGGGCATCGCGGCAAGCTGGCCGATGGTGCTGACACCTTCGGTCGCGAGGCGGGCCTTGGTCGCGGGGCCGACGCCCCACATCAGCTCGACCGGCAGGGCATGCAGAAATTCGAGCTCGGTGGCCGGATCGATGACGCAAAGGCCATCGGGTTTGGCGACCTGAGAGCCGATCTTGGCGAGATGCTTGGTTCGGGCGACGCCGACGGAGATGGGAAGATTCAACTCCTCGCGGACGCGGCGGCGGATTTTTTGCGCGATCTCGGTGGGGGTACCGAAGAGATGCTCGGTGCCGGCGACGTCGGCGAAAGCCTCGTCGATGGAAATGCGTTCTACCAGGGGCGTGTAGTCGTCGAGAACCTTGAGCGCCGCGTCACCGAGGCGCTGGTACTCCTTGAAATGACCCGAGACGAAGATGAGGTGCGGGCAGAGCTCCTTGGCCTTGCGGCCCGGCATGCCGCCGCGGACGCCGTAGGCTTTTGCTTCATAGGAGCAGGCAAGGACCACACCGCCGCCCACGGCGATAGGTTTGCCGAGGAGGGCCGGATCAAGCATCTGCTCGACCGAGGCGTAGAAGGCATCGAGGTCGGCGTGGAGAATGGTGGCCGTGCTGGGCATGGTGACGCTTCCCGAGGGGGAGGCAGTCTACCAAGACCAGAACAAAAAGTGAACAGTCAGGCGTTGGCGGCGATGCGGCCGTAACGCTCTTTGGCGCGCTCGCGGGCGCGGGCTTCGAGGACAGCGCGATCGCGGGGTGGTGCGTCGGTTTCGAGCGACTTCAGGAGCTTGCGGACGGATTTCTCGATGTCTTCGACCGCTGCGTGGAAGGCCGCTTCGTTCGCCCGGGACGGGTGGGTGTAGCCGCTCACCTTGCGGACGAATTGCAGGGCGGCCTCGTGAATCTCGTTGCGCGAGGCGGGCGGCTCGAAATTGAACAATGGCTTGATGTTGCGGCACATGGCTGGGCTCCGTCTGGCGGTCACCGGAGAGTCTTGCACCGGGGCAAAGCCTGGGCAAGCGGGCTGCCTGCCACATTTGACGGCATCGGGGCAGGTTGCTGGAAAAAGATGCAAGTATCTGATTGGCAAGCCCTTTCGTGGCGTGATGGAACGAAGGCGCGCCCGGAAAGTTGCCCCGGTAGCCGAAGCGTCCGGCACATTCCAATCCCTCGAGGAGGAGAGTCTCCGTGACGAACCAGAACAATCAGCAGGACAAGAACGACATGAACCGCCAGAGCCAGCAGGGCGGGGCCGAGAAGGACTGGGACAACCAGCACGGCAATAAACAGGGCGGCGCCGGCAACAAGCAGGGCGGCCAATCCGGGCAGCAGAACCAGGACAAGAATCGCCAGGGCGGCCAGCAGGGCCGCCAGATGGACGACAACCAGGACGATATGGGCCGCGACGCCAACGACCCCAACCGCAAGAGCACCAATAACCGCGCGATGTAGCGGGCTCCAGAACTCGACGAACGGCCGGCCGGCAGACATTTCTCTGCCGGCCGCAAGCGCATCAGGAGAGCGAATTGGCCGGCCTAAATCTGGATGATCTGCTGCCCCTTTGGCAGCGCAAACTCCCGCACCCCCTGCACGAACCCGAACTCGACGGCCTGGCGCGGCGAGATATGAATTTCGCTGTGACGGCGGGCCGCGAGTACGTCGTCCGGAATGGACGAATACTGACGCAGGATGTTGTCCGTTCGATCATCATCAGCCAACGCCGCGTCCAGCGTTGACTGCAGGCGCCGGGCGCTCATGCCCTCCGCGCTGCCCATCGTGGTCGGGTGGATCATAAACATGGCGTGGCTGGAGCACCAGCGCTCGGCGGCCGCGAGAAAAACCGATACCGCGATCGAGCCGACGCTGCCCGTGTTGTAGATCACGAGGCGTAGCGGCAAAGCGCGGATGTGGTTGTGCAGGTAGATGCCATCGGCGACGTAGCCGCCATTCGACGAGAAGGCGAGATGGACTTCGCTCACGCCGCCATTGACGGCCGAGTTGAGAGCGCCGGCGATGCGGCTGACGCCGCCCGGTTCTATCATGCCTGTGAAGCCGAAATAGGCAGGAGTCATTGCGGGCCTGACGCTAGCCGTTTGGACTGGAATGAGCGAGGGCGGCCGCGGTTCCGCTCCGCGTCTGCCGCAAGGGGGGCATTCGCGCGGGCGGATGGCGGAGCGATGGAACCGGGTGGAGACTGTGCTGGTTGATTCGCAATTGAGGGAGGAAGCCGTGATGTCCCAACCCAGCGAAGACGCCATTCGCCAGAAGGCCTATTTCCTGTGGGAGGCCGATGGGCGCCCGCATGGCCATGACCATGAGTATTGGGAGCGCGCGGTGGTGGCGCTCAGCAGTGACGCCAAGATGAAGGTGCTGCCGAAGTCGCCGCCCAAGCATGCCGTCGAGGGCAAGCCCAAGGCGGAGCCGAAAAAGGCCGCGGCCAAGACCAAGGCCGATCCGGTCAAGGCCGCCAAACCCGCGGCCAGCAAGAAGGCGGACAAGCCGAAGAAGAAGTAGCAGTCTTTTTGCGCCGGCGCGGACGCGCTATGCCTCCGGCATGAGCGCAATCGCCGCCGCCAATCTGGCCTTGGCCTTCCTGATCGAACTCGCGATGCTCGCGGCCTTCGCCTATGCGGGATGGGTCGCGCCGGAGCCCGTGTGGCTCAAATTCATGCTGGCGATCGGGATACCGGCGCTGGCGATCCTGCTATGGGCGGTGTGGGCGGCACCGAAGGCGGGGAAGCGGCGGCTGACGGAGCCGGGGCTCACCATCTTCAAGGTCCTGATCTTCGGCGCTGCAGCGTTCGCGCTGTGGGCGTCGGGGCAGGCAATGTTCGCGGCGATCTTTGGCGCGCTGGCGGCGATCAATCTGATCGCCGCCTGGTTGCTGGGGCAGGTCAGTTGGCCGAAGCGGGCCTGAACTCGAGAGCGACGCCGTTGATGCAGTAGCGGAGATGGCTCGGGGGCGGGCCGTCGTTGAAGACGTGACCGAGATGGCTGCCGCAGGTGGCGCAATGGACTTCGGTGCGGACCATGCCGTAGCTGGTGTCCGTTTCGGTTTCGACGGCGCCGGGCAGGGGCTCGTTGAAGCTCGGCCAGCCAGTGCCGCTTTCGAACTTCACCTTGCCCTCAAACAGGGGCGTATCACAGCCGGCGCAGTGGAAGGTGCCGGGACGCTTTTCGAGCAGCAGGCCGCAACTGCCAGGCGGCTCGGTGCCGTGGGTGCGCATGATGCGGTACTGCTCGGGGGTCAGCAGACTGCGCCATTCGGCGTCGGTGCGGGTGACGGGGTAGATCTTGTCCATGAGAAGCTCCAGTTGCCGGAGGCTCATATAGGCCGGCGACGGCGGAACGTCACCTCACGGCCGATCACGGAACCGCAGACGGAAAGGCCGCGCACGGAGGCGCGGCCTTCAATCCCGGGCGGAGCAGGCTATTCGACTTCGTATGAGGTGATCCGGTTGCGAACGCTCGAGGGCAGGAAGTCCTGGGTCTCGTCGTAGAGCTTGCAGGTGCCGCCCATGTTGCTGCCGGAGCAGACGGTGACCACGGCGCCGCCTTCGATGAGGATCGACTCGATGTTGTTGTCGAACGAGCCCGGAATGTCGTCGTCATAGTCGCCGGATTCGACGCAGAAATTGGCGCCCATCAGATCCTCGTCCTGATAGAAGCAGACCGACGGTTCGTCCTCGGGCTCTTCCTCCTCATCGTCGCCCAGATCGATGTGGATCGGGAAATCGGGGCCGATGATGATCGAGATGTCGAAGGGCAGATCCTGCGTCGGCGAGGACTTCAGCAGCGACTTCTTGACGAAGCCTTCGAGCGGTCCCTTGGTGATGACGCACCAGGCGGTGGGGGTACAGCCCTGGACCGTGACCTTGGTGTTGTTGGGCAGATTGGTGATGATGTCGTAGCTCGTGCCCGGCCCTTCGCGGACATTGGCGGAGCCTTTGATATAGGCCGTCGATGCGGCGAAGGCGGTGGCGCTCGATGCGGCCAGCGCGATGGCGGCAAAGGCAGCGAGACGAATGAATTTGGCGGCAGTCATGACTTTCCTCCCGGGGGCAATGGCCCGCGTTGATCGATTGGAAGCAGACGGCAAGTGAACCGACCCTGAATGGCACTACCGTTCAGGGGGCCAGAGCGTCACCGGATTGCGGCAATCAGAAGACGCGCCAGGACGACACGCCATTGTCGAGGAAGCCATTGAGCGTGGGCTGGCTCTCGGTGATGAGCTCGCACCAGGAATGGAAGTTGCGGTCACGGCAGACTTTCACCTTGGCGCCGTCCATCAGCATGATCGAGGAGATGGTGTTGTCCTCGCCGACGAGGGCAGCATCGCGCACGACATGGCCGGCAGGAACGCAGAAGGACGTGCCGGTGAAGCCCTCGCCCGTATAGAAGCAGACATCGGCGCCGCCAGGGGGATAGTCGAGGCGCGGGCCGCTGAAAGGTTTGTTGGGGCCGAGGCCGAAATTGACATTGGCCTTCTTGATCCAGCCGGAGATGTCGGCGCTGTGGAACTGGCACCACTGGCCAGAGCAGCGATCGACGCGAATCGGACTTTCGGCGGCAGCGAGGCCGCGCGTGTCGTAGGCGGTGCCGGGGCCGGAATAGACGGTGCTCTCCCAGATCACCCATGCCTTGCTGCCTGCGGGCTGGACGGCCAGGGCGGGAAGAAGCAAAGCGAGAAGGAACGCGAGGGCGAGCGAGACGGCGCGCATGACGGATATCCCCGAGGAACGGCGCACAAAGATTAGTCCGCGTCCCCGCCGGGCGGAAGGGTTTGACGGCAACAGGGCGGTGGAAAACCAAAGGGCGCCGCACCCGAAGGTGCAGCGCCCTATTCGCCGGTCCAAGGTATGGAGGTCAGAGACTACCGAACGCGGAGCGACGAAATCTCATCGTTGAAGCTTCCGAGTGTACGGGCGCTGGTCGTGTAGGTGCGGCAATCCTGATAGAAGGGACCCTGGCACACGGTCACGCGCAACCCATCCGGGTTCCGGATCGAGGAAATGCGATCGTTCCAGTTGCCGGTCAGGCGGCGGTAGGAGTCGCCTTCGTCGACGCACAGGCGCGAGCCGGTGTAGTTGGAGCCGGAGTAGAAGCAGGCCTGCGAGAAATCGTTATCGTCGTTGCCGGTGCCGATGCCAATCGAGACGCCGCCATTGCCGATGGTGAACGAGCCGCTGGGGAAGTTGAAGCTCAGGTTGAAGTTCGGGCTGATCATCACGCGCGACGAGCGGCTGGTCGAAATATAGTTGGCGCTCACGAAGCCGCGCTCGGGGCTGGTGATATAACACCAGGCCTGGCGGCATCCCTGAACGGTGACGGCTTCGCCGGCGGAAAGAGAACCGACGCGGTCGGACGAGGTGCTGGGCCGTTCGCGGACGGTGACGTTCGCGGTGGCGTAGGCAGTGGTGGCAGCGGAAGCCGCACCCGGCAGAAGGACAATTGCCGCCGTGCAGGCGACCGCAGCGGCCGTGGCCAAGCGCACGAGCATTCTCTTCGTGGAAATGCGCATGGTGACGCTCCTCGATTGTTGTTCTTGTTGCGGGCAAGAACGGCGCGAGGGGCGGAAAGTTCCCGGAGGCGGGAAGACTCAAGCGGGAGGCACGGGACGCTTGGCGCCGTTGTCGTCGAGGGCGACGTAGATGAAGCGGCCTTCGGTGACTTTGACGCGATCGCCCATGCGATTGCGCCGGGCCCAGGCTTCGATGTCGACCGTGAGCGAGGTCGTGCCGACCTTCTCGATCGTGGTGTAAACACAGAGCACGTCGCCGACCTTGACCGGCGAGATGAAGGTCATGCCTTCGACGGCAACGGTCACGCAGCGGCCCTTGGCGCGCTCGATCGCCGCAATGCCGCCGGCGATGTCCATCTGGCTCAGCACCCAGCCGCCGAAGATGTCCCCGGAAGGATTGGTGTCGGCCGGCATAGCCAGTGTGCGGATGGTCAGCGTGCCGTGCGGTTCGGTTTCGGATACGGGCGGCGATGTCATGGTGCGGCTCTCAGTACGGGCCAGCGGCCCGTCTCTTCTTCCCAGTGGCGGCGGCAGAGGGAAACATAGACCGATTTTTCAATCGAGACTTGGTCGCCTTCGAGCAGCACACGGCCCTGCAGGTCCTGGCGGACGACCATCGTGGCCTTGGCACCGCAGTGGCAGATGGTGCGGATTTCGCGCAGCACGTCGGCGATGGCGAGGAGCGCCATAGAACCCGGGAAAAGCCGGCCCTGGAAATCGGTGCGAAGGCCAAAGCACATGACCGGGATCTTGAGCCGGTCCGAGACGCGGGCGAGCTGCCAGACTTGTTCCTGGGTCAGGAATTGCGCCTCATCGACGAAGACGCAATCAACCTTGCCGGGCTGGGTCGCTTCGCGGATGTGGTCGAAAAGATCGTCGCCGGGCGAAAACAGTTCGGCATGCGCCTCGACGCCGAGGCGGGAGACAATCTTGCCGACTCCATCTTCGGCATAGAGGGCGGAGGTGAACATCAGGGCGCGCATGCCGCGTTCGCGGTAGTTGTAGGCGGCCTGCAAAAGCATGGTGGATTTGCCCGCGTTCATCGCGGCGTACGAAAAATACAACTTGGCCATAACGCACCAGGACGCTGAGACTGTCTGCGGCGCCTGTTTTGACGCAGGTCAGGCGGGCCCGACAGGGCAAAGCCGTCACTCCCACAACAAAAAAGCGGCCACCGGGCGAGGGTGGCCGCTAAAAGCCGATTCTGTCGGCAGGGGCACGTGGGTTGGCGGGCGTGCTCCCAAGGCGTTGGGCCGTGGTGGAGGCCCTAAGGTCCGGGGTTGGGGGTCCGGACGAGGGGAAGCTATTTCGCCTCAATGACATGCGGGTGACGGAATGGCCGCAATTCAGTCGAATTGTGCGGTTCAATCGGAGGGGCGGTGGGCCCAGCGGCGAGGGATTTGAATCATATGCGGAATTTGTTGCGGAAGGCTGCAGCCACCGGCGTTGCAGGATGGCTGAGCGTGGGGGCCATGCCGGTCCTGGCGGATGAGCTGGTCGGCGTGTTCCAGACGGAAGGCGGCGGGCAGGACTATGAGGTGACCTATTGCGGCCCAGACGGCAAGCAGCTCTGCGGCAAGCTGGTGGCGTTGCATGGCGCCGACGATACCGAGGGCAATCGGGCGTTCCTCGGCACCTATATCGTCAACCAGATGGTGCCTACGGGCAAGAACACCTGGAAGGGCCAGATCACCATCAACAAGAACACGGCGAGCGGCACGGCGCGGCTGATCCCGGGCAAGGAGATCCGGCTTCGGGGTTGTGCGTATATCGTGCTGTGCGCCGAGTTCCGGATGAAGCAGGTCAGCTAGCCGATGCCGATCGGCGGGCCTGTGCCATCGGCACGAGCTCGACCAGCAGGATCGCGATGAAGATGATTGCCGCACCGGCGTAGCCGGCAAGCGGCAGTCGTTCACCGAGGATGATGGCGCCGCCGAGGGCGGCAAACAGGCTTTCCGACGAGAGAATGATCGCGGCGTTGGCCGGCGGCACGTATTGCTGACCGATGGCCTGCAGCGTGAAGGCCACCGCGGTCGACATCACGCCGGTGTATAGAATCTCGATCCAGCCGGACGAGATTCCTTCCCATGTCGGCTGCTCGAGGAACGGTATGCCGATTGCCGCAAGCACCGCGCATGAAACGAACGCTGCCAGCGACAGCGTCACGGGCATGCGGGCTTCCTGCACGAGCGGAGCAAGCACGGCGATCTGGATGGCCCAGAAGACCGCGGAGACGACCAGCAGGGCGTCACCGGGGCTCAGTTTTGCGAGATCGGCTCCGGTCAGCAGATAGATGCCGACAAGCGCAAGCGGCGCGCCGATATAGACGATCGGGTGCGGCCGATGGTGGAGCAGGAAGAAGCCCACGATCGGCGTGAAGATCACGTAGAGGGCGGTGAGGAAGCCGCCATTGGTGACGGTAGTCGTCTGCAATGCTGCCTGCTGCGCCCAGACGCCGGCGAAGAAGGAGGCGAGCAGGATGGCGAACTGCCACCATTGGCGCTGGGTGAAGGCGCCGATGACGGCGATACGCTTGCGATACTCGGCCAGGGCCAGGGGCGCGACCAGCGCCGCGCCGATGAAATAGCGGATCGCGGTGAAGGTCAGCGGTCCCATATGCTGCATGGCGCCCTTCTGGAACACGAAGGCCATGCCCCAAAGGAATGTGCAAAGCACCAGGATGAGTGCGGCGAATGTCCGGGACATGGGCGCTAGAGCTCGGCGTCGAGGGCCGAGATGAGGCGCTGGACTTCGGCGGGCGTGGTGTAGTGCACGAAGGACATGCGCAGTACGCCGCGCTCGGGATCGAGGCCGAGCGCTTGCAGGCAGCGATAGCCGTAGAAATTGCCGGCGCCAACGCCGAGGCTGCGCTTGCCCAAGGCCTCGGCGATGGCGTGCGGGTGCTTGTCGGTGACGATAGAGACGGTCGGCGCGCGCTTTTCAGGATCGGCGGGGCCGATCAGCCGCACGCCGTTCTTGCCGCGGAGATAGTCGAGCAGGGGTGCGAGCAGGACGGTTTCCTGCGCCCGCATGGCCTTGTGCGCCTTGTGGAAGAGCGTCGAGCCGGTGAAGGCGTCACCGGCGATGGCCGCGACGGTCTCGAGATAGTCTGCAATGCCGCCGGCGGCGCCGATCTGCGCGTGGTCGGGGCCGGCAGGATTGAGCCGCTTGCGCGGGACGCCGGCATTGAAGAAATGGCTCTGGTTGGGCAGTTCGTTGGCGACCGAGGGACGGATGGCCATGATGCCCTGGTGCGGGCCATACACCTTGTAGGCGGAGAACAGATAGATGTCGCAGCCCAGCGCGAGAACGTCGGGCACGCCGTGCGGCGCGTAGGAGACGCCGTCGACGATGCTGATGGCGCCGAGCGCATGGGCACGCCGGGTGACCTCGGCGACCGGATTGATTTCGCCGACGATGTTGGAAACGTGCGGCATGCAGATGAGCCGCACCTTGGAGTCGAGCAGCTTGTCGAGCGCGGCGAGGGCCAGGTGGCCGGTGTCGCCCTCGATCGACCATTCGCGAATCTCGACGCCGCGCGAGACGAGCTTGCGCCAGACTCCGGAATTGGCCTCGTGGTCCTGATTGGTGACGACGATGGCGTCACCGGGCCGCAGCCACCCTTCGAAGGCATGGGCGAGCGTGTAGGTGTTGGCCGAGGTCGAGGGGCCGAAATGGATCCATTCCTGCGGCACGTTCATGGCCGCGGCGATCCGGCGCCAGGATTCGTCCATCGCCTTCTGGGCTTCGCGCGAGGGCGCGAAGGGATGGCCCGGCTGGACCTTGGTGTTCCAGTAGAAATGCCGCATGCGGTTGAGGACGGGGGCGCAAGTGTAGGAGCCGCCGGCATTCTCGAAATGCGCAAAGTCCCGCAGGTCAGGCTGGCGGAACGCCGGAAACTCGGCGCGGATGCGGTCTGGATCGAGGGGAAGGTCGGTCATTGGAAAGGGCGGTCCGGATGTGGCGCCTTCCTAGCCCGGCACACGCGCAAAAAGAAGCCCCGGCGGTGGGCCGGGGCTTCCTGTGGCAGGAGAGAGGGAGAACCTGCCGAATCCGAAATCAGGAGCGGCCGGGGGCCTGATCGCGGAAATAGCGGCCCGGACCGTGGTCGCGGAAGTCGCGGAACATCTCGCGACGGTCCTGACGGTCGGGAAGGAGGTTAGCCTTCTGCGCGTCTGTGAGGCTGTTGAACAGCGCTTCGAAATCGGGAAGTACTGCGTTGAGCGCCTCGAGCCGCGCGGTGTCGATGGCGATGCGCGCCTTCATGCGGTCAATGAGATTGGGAGGAGTCGTCGCGTCCTTTGCCGGCAGCGCGGCCGCACATTTGTCGGCGAAGGCAGTCTGCGCAGTGAGGGCGCTGGTCTTCAGCGCATCGAAGAGGGGACGCTGCGTGTCGGTGAGTTCGAGGCGATGATCGAGACGGACGAGGGCGATCTCGAGCTTCTCGGCGCCATCGGCGGAGCAGACGAGATCGAGAAAGGCGCCGGGGCCTTCCATCCGCATCATCATGCGCCCATCGGGACGAAGGTGAGTCTGCTCGACGGTCACCTTGGTGCCATCCTGGGCGGAGGCGACAGGAACGATCGCGGCGCTGCCGATGGCGGCGACGAGCAAAGCGGCGAGGGCGGTGGAGGAAGGCTTCATCTTCGGGGCTCCCAAGGCTGATGGTCGCCGGGCTTCGCACCCGACGCACAAGACATAAGAGCCGCAAGCTCACGCGGTTATTGCGGGAAGATGAAGAGTTGGACAGGTTGGAAAGGCAGGCGCGGCCATGACCCGCGCCTGAGCCTAGGAGGCGATATACTGCTTCAGCGCCATCGCTTCCTGTTCGGTTTCCTCGATCTTGCGCTTCACGATGTCGCCGATGGAAACGATGCCGTTGAGCTGGCCGTCGGATTCGACGATGGGCATGTGGCGGATGCGGTGTTCGGTCATCCGTTCCATCAGGTCGGCGACCGTGCTCTCGCTCGATGCGGTGATGACATTGCGGGTCATCACGTCGGCGACCGGCTTTTTTGCAAGGCCGTTCCAGTCGCTGCCAAGGTGACGAACGACGTCGCGTTCGCTCAGGATGCCGATGACCTTGCCATTGTCGGTGACGACGACCGCGCCGATCCGCTGGCGGTTGAGAATGTCCACCGCATCGGCGATGGAGGCGCGGGCGGTGACGGTGTGCACGGTCCGGCCTTTGGATTGAAGGATATTGTCGACTTGCATCGTGTGGTCCTCCTCTCAGGGAGGCAGAATGCGCCTCAATGGCGGAGCCGACAATAGTAAGGTCACTAACCCTCGCGATCGCCGGGGGTCCAGCGCAGCGACACCACGCGCGGCTCGGGAATGTCGAGCGGGTGCTGAAGCACCAAGCGCGCGACTTCGAAGAGCAGCGCAAGGACCAGCGCGCAGACCGGCGCGAACATCAGCAGTGCCCCGAGATCCGTGCGGGTGACGAAGCTCATGCCGCGCAAGGGCACATAGCCGCCGATGACTGCGACGCTGCCGGCCAGCAAGGTCAGCGAGAAGGAGATCGCGGCGGCCGTGACGAGTTGACGCGATGGGCGCCTTTCTACCTTCGACTGTGCAGCGGCCAAGGCCTCGGCGAGATCCACGACGGACGCAGCCGGCTCCGGCGCGGGCTCGGCGAGAGCTTCCGCGACGGCGGATTCCAGGATTTCAGGAGCCACTTCGGCTGTCGGTTCGGTATCGGTCATTCTGGCCTCACGCTTTGCAGGTAACGACTGCGTGAGGGGGCCAAACCAATCGGCCAATTCTGCGTAGCTTGTGGGGTGAGGCGCGGACCATTCGAGGGCCAAAATGTGGCCCCGGCCGACGCCCGGAGGCCCGCCGATGGACAGATTGCCCGCGTTCCTTCGCGTTTTCATCTTGCCCATGCTGGTCGCGTTGAGCCTTTCGGGGAGTCCGCGCGCAGAGGAGCAGGCACCGTCGCCCGAAGCCTGGCAGGCGGCGATCACGTCGCAGATCATAGCCTTCCGCGAGCGTGATGCGGATGCCGCCTTCGGCTATGCGGCGGCTCCCTTCCACAAGACCTTCTCCGATTCCCGGCACTTCTTCTTTGCCATCATCGGATCGGGCTACACGCCGATCATGACCTCGGTCTCGCACAGCTTCGGTGCCTACAGGGTGCTGGACGATGGGAGTGTGGGCCAGATCGTGCATCTGGTGGACAGCGACCAGAGCCTCTACGACGCGGTCTATGCGCTGTCGCTCGAGGATGGCGCCTGGCGGGTCGATGGCGTGCAGCTCATCAAGACGCCCGGCATCGGCATCTGACCGGCCCCGGATTCTGCGGCTTTCCGCCGGCCCGCTTGCGGCGCTGGCAGGCGCAGCCTATGACGCCTCCGCCTGAAACCGGAGGGAACGATCCATGGCCTTTCTGTCCGATGCCGTATTGCGCATAGCCCCGTCCGCGACGGTGGCGATCTCGCGCAAGGCCGCGGACATGAAACGCGCCGGGCGGGACGTGATCGGGCTGGCCGCGGGCGAGCCGGATTTCGACACGCCACTCAATGTGCGCGAGGCGGCGATCCGCGCCATGGCCGAGGGCAAGACGCGCTACACCAATGTCGATGGCATACCCGAGCTCAAGGCGGCGGTGGTGCGCAAGTTCAAGCGCGACAACGGCATCACGACGGTGCCGGAAGAGGTGATGGTCGCATCGGGCGGCAAGCAGATCATCTTCAACGCGCTGCTGGCGACGCTCAATCCCGGCGACGAGGTCGTGATCCCAGTGCCTTATTGGGTGAGCTATCCGGAGATCGTGCGGCTCTGCGACGCCGTTCCAGTGTTTGCCGTGGCGGACGCGACGACCGGCTTCAAGCTGACGCCCGAGGCGCTCGAGGCGGCGATCACGCCGAAGACGAAATGGCTGATCCTCAATACGCCATCCAACCCCACGGGGGCGGCCTATTCCGCGGCGGAGTTGAAGCAGTTGACGGATGTGCTGTTCAGGCATTCGCATGTCCACATCCTCACCGACGATATCTATGAGGTGCTAGTCTATGACGGGGGCAAGTTCGCGACCGTGGCGCAGGTCGAGCCGGGGCTGCAGCCGCGCACGCTGACGATGAATGGGGTGAGCAAGTCGCACGCCATGACGGGCTGGCGCATCGGCTATTGCACCGGGCCCAAAGAGCTCATCGGGGCGATGACCAAGCTGCAGGGGCAATCGACGACAAATCCGTCCTCGATCGCGCAATGGGCCGCGCTCGAAGCGCTCGACGGGCCGCAGGAGTTCCTCGCAGGCTGGCGGTCGAAGTTCCAGGAGCGGCGCGATCTTGTGGTGCGGGGCCTTAATGCCAATACAGGCCTGGACTGCCTGACGCCCGAGGGCGCGTTCTACGTGTTCCCCTCTGTGCGGCGACTGCTGGGCAAGACCAGCAAGGCGGGGACGACCCTCAAGACCGACGAGGACTTCGTCATGGCGCTGCTCGAGGAGACGGGGGTCGCGCTGGTGCATGGCTCGGCCTTTGGCTCGCCGGGCAGCATGCGGCTCAGCTATGCGGCGTCGAACCGGGAACTCGAAGATGCGGTCGGTCGCATCCAGGAATTCTGCGCCGGGATCCATTAGCGCCAAAGAAAAGGCCCCGCCCGAGGGGATGGGCGAGGCCTTGGACCGACGGCCGAAACCGGCGGCCTTTGAGAAGCGGCATGGGAGGAGGAGGTCGCCGCGATCTCTTGCCGCTTTTATGCGGCGCGGTTTCCACAGGGACAAACGCGAAAGCGGAAAGCGGGGTATGCATCCGGCGCAGGAGCCGGAGCGGTATTCCTTCGGGCAAAAAAAGAGGCTCCATCCGAAGATGGAGCCTTATGAAAGTGGTGGCAAACGGACGAGGGAGGAGGGTACGCCGTCTGCCAGTGGGCCAGAACCGAGGGAGGAGGATTCGGTTCTAAACCCGGTGTCGGGCTTTGCAGGACCGCGGGAGGAGGGTGCGGTCGGCATCGCAGCGACAAGGCGAATATGGGGGAGCACCGGATTCGCAGCAATGTGCTGGCATACATGTCAGCCATGCGCCCTATGCACGTAAGGTCAGGACGTTTGACGCATTTTGCGGGAGACATGCGTCATTTCCGCCACGCGAGCCATGCATTTGAGTCGGTGAGCCGACCGACCTTCGCCCGCTAGAGCCAACCTTTTCGCTTGAAGAAAAGATAGGGCAGAACGGCGGAGAGGATCATCAGGCCGAGTGCCAGAGGGTAGCCAAAGGGCAGGCTCAGCTCGGGCATGAAGTGGAAGTTCATGCCGTAGATCGAGGCGACCAGGGTAGGCGGCAGGAAGACCACGGCGGCCACGGAGAAAATCTTGATGATGGCGTTCTGCTCGAGATTGATCAGGCCAAGCGTGGCGTCGAGCAGGAAGTTGATCTTGGCCGACAGGAAGGCGGCGTGATCGGAGAGCGCCATAGCGTCGCGCTGGACGGTCTTGAGCGCGAGCCGCAGTTCCTTGGTGGTGCGGGCGTCGCCGGCGTCGGCCGTCTGGTGAAAGGAGGCGAGGCGATTGATGGTGACGAGGCTTTCACGCGCGAGGGTCAGCAGGTCGCCTTTCTTGCCGATGCGCTCGATCATCGACTGCAGATCGTGCGCTTTGCGGGTGACGTTACGGGTCTTGTTGCGGAACACATCGTGGGAGACCTGGTCGATCTCGTCGCCGGTGCGTTCGAGCAGTTGCGCCAGCCGGTCGATGAAGGCGTCGAGTAGGCTCGCCATCACCTTCTCTCCGCTGATCCGGCCATTGGGGCGGGCGCATGCCTTGGCAACGATGGAGAAGGCCTTGGGCTCGGCATAGCGGAGCGTGACGAGCTGGTTGTTGCGCAGCACGAAGGTGACCTGCGTCTTGAGCGGCTCGTCGGTGTCGGTGTTGACCAGCGCAGTGATGGTCATGAACTCGGCGCCGTTCTCATTGTAGAGGCGCGCGGACGGCTCGATGTCCTTCATCTCGTCGCGGGTCGGAATCTCGATGCCAAGGCAGGCCTCGACGAATTTGTCCTCGGCCTGGGTCGGCTCGACCAGATCGTACCAGACGGCGGCGCCGGTGGATTCGGTTTCGGCATCGAGATCGACATCGACCGGCACAAGACGGTCGGCCTGACGGACAAAGGCTTTGAGCATTCAGGATTCCCCGCCGAAAGGAGGCGTCTGCTGCTGGATGCTCCCGGACGCGTCCGGCGTCAACGGGCAGACGCCGTCGCGGTGAACGAGGCGGTTACGCGCCAGCGTAAGCGAAGGGGGCCGGACTTGCCCTGCAGCAATCCCTGGGGCAAAGCCTAAACTCGCAACAGGGAAGCCATCATGCGAATTGCAGCCATCTGCGCGTTTCCGGCCGACCACAATCCCGGGATGGTCAGCGTCGATGTTGCGCTGCATCACTTCCTGTCTCGTTACGGGATTGAAGCTGATGTGCAGATGTTCAATTTCGTCAAAGCTGTCGAGATTCCTTCCGCGGGCGCCAACTATCCGAGCATCAGCCAGCGAAGGCTCACTGATCCTCGCGAGCTCGAGGACTACGATATCATTCTCTATTGGGGCGATTTTCTGCACTCATGGCGCTACCTCAACTACGATGTGCGCGTGGTGACGCCTGAAGAGCAGCGGTCCGATCCGGGATTCCTCGACGGGGCGATGGCGGCGTTGCTGCTTGAAGGTGCGCCCGAAAGCGTGCTTCGCAAAGTCATCTGTTTTGGGGGATCGCTTTACATCAATCGCCCGCAACACGATGCAAATGCGCGGTACCACAGCGCCATCGCACGTCTCTACTCGAATGCCAGGCTGACGCTGATGCGCGACCCAATTTCGGCTGCGCTGGCACAAAACTACGGCGCCAAGGGTCAGACGCTGGGTGTCGATGCGGCTTTCCTCCTATCCAAGGGAAGCAAGCCCGATCTCGCCGGCCCCGTGGGCTACTCGTTCGGCAGGATCAGGTGGTTCCGACCGATCCGCCTTCGGCTGCAGCCCTTTGCGCGCCGCTTGGCCGGCGTGCTTGGCAAAGACACCACCAATATCGACTGGCTCAATGTCGACCAGGAGCACCCTTCGCGCGAGCTTGCCGACCGTATCGACCTGGTTCGGCGCTGTTCGGTGGTAGTGACCGACACCTATCATTGCGCGATCACGGCCTGGCGCGAGGGCGTTCCCGCAATCTGTCTCGGCCTGGGTGCGGAATACCGGTCGTCGACGCTTGCGGACAAGAAGAAGGAGTTGATGCTCGGCATGTTCAATGCCGGGGCCTTCTATCTCTATCTGGAAGAGCTGCGTGGATTGATCGGCGGCGGCGCCCAAGCGCGGCGTTATGCTGATCTTGTTAATGACACTTCTGTCGTGGAGGCCGTTGGTCGCAACATCACGCTTGCGACGGAACGTGCCGAACGCCGCCTTCTGGAGGCGCTGACCGGCCGCTCCTAGAACTGCCACTCGCGGGCTTTGGTGACGAGGAAGTCGCGGAAGACGCCGACGCGCTTGCTGTTCTTGAGGGCGGGCGGATAGACGAAGTAGGCCTCGTAGGCTGGAAGCTCGATGCCTGTGAGGACGCGCTTGAGCGTCGTTTCACTTTCGGTGACGTAGTCGGGCAGCATAGCGATGCCGATGCCGGCGCGGCAGGCCTGCATCATGCCGACGATGGCATTGACCTTCATGGCGGAGCGGCGCGGCGAGGAGTCGGGGCGGCCGAGCCGTTCGATGTAGTTGATGTCGCCGAGATAGGACGGGATCGGATCGCCGAAGGTGATGATGCGGTGCTGGTCGAGCTCCTCAAGCGTCCTGGGCTCGCCATGCTCGCCGAGATAGGCGAGCGACATGTAGAAGTGGTTGTGCACGGTGAACAGCTTGCGCTGAATCATCTCGGACTGGTTGGGCCGATGCAACCGGATGGCGACGTCGGCCTCGCGCATGGCGAGATCGAGCTCGGCGTCGTTGAGCTTAATCTCGATATTGATCTCGGGATAAAGCTTGAGGAATTCGTGGATGCGTGAGCTCAGCCAGGTCGAACCGATACCGACCGTGGTAGTGACCAGGAGCTGGCCGGTGGGGATGTCCTGCGATTCGGACATCTGCGTTTCGACCTGCTGGAGCTCGGAATGCATGCGGTGGGC
>DASZPY010000052.1:0-51776 GCA_035549855.1 Devosia sp. | reverse complement strand
AATCAGTTATCCGGGCGCTCCGATGAGAGAGCCCAAGCTCATAACCGGCCCCGACCTAGTGAAGCTCGTCGCCGAAATCGATGAGTTCAAGGGAAGGTGGGAGGCCCTGAAAACGCTCTCGCCGGATCGCCTCAGCGCGCTTCGCAAAGTCGCGACGATCGAGAGCGTTGGCTCAAGCACGCGCATCGAAGGCGCGAAGCTGACGGACGCCCAGGTCGAAACCTTGCTTTCGAACATCGCCATCAAGTCCTTCAAGACGCGCGATGAGCAGGAAGTCGCTGGCTACGCAGAGGCGATGGACCTCGTGTTCGAAGCTTTTGCGGACATGGGCTTGACCGAGAACCACATCCGCCAGCTTCACCAAACGCTTCTCCGGCACAGCACCAAGGATGAGCGCCATCGCGGCTCTTATAAGACGCTATCCAACAATGTCGTCGCCTTCGATGCCGATGGGAAAGAGATCGGCGCCGTCTTTGAGACCGCGACGCCGTTCGACACGCCGCGCGAAATGGAAGAACTTGTCGCTTGGACCCGCAAAGCGCTGGACGAGCAAGCGCATCATCCCTTGCTTATCATCGGCGTGTTCGCCGTGACTTTCCTTGCCATCCACCCTTTCCAAGACGGGAACGGGAGGCTTTCGCGCGTTCTAACCACGCTTCTGCTTTTGCGCGCGGGATACGCCTATGTACCCTACGCATCGCTGGAGCGCGTGATCGAAGAAAACAAAGACCTGTATTACAAAGCGCTTCGCCGGACGCAGACTACTCTCAAGAAGGACAAAGCCGACTGGGAGCCGTGGCTCGGATTCTTTCTGCGCTGCCTCAAGAAGCAAAAAGATGGGCTCGCCCTCCGTCTAGATAGGGAGCGCGCCTCACAAGGCGGCGATGAGAGTCTGCCCGAACTATCGCTCAAGATACTCAAGGCGTTTCAGAAGAAGGAGCGCCTGAGCATCGCGGATCTGACTTCGATCACGGGTGCGAACCGTAATACAATCAAGCTCCGCCTGCGCGAACTCGTATCGGAAGGACGGGTTCGTCAGCATGGCAAGGCGCGCGCCACTTGGTACAGCCTTTAGACTAGCTAAGCGCGCGCCACGCCCTCAACATCGTTGCGGCCGAGAGCGGCCAGAGCGGCGCGGATGATCCCGTCCGCATCCAGCCCTGCCTGCGCATACATCGCTTCGGGCTTGTCGTGATCCTGGAAGATGTCCGGCAAAGTCAGCGTGCGGATTTTAAGCCCGCGGTCTAGCGCGCCTTCGCGCGCCAGATAGTGCAGCACGAACGCCCCGAAGCCGCCGGCGGCGCCTTCCTCGATCGTCAGCAGCACTTCGTGTTCGCGCGCCAGACGCCGGATCAAATCTTCATCCAGCGGCTTGGCGAAGCGGGCGTCGGCGACGGTCGTCGGCAGGCCCATGGCGCCGAGGCGATCGGCGGCCTTCAGGCTTTCGCCCAACCGCGCGCCGAAACAGAGCAGCGCCACCGCGCTGCCTTCGCGCACGATCCGGCCCCGGCCGATCTCCAGCGGCGGCAGCGCGTCCGGAATCGCCACGCCCATGGCTTCGCCGCGTGGATAGCGCACCGCGCTGGGGCCGTCGTCGATCGCCGCGCAGGTGGCGACCATGCGGGCAAGCTCGGCTTCGTCGGAAGCAGCCATCACCACAAAGCCCGGCAGCGCGCCGAGATAGCCAACGTCGAACGAGCCGGCATGGGTCGGCCCGTCGGCGCCGACGAGGCCGGCGCGGTCGAGCGCGAACCGGACAGGCAATTTCTGGATCGCCACGTCGTGCACGACCTGATCGTAGCCGCGCTGCAGGAACGTCGAATAGATCGCCGCGAACGGCTTCATCCCGTCCGCGGCAAGGCCGGCGGCGAATGTCACCGCGTGCTGCTCGGCGATGCCGACGTCAAAGCAGCGATCGGGAAATCGTTCGGCGAAAACATCGAGCCCGGTGCCTGACGGCATCGCCGCGGTGACCGCAACAATTTTCGGATCGGCCTCGGCGACGCGCACGAGACTGTCGGCGAATACTTTCGTGTAGGTCGGCGGGCCGGCCTTGCCCTTGGCCTGTTCGCCGGTGACGACGTTGAATTTCGAGACGCCGTGATATTTGTCCGCCGCCGCTTCGGCCGGCGCGTAGCCCTTGCCCTTCTTGGTGACGACGTGAATCAGCACCGGCTTGGTGTCGATATGTTTGGCGTTGTTCAGGATCGGCACAAGATGTTCGAGATTGTGCCCATCGATCGGGCCGACATAGTAAAAGCCCAATTCCTCGAACAGCGTGCCGCCCGTCCACCAGGTGCGCAGGAACTCTTCGGCCTTCTTGGCGCTGTCGTGCAGCACGCCGGGCAAACCTTCGGCGATTTTCTTGCCGAATTTGCGAAAGCCCTGATACGTCGGCCCCGACACGCGCCGCGCGAGATAATTGCTCATCGCGCCGACCGGCGGGGCGATCGACATATCGTTGTCGTTGAGGATGACGATCAGGCGCTTTGTGCTGGCGGCGGCGTTGTTCATCGCCTCGTACGCCATGCCCGCGCTCATCGAGCCGTCGCCGATCACCGCGATGACATGGTTGTTGCGCTTATCGAGATCGCGCGCGACGGCAAAGCCTAGCGCGGCGGAGATGGATGTCGCCGCGTGCGCCGCGCCGAACGGATCGTATTCGCTCTCGGCCCGCTTGGTGAACCCGGACAGGCCCCCGCCCTGGCGCAGAGTGCGCATGCGATCACGGCGGCCGGTGAGAATCTTGTGCGGATAGGCCTGGTGACCGACGTCCCAGATCAGCACGTCTTTCGGAGTCTCAAAAACGTGATGCAGCGCGACGGTAAGCTCGACCACGCCGAGGCCGGCGCCCAGATGCCCCCCCGTAACGCTGACCGAATCGATCATTTCGGCGCGCACCTCGCCGGCCAATTGCTTCAATTGGTCGATCGAAAACCCGCGCGTGTCAGCCGGTGTGAGGACTGTGTCGAGTAGCGGCGATTCTGATGTCATACGCGTTTGAGCTTTCCGGCCCAGATTAGTACCGGCGATCGAGCACAAAATCGACCGCATCGCGGAGAATCTGCGCCCGCGGACCAAAAACCGACAGATGCGACTTGGCCTGTGCGGCCAGAAGGCGCACCCGATCCTTGGCCTGCTCGAGCCCTAGAAGGGTCACGTAGTTCACTTTTCCCTGCGTTGAGTCCTTGTTCACCGTTTTGCCCGCGACGACGACGGAGGATTCAACGTCCAGGATATCGTCCACCATCTGAAAGGCCGAGCCGACGTCATTGGCGAAACGGGCAAGCGCCTGGCGCGCCTCGTCGTCGGCGCAGCCGATCAGCGCCCCGGCTTCGACCGCGAAACAGATCAGCGCCCCGGTCTTCAGCCGGTTCATCCGCGCGACGGTGGGCAGGGTCAGCTCCTTGGCGTCGCCCAGCATATCGATCATCTGGCCGGCCACCATGCCAGCCGGCCCCGCCGCCTTGGCCAACGCGCCAATCAGCAGGCCCCGCATCTGCGGGTCGCGGTGGGTGGCCGGGTCGGCGAGGATTTCAAACGCGAAGGTCAGCAGCGCATCGCCCGCCAGCAGCGCGGTGACCTCGTCGAACTGCTTGTGCGTGGACGGCCGGCCCCGGCGCATATCGTCATTGTCCATGCAGGGCAGGTCGTCATGGACCAGCGAATAGGTGTGGACGCATTCGATGGCGCAGGCGGCGCGCAACAGGGCGTTGTCGTCGGCGTCAAACAGGGCGCCGGCTTCGATCGTGAAGAACGGGCGCAAGCGCTTGCCATTGCCGAGCGCGGCATAGCGCATGGCGTTCATCAATTGCTCTTCCGGCCCCTGGGGCTTGGGGAGGAGCTGATCCAGCGCCGTGGTCACCCGGTCGGCGGCATCGCGCAGGCGCGCTTCCATGTTTTGCATCGCGGCGGTGCTTAGCGAACTCCCCCACGCTGCGCCAGCCATGGCCGCCTATCTTTTCTGGCGACCATGAATAACGCGCAGGATTATCACCTGATTTTCGCGTTCACGCCGGTAAAGCACCAAGTATGGCGTTCGCGGGACGACCAATTCGTGCAGGCCAGAACGCCGTCCAGCCCTGCCCAGTCCCGGCCAGTCGGCAAGGAAGCCGACCATATGTAGAATCTGATCGTGCACGCGAAACGCGGCCGACGGGCTGTCTTTGGCGATATAGGAAACCAAGCCAAGTAGGTCGGCGCGTGCACGGGCGCGCCAGACAATCCTCATCCTGGGAATTTGGCGCGGAACTCAGCAACGATCTGTTCATGCGGGATTTCTTCGGCATCCGTATCCAGCGTCGGCTCTACCGCAGCCCATTCCTCGTCGCTGAGGCCGCCGTTCTCCTCGTGGCCGAGGAGAACATCCATCTCGACCGCAAGCGCTTCCTGGCGTTCGGGCGGCAGCCTTCTAATCCGCTCAAGAACAAGATCAAGCTTCGTCACGCAGTCACCATAGCACAAACTAAAACAGCTTCCCGCCGTCCGGCGCGGCCTTGTCGACGGTCACCAGCACGACCTTGCCGTTGCGGTCAGGAAAGCCGAGGCAGAGCACTTCGCTCATGAACTTGCCGATCTGCTTGGGCGGGAAGTTCACCACCGCCGCCACGCGCCGGCCGATCAGTTCGCCCAGCGCGTAATGGTCGGTCACCTGCGCGCTGGATTTCTTGATACCGAGCGGATCGCCGAAATCGATCCAGAGCTGATAGGCTGCCTTGCGCGCCTCCTCGAACAATTGCGCTTTCACGATCGTGCCGAGCCGGATATCGACCTTGAGGAAATCCTCGAAGCTGATCGGCGGCGCAGAAGGTGCGGGCGTCTCGCTCATCTCAGCGCTCCAGGTTGGCAGGTTCTGCTTTGGGCCCGTCGGGACCCAGCACGATCTGTTCGACCTTGAGTTGGGCGTCCTTGAGTTTGGCCTCGCAATGGGCCTTCAGCGCCGCGCCGCGCTCGTACATGCGAATGGAATCTTCCAGCGCGACATCGCCGCGCTCCAATTGCGCTACGATCTTCTCCAGTTCGGCCAGGGCCTGCTCAAAACTCAGGGCGGACAGATCGGTCATGGCGTCACGTTAGAAAGCCGTAGGGGCCGAAGCAAGGCGAGGAGCCGTCAAAGATCAACCTTGCCCTCGGGCTTTTTGCTCGGCGCGGCGGCGGGATGGGCCGAGCCGACGCCTTGTTCGACAAGCGTGGCCCAAGCCGCCTCCGGCGAATCGGCGAAACGGAAAAGATCAAGATCGGCGCCGTCAATCACGCCGGCCTCGACCATCGCCTGAAAATTAATCACGCCACGCCAATAGGCTTCGTCATAAAACAGGATCGGCAGCGGCGGCGCCTTGCCGGTCTGGCGCAGTGTCAAGACCTCGAAAGCCTCGTCCAGCGTGCCGAATCCGCCCGGAAACACAACCAACGCATTGGCGCGCATGGCGAAGTGCATCTTGCGCATCGCGAAATAATGGAAGCGGAATGTCAGCGCCGGCGTCGAATAGGGATTGGGCTCTTGTTCGTGCGGCAGCACGATGTTGAAACCGATCGAGGGGGCGCCGGCATCATGCGCGCCGCGATTGGCCGCCTCCATCACGCCCGGCCCGCCGCCCGTGGCAATCACGTTCTCGCGGACGTTCGGTTCGCCGATAGCACGCAGCGAGCCGCCCTCGGCCGCCGCCAACGCGGCGAAGGCGCGCGCGGAAGCGTACCAATGGGCGTGGCGGCCCGGACCGTTTTCCGCGCTGCGCGCGCTGCCAAACACCACGATCGTCGATTTCACCGCCCATGCGCGCAGCGCCTGTTCGGCCTTTTCATATTCCAGCAGGAAGCGCACGCCGCGCGTGGAATCGCCGAGGATGAAATCCTGATCCAGCGCCGCAAGGCGATAGGAAGCCGAGCGCATCTGCGCAGCGTTGGACGGAGGCTTTTCCGGCGCGCTCACACCAATATCTTGCCGGCCTCGTCCACTTCCCCGCCGGTGATGGCGCCGAGGATCATCTCGTTATGGGCCTTGCCGGACGGGATCATTGGGAAACAATTTTCTTCCCTGGCGACGACAACGTCGAACAGCACGGGTTTCTTCACCTTGATCATCTCCGCGATCGCGCCGTCCAGGTCGCCCGGCTTTTCGGCGCGCAGGCCGACGCAGCCGAACGCCTCGGCCATTTTGACGAAATCCGGCAGCGCTTCGGAATAGGAGTGCGAATAGCGTTCCCCGTGCAGCAATTGCTGCCATTGGCGCACCATGCCCATCCATTGATTGTTCAGTATGAACACCTTGATCGGCAGGTCGTGCTGAACGGCGGTGCTCATTTCCTGCATCGTCATCTGCACGCTGGCTTCGCCGGCGATGTCGATGACGAGCGCATCCGGATGCGCCACCTGCACACCGATCGCGGCCGGCAGTCCATAGCCCATCGTGCCGAGACCGCCAGACGTCATCCATCGGTTAGGCTGCTCCAGCGGAAAATGCTGCGCCGCCCACATCTGGTGCTGGCCCACTTCTGTCGTGATGTAGACGTCCCTGCCCTTCACCGCCTGATACAGGCGCTGAATGGCGTATTGTGGCTTGATCACGGTCTTGGAGTTCTGGAAGCCGAACGAATTTCTGGCCCGCCAGCTGTCGATCTGCTTCCACCAGGGCGCCAGCGCCTCGGTGCGCGGCTGATTGGTCTTGGAACGCCAGATGCGCACCATTTCCTTCAGCACATGCGCACAGTCGCCGATGATCGGCATATCGATGCGCACATTCTTGTTGATCGAACTCGGGTCGATATCGACGTGTATTTTCTTCGACTTCGGCGAGAAGGCATCGATGCGGCCGGTGATGCGGTCGTCGAAGCGCGCGCCGATGTTGATCATCACGTCGCAATCATGCATCGCCATGTTGGCTTCGTAGGAGCCGTGCATACCGAGCATTCCGAGCCATTGCGGACTGGAGCCAGGGAAGGCGCCCAGGCCCATCAGTGTGGAAGTGACCGGGAAACCCGTCAGCTCCGCCAGTTCGCGCAGATGCTGGCTCGCCTCGGGCCCGGCATTGATCACGCCGCCGCCGCTATAGAAGACCGGGCGCTCGGCCTTCAGCATCATGTCCACCGCCGTCTCGATCAGGCGCGTATCGCCTTCGAGCTGCGGGTGGTAGCTCTTGTGCCGGGTCGCTTCGATCTCCGTCGGGCCGTAATAGGTGCCGAGCGCGAACTGGACGTCCTTGGGAATATCGACGAGCACCGGACCAGGCCGACCGCTGCGCGCGATGTAGAATGCCTCATGCAACACGCGCGGCAGGTCGGCGACATCCTTCACCAGATAATTGTGCTTGGTGCAGCTGCGGGTGATGCCGACCGTGTCGCATTCCTGGAATGCGTCCGAGCCGATCAGCGGCGTCGCGACCTGACCCGTGATGCAAACGATCGGGATCGAATCCATCAGCGCGTCGGTGAGGCCCGTCACGGCATTGGTCGCACCTGGCCCGGAGGTCACCAGCACTACGCCGACCCTGCCGGTCGAGCGGGCATAGCCTTCGGCCATGTGCGTCGCGCCCTGTTCGTGACGAACGAGGACATGGCGCACCTTGTCCTGCTGGAAGATCGCGTCGTACATCGGCAGCACGGCGCCGCCGGGATAACCGAAAATGTCGGTCACGCCCTGATCCGCCAGGGCCTCGATCACCATTTCCGCGCCCGTCATCTGCTTGGGCATCTCAGTCTTCCTTCCTCACTCGCCGCATCCCGCGGAATTTAGAGCAATAAAAAAGGCCCCATTCGGGACCTGTTTGCGCGCACCAGCCGTCGCAGGGATCTTACCCCACGTGCCTGATGCGCCCCACTACTACGAGAATGTTCCGCACGGAATGTGCTCCACAAAGTCGGGAGAAACGATAGTCGCGGCCGGTCGCGGCTGTCAACCCCCGCGGGCGGCCAGTGCTTAGCGACAGGTCAACGTCTATGCCCCGGCCACAAGCCGGAAGAGCCACAAGCCGGTGAGAACAAGAGCCGCCAGCAGCGCCCAGCTCAATGCCGCGAGGATCGCGACTGCCACGAGCCGCGGCACACCCGTCCGGTCCCCGGCGGTGCCGGGCGGCGAGAGTGCGGTCGCAAGTCGGTCGAGTACGGCGTTGAGCATGCCAAAGCGAAAACGCGTGGATGCTCCAGAACTAGTCGCAACTGCCAAGCGCCGGTAGGCCGCGTGAATACGGATATCCGGCGCGCGCGAGGCACTGATCATCAGCACTGCCCTCCCGCCCCCAGTAGAAACACTAGGCCGATTCGAGGATGGGGACAGTAGCTACCTTCTTGTTCACCGTTTGCTAGGGGCGGCGGCGAAGGCTCGATTGACCGCGCCATTTGGCGAGGCGGATATTCGGTCAGCGTCGGACGATTCTTCCCAGGAGCTCCACATGAAACACTTCGCGTTGCTGCTTTCTTCGGCCTGCCTCCTAGTTGCGCCTACACTGCCGGCGCAAGCCAGCCTCGTGGCGGCGACGCCCGCGGTGGACAACATGCACTGCCTTACTCTGTTGCTGACCGATCCCGAGGCGCACGCAGCCGAATGCGGCGGTCCCTTCACCATGGACAAGGGCACCACTCCGCTCGTCAAAGGCAGCTATGGCGAAAGTTGCCAGCAGACCGCGACGGTGACGCTGCCCGCGCTTGGCGAAGACTGGCTGGCCGATGCCTCGAATGTCTCTCGCGTGCATGTTGCCGAACCGATCCTGTGCTGCAACCTCAGCTATTTGACGCCGCAGGTCTTCGATTTGTCGATCGGCGAGGCCATTCGCGTCGCGGAAAGCTGCCCCCATTGAGTCTGCGCCAAAATCGAGAGGCGCCGCACAAGCGCCAACAACCGCAATAGAAGGTACCAGATGAGAACTCTCGCTTCGCTTTTTGCCGCATTCGCGCTGCTCGCCATCCCGATGGCTCCCGCGCATGCCAGCCTCGTGGCCGCAACGCCGGCGATCGACAACATGCACTGCCTGTCGCTTCTGTTTAGCGATCCCGACGCGCATGCCGCCGAATGCGGTGGTCCGTTCACGATCGACAAGGGGACGGCACCGCTCGGCGGTTCAAGCTACGGCGAAGGCTGCCACGTCCAGATTACGATGGCCGCTCCGCCCTCATTGGACAATCTCGATCTCGTCCAGCGATTGCTGGTCGCGGATATCCCGGACAAATGCTGCCAGATTGGCAGCCTGTTCGAGACCCCCATACTGAGCTTCGGCGAGGAAATCGTCGTCGCGGGTGATCCCTGCAGTCCAATTTGAATAGAGAATTTTCGACCGACGCCCAGAACAGCTTCGCGCTCGCCTCCGATGGACCATCGATCGCATCGGAGCGCGACGCGACGGAGGTCATCGGCGATGCACTCGGAGCAGGCGCTGAACTGGTCGTCATTCCGGTGAGCCGGCTCTCGCCCGAATTCTTCCGTCTCAGCTCGGGCCTGGCCGGATCCATCCTGCAGAAATTCACGAACTATCGGCTGCGTGTCGCCATCATCGGCGATATTTCGGGCTACACGGCCAAGTCCGGCCCGCTTCGCGATTTCGTGCGCGAGTCCAATGCGCGCGGCGGCGTGCGTTTCCTTGCCTCCGAAGCCGATCTCTAGCCCACCTTTCCATTCCCCTGGCGATGGGCTAAGCCGCTCGGCGCGAGTGGACTTTCAGCTATGGCCGAACTTGACGCGGCGCCCGGCGCGGGTGCCGTAACGCATTTGTCGTCGCATCGCTGGGGCACGGAATTCCGTGCCCTGTTCGCGCTCGGCTGGCCGCTGGTCATCGCCCAGCTTGCGCAGAATGCGCTGTTTACCACCGACGTCATCATGATGGGCTGGCTCGGCAAGGAGTATCTCGCCGCCGGCGCGCTCGCCAACGCACTCTTCATCTGCGTGCAACTGTTCGGCATCGGCACCGTCGGCGCCGTCGCCCCGCTTGCCGCACAGGCAGTCGGCGCGAGAGACCTTCGCTCGGTTCGGCGCACCGTGCGCGCCGGCCTCTGGCTTTCCGCGATTCTGTTCATCGCGCTGTTCCCGCTGGCCTGGAACATCGCGCCGATCTATCGCGCCATCGGCCAGGATCCGCATCTGGTCGATCTGGCGGAGGTATTCATCCATGCCGCTATCTGGCTGCTGCTGCCGGCCTTCATGCTGATCACGCTGCGCTCGTTCCTGAGCGCCCTCGGCGCCACACGGGTTATCCTCGTGATCACCGTCTGCGGCGTCTTCGTCAACGCCATCTGCAACTATGCGCTGGTCTTCGGCAATTGGGGCTTCCCGCGCCTCGAGCTTGTCGGCTCGGGCATCTCGACGGTCATCGTCAACATCGTGATGTTCGCGCTGACCGCACTCTACATCGTCACGCACAAGCGCTTCCGCCGTTACCACGTGTTCCACAAGCTATGGGAACCCAATTGGCCGCGGCTGTGGGAACTGACGAAGGTCGGTGTCCCCATCGGCTGCATGCTCCTGGCCGAAGTCGCATTGTTCACCTCGGCCTCGTTGCTGCAGGGCTGGCTCGGCGAAGCGGAGATCGCGGCACACTCGATTGCCCTCACCATTGCGTCCCTCGCCTTCATGGTGCCGCTCGGCATCAGCCAGGCGGCAACCGTGCGCGTTGGCATCGCGCTGGGCGAGCGCGACAAGGAAGGCGTCCGCAAGGCCGGCTGGGCCGCGCTGATCCTGACGCTCGCCTTCATGTCGGCCTCCGCGATCGTGCTCTTCACCTTCCCGCATCAGCTCGTTGCGCTTTTCCTCACGCCGAGCCTGACGGAAAACGCCGCCCCTCTGTCGCTGGCCGCGAGCTTCCTCATCGTCGCGGCACTGTTTCAGCTGTTCGATGGCACCCAGGTAACGATGGCCGCCAATCTGCGGGGCCTCACCGACACCACATGGCCGCTGATCATCGCGCTCATCGGCTATTGGCTGGTCGGATTTCCAATTGCCTATCTCGGTGGCTTCGTCTTTGGCTGGCGGGGCGTCGGAATCTGGATCGGACTTGCGGCGGGCCTGGCCGCAGTAGGCCTCGTGCTCACCATCCGCTTCGCGCTCCGCGAAAGGCTCGGCCTGACCGACCGCGCGCCGGCCTAACTCTCGATCCAGGTCCAATCGCCCATGCGGCCGCGGAACCAGGTGCGCTGCCGCTTGGCATATTGACGCGTCGCAATCACCGCCCGCTCGATCATCTCTTCGCGGCTCGACCGGCCCGCGAGCCAGTCGCCGATCTCACGCACGCCGATGGCCTTCATCAGCGGCAGCGAGGGATCGAGATCGCGCGCCGACAGCTCACGAACCTCATCGACTGCACCCTGTTCAAGCATCGACGCGAAACGCGTCGCGATACGCGCGCGCAGGACATCGCGGTCGGGATTGAGGACAACCCTTTCCGTTTCCCAACCTTCCAGCAGCCCATGCTGTGCATCGTCCTGGAACGCGGCCAGCGAACGGCCGGTCGCGCGTTTCACCGCGAGCGCACGGATGACACGCTGCGGGTCCGGTGCCTTGAGGCGTGATGCAATCTCGGGATCGTAAGCGGCAATCAGCCGGCCGCGCTCATCGCGGCTCAGTCCCCTCACCTCGCCCTCGGCCCATGCGAGCGCTTCAGGCAGCACCTCCGGCACCTCGGCGAAGCCCTTGGTCAGCGCTTCGAAATAGAGGCCGGTTCCGCCCACAAAGATCAGCGGCCGGCCTTCTGCCCCGGCGATGACTTTGGCCGCGGCGCGCGCCCAGTCGCCTGTCGAGAACCGCCGCGTCGGCTCGACGAGGCCATAGAGGAGATGCGCTGCAAGGGAGGTGTCCGAGGATGATGGCCGGGCCGTCAGGATGCGCAGGCCGTCATAGACTTGCAGGGCGTCCGCATTGACGATGATTCCGTCCATTTCGCGCGCGCGGGCAAGCGCCATCGCCGACTTGCCGCTGGCAGTCGGACCCGCTATCAGGACCGCGCGCTTTTGCCCCGGGTTCAAATGTCGGTCCTCTGCCTCATCGCCAACCCGCTCGATCCCGCAATTGACAGCGCGCTCGTGGCCGCAATCCACAAGGAGGTGGGCGGCGAAGTCAACTGGCTCAACCAGCGCATTGCCGTCGAACTCGTCAAGCCGCATCTGCCGACAGCGCTGGCCGCCGCCCGCGCGCTGATCGCCGGCCGAGCCATCGACGCCGCGCTCGTGCCGCTCGCAAACCGCCACAAGCGGTTGCTGATCGCCGACATGGACTCAACCATGATCGAGCAGGAATGCATCGACGAGCTCGCTGACGCGGTCGGCATCAAGGCCGAGGTGGCGGCGATTACCACACGTGCAATGAATGGCGAGCTCGATTTCGAATCCGCACTGAACACGCGCGTCGCCCTGCTGAAGGGCCTGCCGCTCAAGCGCATCGAAGAGGTGCGGCGCGAGCGCATTACCTTGGCGCCCGGCGGCCGCACGCTTGTGCAGACCATGAAGACCTACGGCGCTTTCACCTCGCTCGTCTCCGGCGGCTTCACCTATTTCGCCGAGCACATCGCCAGGCGCATAGGCTTCGACGAGGCTATGGCCAACACGCTCGAATTCGAGAACGGTGCACTGACCGGCACGGTTCGCATGCCCATCCTCGGCAAGGATGCCAAGCTCAAGCGGCTGCAGACTCTGGCGGCCGTCCACGACATTCCGATGGCCGCCACCCTCGCCGTCGGCGACGGCGCCAACGACCTGCCGATGCTGAAAGCGGCGGGCATGGGCGTCGCGCTTCACGCCAAGCCAGTGGTTGCCGCCGAGGCTGCGGTCCGCATCGATCACGGCGACCTCACCGCCCTGCTCTACCTGCAGGGCTTCGCCGAGGACGAATTCGTCCGCTGACGCCGCTCAGCGCAGGCGCACGCCGATATAGCGGTTCTGTCCCGTCGGCCCTGCCACCTTGAACAACACGGATGGGCGGCCCGCTTCCTTGGCAGCGTCCACCTTGGCTTCGAACTCCTCGACCGAGGCGACCGGTTGCTGCGTTACCTCGCTGATGACCAGGCCCTCGACCAATCCCTGCTTGGAGGAATCCGACTCGGGATCGACCTTGGTGATGATGACGCCCTTGACGTCCTTGCCGATGCTGAATTTCTCTCGCGCCGCATCATCGATGGGGCCGACGTCCATGCCGACAATGTCGTAGAGCGTCGGCGGAGTCGCATCGGCCGCTTCATCATCGGGTGCGATGTCGCCGATCGCGTCCTGACGCGCCTGCGCCTCCATGATCTTCTCGCCCTCTTCCAGGCGGCCGACGGTGATCTTGAGCGTCAGATCCTTGCCGTCCCGAAGCACCTTCACATCGACATGCTTGCCCACATCGGTTTCGGCGACCACGAAAGGCAGGTCGCGCATTTCGCGGATTGGCTTGCCGTCGAATTCGAGGATGAGATCGCCTTCCTTAACGACCCCGTCCGCCGGCCCGTCCTTCGTCACGGTCACCGCGATGGCGCCGTTGGTGCTGGAGAGCCCGAGGCTGGAGGCGATCTCTTCGGTGACACCCTGAATGGCGACGCCGAGCCAGCCGCGGCGCGTCTCGCCGAACTCCTCGAGTTGCGAAATCACAGGCCGCGCCAGATTGCCCGGGATCGCGAAGCCGATGCCCAGAGAGGCCCCTCCCCGCGCGATGATCGCCGAGTTTATTCCCACCACCTTGCCATTCATGTCGAACAGCGGTCCGCCCGAATTGCCCTGGTTGATTGCAGCATCGGTCTGGATGAACTGATCGTAGGGGCCGGACTCGATATTGCGGTTGCGCGCGGAGACGATGCCAAGCGTCACCGAGCCGCCGAGCCCGAACGGATTGCCGATCGCCATGACCCAGTCGCCGACCTTGGCCGTGTCGCTGTCACCGAACTCGACGAAAGGCAGCTTGTGGCCGGCATCGATCTTGAGCACCGCGAGATCGACCTTGTCGTCCGAGCCGACGACCTTGGCCGGCCAACGCGTGCCGTCGGTCAGATAGACGATGATCTCGTCGGCGGCTTCGACCACATGATTGTTGGTGACGATGAAGCCATCCTCACTGACGATGAAGCCCGAGCCCAGGCTCGACGCCTCCTGCATCGCCTCCGGCCCAAGGCCGTTATTGGGATTGAGATCCTCGAGCATGTCGTCGAGCGGCGTGCCCTCCGGTCCCTCCGGAAACGGAACACCGGTTGGAACGTGTCGCGTGGACCCGATATTGACGACCGCCGGCGAAAGCACCTCGGCCAGTTGCGACACCGATTCCGGTCCCTTGGCGAATCCAGGAGCGGCCAGCATGAGCCCGCAAAGCGCCAGCGCCCCCAGCAGCGCACCCTTGGCCGTCATCGGATTCCTCCCGGAAAATCTTGCCTGATCTGAAGGCAATCCGCCCCTCTGCGCAAGGCACCGCGCCGCACGAAAGATTGAGGCCGGCCGCGGGATGATCCGGGCCGGCCTCTGATTTGGCTGCAAATGACGGCTTGAGTTGGGCCGCTATTGGGCAGGCGCCACCGTTGTCCCGGCGGGCGCCGACTCTGGCGCGGGCTCGATCGTCACATTGGTCGTCGGCGCGTCGGGAGTCGGCTCGATCGCGAGCAGTTCCGGCGGCAGCGGCGGAATGCCATTGGGCGCCAGCGGCGTCGGAGCGGTGCCGTTCAGGGTATCGGCGCTGAAGAACTTGAAGAACTCGCTGTCCGGCGCCAGCACCATGGTCGTTCCTGACGCGGCCAGGGCCTGCCGGTAGGACTGCAGCGAGCGATAGAACTGGAAGAACTCCGGATCCTGTCCATAGGCCGCGGCAAAGATGGCGTTGCGCTGCGCCTCGCCTTCACCGCGAAGGATTTCGCCTTCGCGGTTGGCGGCCGCCTTGATCTCGATAGCCTGCCGGTCGGCGATGGCGCGAAGCGACTGCGCCGCCTGTTGGCCGCCGGCGCGGATACGGGCCGCCTCGGCGTTACGCTCGGCGGACATGCGCTCGAACGTCTGCTTGGACACATCGTCCATCAAATCCGTTCTGAGAATGCGCACATCGGTAACGTCGATGCCCAGTTCGGCCATACCCGGCCGGATCAGGTCGCGCGCCTCGCGCATCATCGCCGGACGCTCGGCCGACAAGGCGGCGTCGAACTTGCGCAAGCCGTAAACCTGGCGAAGCGCCGCGTCGAAGCGCGTCGATATGCGCTGCTCGGCAAGTCCGAGATCGCCCTGGACGCGTTCGCGGAACTTCACCGGATCGGTGATGCGATAGGTGAGGAACGCATCGACTACATAGGTCGCGCCGTCGCTGACCTGCAGCTGCATGTTCGCGATGTTGTAGCGCAGCAGCCGATCTTCGATCTTCTGCACCGTATCCACGAAGTCTGTCGGGATCTTGAAGTAGAGGCCCGGCTCGCTGCGCACCGCCGTAATTTGGCCGAAGCGTAGCACGATCGCCTGCTCGCGGACATTGACCACATAGATGGACGAGAACAGCAGATAGAGTGCGATGACGACGACAACGCCGAGACCGATGAGGCGGTTCATTGCACCACCTCCGAGCTCGAATTGACGCCGGGAGTCGTGCCCCTCAGTTCGGGCAAGGGCAGATAGGGTACCACACCGCTTCCCGAGGCATTGGGTTCGATGATGACTTTCTCCGAGCCGCCCAGCACCTGCTCCATCGTTTCGAGATAGAGCCGCTTGCGCGTGACGTCGGGGGATTTGACGTACTGGTTGTAGATCAGGATGTAGCGCTGCGCCTCGCCCGCGGCTTCCTGCACCGTCTGGTTCTTGTAGGCCGCTGCGTCCTGCCGGATCTTGGCAGCTTCACCATTGGCGTTGCCGAGCAGGGTGTTGGCGTAGTTGCGCGCGTCTTCCTGGTATTTCTGCTGGTCCTGTTGCGCCCGCTGCACCTCGGCGAAGGCATCGGCCACTTCCGCCGGCGGCGCGACATTTTCGATGGTCACCTGATCGATGTGAACCCCGAGGCCATAGTTGGACGCAATGGTCTGGATGATCTGCTGGACCTCGAGCGCAATACCCGCGCGATCGGAACGGAACACCTCGGTCGCCGGACTACGGCCCACGACTTCGCGCATCGCGCTCTCGGCGGTGGCGCGCACCATCTCGTCGGGATCCCGAACGTTGAACAGATAAGACTTCGGGTCTTCGATAGTCCACAGCACCGCGAACTTCACATCCACGATGTTCTGGTCGGAGGTGAGCATCACCCCGTCATCGCGGCCCGACCGGTTGGACGTCGATGAGCCGATCTCGGTTTTGTTCTCGGTGATGACCACGCGTTCGACCGACTGGATGGGCCACCACATGAAATGCAGGCCCGACGTGCTGAGCTGTTCGCTCGGCCGCCCGAACGTCGTCTCGACGCCCACTTCCTGCGGATCGATGGTGTAGATGGAATTGAGCAGCCAGAACGCGACAACGACAACGACGCCACCAAGCAGCGCCCAGCGTCCGCCCGGAATGCCGCCGCCGAATTGCTCACGGCCCCGGTTGAGAATGTCTTCGAGACTCGGCGTGCCGCCGCGGCGCGGCCCTCCGCCACCTGGAACCTGACCCCACGGCCCGCCATTGTTGCGGCCGCCGCCCCCCGTATTGTTGTCCCAGGGCATGTATCGCCTTTCAGCTGTTTGTGCGTCGGACGTATATAGGGGGGCGATCCGGGCCGATCAACGGCGGGCCGGATGACGGCGTTCATAAATGCTGACGCGGAACGCCGCACTGTCCCCAGGCTTTGCTGGAACGGCGATTTTGCCCGTTTCCTGCCATTCTTCGGGGGAGATCGGCGGGAAACTGGTGTCACCCGCCGGGCTCAGTGCAACATGGCTGATATAAAGCCGGTCCGCGAGAGGCATCGCCTCGGCATAAATGGCCCCGCCCCCGCCGATCATGATTTCGGACGCGCGGTCCGCTTCGGCGATTGATTGGGCCCGTTCAACCGCGGCATCGAGGCTTGGAACCACCACCACGCCATCGGGACTGTAGCCCCGCTGGCGGCTGACAACGATATTCGTTCGACCTGCCAATGGCCGTCCAATCGATTCGAATGTCCGCCGCCCCATAATCAGAGGCTTGCCGAGCGTCGTGCGCTTAAAGTGGGCAAAATCGGAGGGCAGCCGCCACGGGATAGCGTTGCCATTGCCGATGACGCCGTTTTCGGCCACCGCGGCGATCATGGCGATGGGAACGCTCACGCCGCACCGAGCTTGAGTAGCGCCTCGCCACTGACTCGGCAGCTGCGCCAGGCATCCATGAACTCGGCGCCCTGCGCCGCGTAGAAATCGATGCTTGGCTGGTTCCAGTCGAGCACGTTCCATTCGAGGCGGCCGAGCCGCTCGCGCACACAGCGGCGCGCGAGATCGACCAGCAGCGCCTTGCCAGCGCCGGCGCCCCGATGCTCGGGTGTGACGAACAAATCTTCGAGCCAGATGCCGTGCCGGCCGAGAAAAGTCGAATAGGTGTAGAACCAGAGCGCGAAGCCCACAGGTTCTCCGTCACTTTCCGCGATCTGACAGAAAACCTTCGGCGACGGACCGAAGAGATCGCGTTCGATGTCGCCGATAGTCGCGACGGATTCGTGGCTGAGCTGCTCGTACTCGGCGAGACCGTTGATGAATCTTAGGATCAGCGCCGCATCCTTCGGCACCGAATCCCGCACCGCGACCGTCATGTGGCCGGATCGTTGCGATTGAGGATAAGGATATCGAGCTCGCGGCCCCAGGGCGGATACCAATCCTTGGCCTCCATCTCGAAAGTCGTGGGGCCGGTCTTTTTCACGTCTCCGTCCCAGCAGAATGAAACGAGGTTCTTGGGGCTGCCCTTGTCGATGGTGAGGTGGAACCGGCCGATCGGCCCGGACCAGTTGGCCCCAGTCGACCAGATGTAGGAGATCCAGCTCTCGGTGTAGGGCGCACTGTAATAGTCCTCGGGCGAGGTCAGCGTTTTCTTCACCGTCTTGATGAAGTCACCGTCCGTACAATAGCGCTTGGCGTAGTCAGCGGCGCGATCCTCGCCTTCATAAGGCGGTGCAAGGAAGGTGACGGCCACCGTCCCGCCCACGCTTGGCGTGTAGGTGTGAACGACCTCCGCCGTCTCGCCGGCCTTGAACTCGGCTTCCCAGCTGTAGGTGGATTTCAGCGTCCAGATCGGCGTGTAGTCGGTCTTCCAGCCGCTGCCATCATTATACTCCATCGGGATGACCATCCCCAGATGCAGCAGGTTCTGCTTGTCCGCGTCCGGCAGCGCGTTGAGCGCGGCGACGGTCTCCTGCCCAAACGGCGTGAGCGGCACGCCAAGCGAATGCAGCAGCTCAGTTCTGTCGATCCCGATCGCAAAGACATATTGATTGAGCGTGGATTCCACCGGCTCGCCATTGAACGTCGTAGTGAAGCCGAAGAGGTTGTCCGCATCCTCGCCAGGGACATTCACCATGAAGTCGCCATCGCCGGTGATGTCCGGCAGCGGAAATGCCACCAGCGCCTTCTGATCGTCGCTGCTGTGATTGGTAAACTCATAGACGACCTTTACGCCCTTGGGACCGACGGTCAGATCCTCCGAGTCCATCGAGATATCCTGGCTCGTGATGAACCGCAGGCCACCCGTTCCCAGTTGCGACATGGAATCATTGGCGAGCGCCGGCGCGGCGGCGAGCACGCCAAATGCGAGTGCAATCGCGGGCGCTCTCACACAGCCACCTTTGCTTTGATATGCGGATCGGGGTCGTAGCCAGTGAGTATGAAGTCGTCGTACTGGAAATCGAAGATCGAGGTCACTTCGGGGTTGAGCGCCAGCCGCGGCAGCGTCTTGGGACGGCGCGCCAATTGCTCCCGCGCCTGCTCGAAATGGTTGGAATAGAGGTGGACGTCTCCGAAGGTATGGACGAACTCGCCGGGCTTCAGCCCCGTCACCTGCGCCATCATCTGCGTCAGCAGCGCATAGGAGGCGATGTTGAACGGCACGCCGAGAAAGACATCGCCGCTGCGCTGGTAAAGCTGACAGCTGAGCTTGCCGTTCGAAACATAGAACTGGAACAGGCAGTGGCAGGGCGGCAGCGCCATCTCGTCCACCTCCGCCGGATTCCAGGCGGATACGATATGCCGACGTGAGTCCGGCCTGGTGCGGATCGACTCAACGACATTGGCGATCTGGTCGATCGTGCCGCCATGTCCGTCTGGCCAGCTCCGCCACTGGCTGCCATAGACCGGACCGAGATCGCCGTTCGCGTCGGCCCACTCGTCCCAAATCTTGACCCCGCGCTCCTGCAGCCAGCGCACATTGGTCTCGCCGCGCAGGAACCAGAGAAGCTCATAGATGATCGATTTGACGTGCAGCTTCTTGGTGGTCAGTAGCGGGAAGCCTTCACCGAGGTCGAACCGCATCTGATAGCCGAACAGCGACCGGGTCCCGGTGCCCGTCCGGTCGGTCCGGTCGGTGCCGGTTTCGAGCACGGTCTTCATAAGCTGGAGATACTGGCGCATGGCGCGTTTCTACCCGATTCCGCGGTCGTGGCGCGAGACAGAGACCAGATTTGCATGGGGCGACCCTAGCGCTTATATTCATCTCGCCGGCAACGGCTATGGCGATAAATGGCCATCGTAATAAACCCATCGGACCCGGGGGCAGTACCCGGCGCCTCCACCATCTCCTCTCCCACGCAGGGGAGCCAATGGGGGCGAAATAGGCTCGACGAGGGCGTAAAGGGTGTGTTTTCGCTCGGCATGGTACCGCCGATATCGGGCCATTTTGATAGTTGCCAACGACAACTTCAAAGCTCCGGTCGCTCTCGCCGCGTAAGCGGTGCTAGCACTGGGAATCTAAGTCCTCCGGTCCTAGCAGGCTGGCAGGCGGGGTTCGCAGGCACCTGGCAACAGAAGCCTGCACTTCTCTTTCCACCTTGTCTTTCGGCATCTGCTCTGGCTGATATGGCCGAAACGGACATATGGCATGGCCCAGGATCATATTCGCTACGATATCCTCACCCAGGAGGCGCTGCGCGGCGTCGTCCGCAAGGTACTGGCCGAGGTCGCCAAGACCGGCCTGCCCGGTGAGCACCACTTCTTCATTTCGTTCCTGACCAAGGCGCCGGGCGTCAAACTCAGCCAGCGGCTACTCGAACAATACCCGGAGGAAATGACCATCGTGCTCCAGAACCAGTTCTGGGACCTCAAGGTCAGCGAGGGCGGTTTCGAGGTCGGGCTGAGCTTCGATGACAAGCCGGAGACGCTGGTGATCCCGTTCCCAGCGATCAAGGGCTTCTTCGATCCCTCCGTGCAGTTCGGGCTGCAGCTCAATGGCGCGCAGGCGCTGCCGACGGAAGATGAGATGGCCGAGTCCAAGGATTCCGAAGCGCCGCCCGTCCCCCTGCCAGCGCCAACCGAAGCGCCCGGCGAAAAAGTTGTCAGTCTCGACGCCTTCCGCAAGAAGTAAATCGCCTTGAAGAAGCGGTCGCTGACCATTGCCGGTCACCGCACCTCGATCGCCCTTGAGCCCGAATTCTGGGATGGCCTCGAGCGCCTTGCCGAGCGGCGCGGCGTCAAGCTCGTCGCGCTCATCGAAGCGATAGATCGTGATCGCGATGGGCCGAATCTGTCCTCCGCGCTGCGGATCGCGGTTCTGCGGGCCGCGCAGGACGGCTAGATTCCGATATCGACCGGCGGCGGTGGGGGTGGTGGATTGCTGGCAGCCTCTTCCGCGGCCCGGCGCGCGGCTTCCTCCTCCGCGGCCTTGCGCGCGGCTTCGGCGGCTGCAGCCTGCTCTGCGGCGACGCGGGCCCGCTCGGCAGCGGCCGCCTTCTGGCGCTCTTCCTCCTCCGCGCGCAATTGTTCAAGCCGCGCCAATTCGATCTCGCTCGCCTTGATCTTCATTCCATCGGCGAGGGTTGCGACGTCGAGAGTCACAACGGGCGCCCAGACCGGGCCGGAAACGTCGATGGCTATTTCGGCGGTCGCCGCATCGATCCCAGTTGCCGCAGCAACGATCGCCACCGGTGTCATGGTGTAACGCCCCGACAACGTCAAATCCGGCAGGCGCACCGAGCCGCCGCCGAAGATGCGGGCCGCCGGACCATCTATGGCGAGGTTCGGGTTGCGTAGCACACCGCCAGCTATCGTGAAGCTGCCGGTGAACACCGGCGACGTGAACGGTCCCGCGCTCACTGCATCGGTGAGGGCATTGACCAGCGCCGCCGGCTCCATGTCCACGACATTTTCGATGCCGCCCGCCGCCGCAAAGGCATTGGGATCGAAGTGCTCCACCTTGAAGTCGTGCACGGAGTAGCTGCCATTGCCGGTCATCGCCGTCATGATCGCGGCGAGGCTAGTGCCCGTACCGTCGAATTGTGCCGAGGCATCGAGTGTCCCATCCAGCGCCGCACCCGCATGCGCTGGCAGGACCGCATCGAGCGCAACCCCCGTCAGGCTCAGGCGCCCATTGAGCCGTTTGTCCGGCAACGGACCGGAACAGCAGATAGTCGCATCGAAGGACAGCCGCCCCTCCCCGATATTGCCCTCGAGGCCTCGGATCCGCTGCGACTGCTTATCCCAGTCGAAATCGAAACGGCCGTCCCTCAGCAATGGCGCCCCGCTCGCAACGATGCTCGCAACGTCAACCGCAATGCGACCGCTTGTCGTACGTGGCGCGCTTCCAATCTTGATGGGATCAGTCGGCCAGACATCCGCACCGGCAGTCACGCTGCCCGTGAGCAATGGCAGCAGGGCCTGGGCATCGAGCTCCGCCACGGACAGCGAACCCGTGACATTGGCCCCCTGCGCGTCGCTGACCAGCGCGAGATCGCCCTTGATATCGGTCCCGCCGGCTTTCCCTGTGATACCGGAAAGCCTGATCGACTCTGCGCCCGCGAAGTCGAGCGTCGCGGTTCCATCAAGCGACGGCAGATAGAGGCCATGTGCCCCAATCGCCGCAAGCATGGCCGCCGGCGCGCTTAGCCTCGCCCCGGCCGCGCCCTTGCCAGTCAGCCTTGCGGGATCGGTAGCGACGATGTTACCGGCGAACGAGAGCAGATCCCCGCCGCCCTCGAGCCGCATCACAGCTTCGACGCTGTTGGTCGGCGCACCATCGACCTGCGCTACGAAATGTAGCGGCTTGTCCTCCGGAAAAAGTGGCTGGTCGCCGAGCCCGAGTTGCGCCGTCAGCAGATGAGGCGGCGCGGCGGTGAGTTCTACCTTGCCCGCAAGCGGCGCTTGCAGTGCACTGATGACCCCGGCGCCGAACTTCACATCGAGGGCGAGTTGGGCCGCGCCGAGCGTCCCCGTCGCGCTGAGTGCCTGCGCCCCCTCCCCGGTCGGCGGATCGAGCTGAAGCGTTACGTTGGCGGGAAGCTGGCGACGAAGCGTATCCTCCACACCCTGCGGCGTCCCCAGCGTCTTGAACAGAAGATCCAGCGCAGCCGCATCGGCTTGGGCGATCTTGAGCGTCCCCTGCCCCGACAATTCCGGCTTGGCGAGCGTCCCGAATGCCGTGAAGGCCGTGTCGATCTGCAAGCCGCCAAGATCGGCAGCCGCGAGCCGCGTCACGTCGAGCACGCCGCCATCCCAATTCGCGTCGAGCGAGACATCGCGGGCATCGAGACCCGCAATCATGCCCCGCGCAAGCCCCAGACTCACATCGCCCTTTGGGAAGGTGGCGCCGAAACTTGCACTACCGGCGGCATCCGGCAGCAATGCCACCAGGAGCGCCCCCTCTTCCGCGGACAGGCTGTCGAAATGTGCATCGACATCGAGGTGGCGCGCCGCCGGGGCAAATCCGATCGCGATGCTGACCTCCCGGGTCAGGTCGCCGACCGTCAGACTCGCCTTCGCCATGCTCAGCGTATCGCCGGAGAGAAGAAGGTCCCCCGCCAGCGCACCCGCTTGGTTGAACAGCGGATTGCCCGGCGCTGGTTTGCGCCAGAGCGTCGCGAGCGCATCCAGCCGTCCGCTGCGGGCATCGATGCGCCCATTGAACGACGGCTTGCCCTCGGCGGCACCGAGAGTACCGGAAACCTCGATGCGCGTATCCCCCGGCAACGTTCCGACCGCCCGGTCAACCTGCCAGAAATCTCCCGAGCTGTGCGCATCGACGCGAACGCTCCGGAGCGACACGCCGCGCAGATTGAGCTCCGCGATGTCCATGGCGAGCTTTCCCGTCATTCCCGGAATGGGCGGCTGCGGAAGTTCGGCCAGCAGCCGCACCAGTTCGTATGGCGGATCGGTCAGCTCCGCGGTCGCGTCGCGCGGCGGCAGCGCAATGACGCCGCCGGATGCGACGATATTGAACGCCGGCTTGGCGCCAAGCGCGATTTCAGCGGCGCCCGTGAGCCGAGTCCCGGGCCGGTTCTCGTCGGGAGAGAGGGTGTACTCGGAAAGAAGGACATGGCTGGCGTCTGCGGCCAGCTTGCCTTCGAGGACCAGATCGCCGCGGCCCGCATCGGCAATAACGCCTTCGGCCGGCTTCGGCGGCGGCTGGCGATAGGTGACCGTGCCGGCAAAGCGCGGTCCCTCCGCCGTGGTGACCCCGCCCTCGGCGCTCAGCGTAAAGCTGTCGTCCGATGCCTTCACGAAGACGGAAAGCGGCGTCGCGCCGGCGCTGTCGGCGCGGCCGCTGCTGACACGCAGGCCAAAGGCCGTCGCGCCATAGACGCTGGTGCCCTGGAAGCTGAATGGTCCGCGCAAGGTCTCCAGCCGGATCTCGCCGTTGATCGCAGTGATCTCTTGACGCTGGTCGGAACGCTGGTCGCGCACCCGCAGGACACCGCCGCTGACATCGGCCTCGGCAATCGAGATGTTAGAGGCCGCCGCCGCATCGGCCAGCGCGATGCTCGAAACGAGCTGGCCTTCCGCAGAAATGCTGAGCTCGACTTCAGGTGCGGTGAGCTCGAGCTGGGTCACGCGATACTGGTCGCGCAGGAAGTCGAGCAGTGAGAAATGCGCTTCGACGCGTCCCACCTTGATCGCAGGAGCAGCCGAGTCGCCCACCACCACATCGGCGAACTGCAGGATCGGCTGCGGCAGCAGCGAGAACTGGATGTCGCCTTCGATCTTGACCGGCGCTCCCACGGCGTCGGAAGCCAGGGTTTCCAGCCGCCCGCGATAGTCGCCCCATTGGATGAAGCGCGGCACGACGAACGCCGCGCCGATGGCGAGGATCACCAGCACCCCGATCGCGATGAACAGGCGATTGAGCAAAGCCCGATAAGTCCCCAAAACGTCGGGGTTAGTCTAGGGAGTCGCCTTCCCCGCGTCACCCGTGCAAATCGCCCCCCTCCACGGCGGAATTGGAGCGCGAACAAGAAAACTTACAGACTTTTCTGCGAAAGCCCCAAAAAGCAAAGGACCGGCCTCACGGCCGGCCCTTCACCAGGGAGAGTGCTGCTCGGATCAGTCGAGCTTGAACGTCCAGAAGAACGTCTCGCCCGAGCTGTCGTCCACGCCGTCATTGTCGGTAATGACATAGCCGGTGCCGGCGCTGTCGACCGCAAAGCTCTCGATCTTGTCGACGATGTAGCCATTGTTGGCAGCGAGGTCCGGGATCAGGTCGCGGACCAGTTCCTTGCTGACCACCGGCAGGGTCTCGCCCAGCTTGCCCGGAACCAATTGGCTGACCGGCACGCGGGTGATCTGCTTGACCTTGGCCTTGTCCGCCAGTTGGTTGTCGCGCTCGATGAGATAGACATAGTCGCCATGCGCCGTGATCTCGGAGAGCCCGACCCACGCGCCATCGCCCGGGGTCTCGAGCGGATAGAGCACGGCGCCCCATTCCTTGCTCTCGGGATTGTAGGAGACGAGCTTGAGCTTGCCCTTCTCGTCATCCTTCCATTCGCGCTGGATCGCGATCCAGAGCGTATCCCCGATCCTGGTGACGCCTTCGGAGCCTGAACGGATCTCATTGGCGAGCAGCGCTGCCGGATAGGCGATTTCATCTTCGATCTCGCCATCGGCATTAACGTGGAACAGCGCATGCGGCGTCAGCGCTGCCGTATCGCCTTCCGAGGCGAGCCAGAAGCCGCCTTCGCCGTCGAGCGTGATGCCCTCGAGATCCAGCTTCTGCGCCGGCATGCCGTCACGCGTGACGATGGTCCGTGACGTGATATGCGCAGGCTTCTGCGTCGCATCGACCGTATAGATCGAGGGCGCCGACCGGAGCGCATTGTCCGAAACGACATAGAGGATGCCTGGCTTGTCGGGATCGGCCACCGCGCCGGAGAGCGCGGCCCAGCCGATCGGATTGCCGTCGGCGTCATTGTCGGCGACGATCTGCGGATAGCTCGCCTCGCCTTCGGCACGCGCATAGATCATTACATGCGAGCCGGCGAGCCCGTCCTCGCGGAAGTCGTTTTCGTTCGCGGTGACGAACAGATCGCGCGAGGGGATCGCAACCGACCCTTCCGGCCCGATGCCGGAGGCCACGGTCTGCAGATATTCCGGCGCAGCGCCCGTATCCTTGTAGATCGCAACCAGCGAGGACCGCTCCTCGGCCACGAAGATCAGCGTATCGTCGCCGAACTTGGCAACTTCGATGCCTTCTGGCTCGACGCCCTTCTTATTGCGGAAGTCGGGATAGTGGCCCATCCGCGCCGCATCGAGTTCGAGTGCATTGCCCGCCTCGTAGGCCACCGTGCCATCCTTGTTGAAGATGGTGAAGCCGCGCGCGCCGCCGTTCCAGTCGCCTTCATTGGCGACGACAAAGCGGTTGTCGTCGAGCCATTTGACCGCGTCGGGCTCGCGCAGCGCGCCGGCCTTCTTGCCGGTAAAGTTGAACGCGCCTTCGGCCTTGGTGTCGATGCCGGTGAGGTCTACCGTGCCGGCGGGAAAATGGCCCGTCACGGTGCCGGTCTTGCCGTCGACGATCACGATCTCATTGTTTTCCTGCAGGGTCACGGCAACTTCGTCGAGGCCGTTGAAGTTCACATACTCCACCTCGGCATCCTCGGGCGCGATCGCCGCAAGACCGGTGAGATCGACCTTTTTGAGGGACGCCGGATCGAGCTTTCCGCCACTGATCGACAGCAGCACGAGATAGCCCGAAGGCAGTTGCGGAATGGCCGCATCATTGATGTCCTCGTTGCGCTCGTTCTCGATGGCAATCGCGAGCAGGGTCCCGGCATCATTGTGCGCGATGGAATCCGGCTGGCCGCCGAGCTCGACGGTCGCTTCGACCGCATGCGACTTGAGATCGATGACCAGTAGCTGGCCCGACACATCGACGAAGTCCTTCCGCGTGTTCACCGCGGCATAAACCTTGTCTCTGACGACGGTTACCGACGTCGGTTCCCCCTCGACCTTCACATAGCCGGCAGCCTTGGGCGCCTTCGGATCTGTGATGTCGACGAAACCGATGCCGCCGCCCGGACTGTCGGAATAGACCAGCGTCATCCCATCCTCGGAGGCCGCGATGATTTCCGACGAGGTCGCCTCGGCGTCCGGAAGGTTTAGTGCAACCGGAAAGCTGGCGATCCGGTTGAACACCGGTGCGGCAAAGGCCGTGCTGGCGAGCAGGCTGGCCGCGAGGGCCAGGAAAATGGACTTGGTATGCATGAAAGCGCCCCATGGAGATAAATCGACGGGTCCGCTTAGGGCGGCCGGATTACCTCGCCATGACGGGCGGGTGACAGGTCCATGACTGTCCCCGATTCCTATACTTCCTGGGCCTCGGTCCCTATATTCCGCCTGAGAACAAAAAGAGATTCGTCAATCCCTGTGAGTCCCGCCGAACCTGCGCGCAAATCCAACGCCATAACCGCCCAGTTTGGGCGGCAGGACACCGATTACCTCAAGGGCCTGAACGCCGAACAGCGCGAGGCCGTGGAGACGACGGAAGGCCCGCTTCTGGTCCTCGCCGGCGCGGGAACCGGCAAGACGCGGGTTCTGACGACGCGCATCGCCCACCTCATCAACACGCACAAGGCGTACCCCCGCGAAATCCTCGCGGTGACCTTCACCAACAAGGCCGCCCGCGAGATGAAGGATCGTATCGACAAATCTGTGCCCCGCCTCGAGGCGATGCCGTGGATGGGCACCTTCCACTCCATCGGCGCAAGGATACTGCGTCAACACGCCGAGCTGGTCGGGCTCAAGTCCGACTTCACCATCCTCGATACCGACGACCAGATCCGGCTCATCAAGCAATTGCTCGAAGCCGAGAACATCGACGAGAAACGCTGGCCCGCCCGCCAGTTCGCCGGCATGCTCGACAACTGGAAGAACCGCGGCATGCTGCCCGGCGACATCTCGCACGCCGAAGCCGGCGCCTTCGCCAATGGCCGCGCGCAAAAGCTCTATGCCGATTACCAGGCCCGGCTGAAGACTCTCAACGCCACCGATTTCGGCGACCTTCTGCTCGAGAACATCCGTCTCTTCCGCGAGCACCCTGACGTGCTCGCCGACTACCACCGCCGCTTCAAATACATGCTGGTGGACGAGTACCAGGACAGCAACGTGGCCCAGTATCTCTGGCTGCGCCTGCTCGCGCAGGGCAAACCCGCCAGCGAGGCGAACATCTGCGTGGTGGGCGACGACGACCAGTCGATCTATGGCTGGCGTGGCGCCGAAGTGGACAACATCCTCCGCTTCGAGAAGGATTTCCCGGGCGCCAAGGTGATCCGGCTCGAACGCAACTACCGCTCGACGTCCAACATCCTCCGCGCCGCATCCCACCTCATCGCACACAACGAGTCCCGTCTTGGAAAGACGCTGCAGACCGACGTCGGCGCAGAAGGCGACAAGGTGCAGGTGACGCAGGTCTGGGACAGCGAAGAAGAAGCGCGGCAGGTCGGCGAGGACATCGAGCAGCTCCAGCGCGACGGTTCCGACCTCAACGACATCGCCATTCTCGTCCGCGCTTCGTACCAGATGCGCGAATTCGAAGAGCGCTTCGTTACCCTCGGGCTCAACTACCGCGTTATCGGCGGCCCGCGCTTCTACGAGCGCCTCGAAATCCGCGACGCCCTCGCCTATCTCCGCCTGGTCAACAACCAGGCGGACGACCTCGCCTTCGAGCGCATCGTCAACACGCCCAAGCGCGGCCTCGGCGACTCGACCATTCGCCAGCTCTACGAAACCGCCCGCGCCACCGAGCGCGCGCTGTTCAGCGCCACGCGGCTGCTGATCGAGACCGAGGACCTGAAGCCCAAGCAGCGCAACACGCTGCGCGATCTCCTCGCCCAGTTCGACGACTGGACCCAGCGCCTCAGCGACAGAACCGTGATGACCAAGGAGCTCGATCCGGATACCGGCCAGGAGATCGAGGTCGAAAAGCACATCCCCGCCATCTCGCACTTCGATCTCGCCCAGCAGATCCTCGACGAGTCCGGCTACACGGCGATGTGGCAGAACGACAAATCGCCCGACAGCCCCGGCCGGCTCGAAAACCTCAAGGAGCTCGCGCGCTCCATGGAGGACTTCGAGAATCTCGGCGGCTTCCTCGAGCACATCTCGCTGGTGATGGAACGCGACACCAACGAAGCGGCCGACGCCGTCTCGATCATGACGCTTCATTCGGCCAAGGGGCTCGAGTTCGACACGGTATTCCTCCCCGGCTGGGAGGAAGGCCTGTTCCCGAGCCAGCGCACGATGGATGAGCTCGGCCGCGCCGGCCTCGAGGAAGAGCGCCGCCTCGCCTATGTCGGCCTGACCCGTGCCCGCAAACGCCTGCGGCTCTCGGTTGCCCAGAACCGCCGCATCCACGGCCTCTGGCAATCGGCCATTCCCTCGCGCTTCCTCGACGAGCTTCCACCCGAAGCCGTCGAGGTGAAGGACACCGGCAGTGCCTATGGCGGCTACACCTATGGCGGCCGCGCCTCGTCGCGCTTCTCCACCGCCGATCCGTTCGACTCCGTCTACGAAACCCCCGGCTGGCAGCGCGCCCGCGCCCAGGCCAAGGACAGGAAGGGCGGGGGCCCGCTCACCATCGACGGCGACCTCGTCGCGCGCTCAACCGACGACGGCCGCGGCAGCAAGTACGCGGTCGGCGAACGCGTATTCCACCTGAAGTTCGGCTACGGCCGCATCGAATCGATCGAAGGCAACAAGCTCAGCATCGACTTCGAAAAGGCCGGCAAGAAGAAGGTGCTCGAAAGCTTCGTGAGCAAGGGGTGAAGCCTCTACGTCTCCGCAGTCGGGAATCCTCCCCCGTTTACGGGGGAGGGGAACCGCCGTCAGGCGGTGGAGGGGGGAGCCGCTTGCGCAATCTTCGCGACGACCATGGCCGGTCTGTCCTCTATCTCGGCGGCTGTGAATCGCAGAACCCGTATCCCCTCGGTCGCGAGCCAAGCTGTTCGCTTTTCATCCGCGCCATCGTCGTGTCCTAGGCCGTCGACCTCGACGGCAAGTTTCGCCGCCGGGCAGTAGAAATCCAGGACGGGCCATAGGGGTGCTGCCTCCTGAGGCGCGCGCCCATAGCGCTCCGCCGCAACAGGCTCCATAGCAACACCTCCGGTCGCGTCATGGACCTGCGCAATCGCTTCGCTCGATCCCTGATGAAGTCCGGTGACCTCAAGACCTAACTCCGAGTATGTGGCTCCCCTCTCCACCACGCAACGCGTGGTCCCCCTCTCCCGTAAACGGGAGAGGACGCCAACTTGCCTTCACGGATACTTCGCCCCGATCTCCGCGAACACCGCATTGCTCAGCCGCTCGAACGCCTTGTCGTCGAGGACGATCTTCTTGCCCACAGCGATGCCCGCCTGCGATTTGGACACATCGTATTTGATGGTCGAATTGGCCTTCATCACCCCGTCATTCTCCTTGATGGAGTCGCAGAGCATGCGGAGCTCATTGAGCGGCCCGCCGTCCTTGCCTTCGAAGCTGCGTTGGCGGTGGAGGAAGAAATGGTCGAGCGCCAGCACCTGGGTGATGAAATAGCCCGGCGCAAACGCCGCCGCGGCGGCCGGAGCGGCCTTTTCGAGCTTGCGGAAGGCGGCGAGCTGGGCCTTGGCCCCGGCCCGGCAGGCTTCGAGGTAGTCCTTCTTGTAGGAGGTAACGGCGAGCATTTGGGGTTCCCTTGCGTGAACGAAGACTAGCGCTTCGGTGTCATGTCGCGCGACTCCCGGCGATTTCGACCGGCTAGGGCGTTGCGGCGTCCCGGGCGCGGGCGAGCCCAAGCTGATGCTCGCGATAGATCACGAAGACGCCGGCCCCGATCAGGATGGCGCTGCCGAGCAGCATCGGCAGGGTCGGGACGTCCCCGAAAATCACATAGCCCACGATCAGCGCGAAGATCAGCGACACATACTCGAACGGCGCCACCACGCTCATATCGGCCTGCCGGAAGCTCTCGGTCAGCGTCACCTGCCCGATCCCGCCGAAGATGCCGGCAAAGACCAGCATCAGGAACGTCGCCGGATCGGGCAGCACCCAGCCGAAGGGGAAGGTGAGCAGCGCCAGTAGTGCGCACATCAGCGAATAATAGAGCACGATGGTCGAGCTCCGCTCCGTCGCCACCAGCCGCCGCACCTGCACATAGGCGATGGCCGCGAACACGCAGCCCGTCAGCGCCGAAATCGCCCCCCAGCCTGGATGCGTCCCATCGATCACCTCACCACCGCCAAACACCGTCAGCCGCGGCCAGATGATGATCGCGACGCCGACCATCCCGAGGATCACCGCGCTCCAGCGATAGGCCCGCACATTCTCGCCGAGGAACAGCGCGCCCGCGACGACGGTCAGCAGCGGCAGCGTGTACTGGATGGCCGTCACCTCCGCGAGCGGCAGTTGCGTCAGCGCGTAAAACCCGAGCCCCTGCCCGAATACGCCGATACCTCCGCGTAGCAAATGGCCGCCGGGACGGCTGGTCCGTGTCCCGGTGTAGAGCTCGCGGCGCCATGCGAGGAACGCGACGATCGGCACCAGTGCGAAAAGCGAGCGGAAGAAAACCATCTCGCCCGGCGGAATACCCTTGGCCGCCTTCAGCAGGCTCGCCATGGCAAGAAACACCCCGACCGACAGCACCTTGAGCCCGATCCCGAGCAGCGGCCGGGACTGGTTGGCGACTCTCGTTGGCGGCGAGGAAACCATGGCCCCTTCTGCCCGCAGTTTGGCCCTGCGTCCATTGACTTCCGCAGGCGCCGCGGCAACAACCCGCCCTATGAAATTGAGCCAGCTTTCGGTTCCCCTGACACGCGACCAGGCCTATGCCCTCGTGGATGCGGTGATGGAGCGGGACGACCTCGCCCTCACCGCCTCGGCGCATGAAGACGCCGAAACCGGTGAGTGGGTGTTCGAGGCGACGTGCGGCACCCTGCCCGATCTCACCGCTTTCGAGGAATTGGCACGCGCGACGCTGGGCGGCGACATCGGTTTCTCGATCGCTCCGCTCGATCCGGATGTGAACTGGGTCGCCAAATCGCTCGAAGGGCTGAAGCCCGTCGCGGCCGGCGGCTTCTACATCTATGGCAGCCATGAAGACGCCGCCCCTCCGGCCGGCCTCACGCCCATCCGCATCGACGCCGCCCAGGCCTTCGGCACCGGCCACCACGAGACCACCACCGGCTGTCTCGAAGCCATCGAGCGCACCCTGAAGCGCACCCGCCCGCGCCGTATGCTCGATGTCGGCACCGGCACCGGCGTTCTCGCCATCGCGCTGGCCAAGCGAACGCGTCTTCCCGTCGTCGCCTCCGACATCGATCCGGTCGCCACCGCGACCGCCATGGCCAATGCGCGCGACAATGGCGTCGGCCGCCTGATCGTCGCCGTCACCGCGCCAGGCCTCGACCACGCGGTGATCGCCCGCTCGGGCCCCTACGATCTGATCGTCGCCAACATCCTCGCCGGTCCCCTCGCCGCCATCGCGCCCGCCATCGGGCGCGCCGCCGCACGCGGCGCGACGATCATTCTCTCCGGCATCCTGCTGCGGCAGTCCCAGGGCGTCATCGCAGCCTACCAGCGCCAGGGCATGGTGCTGAGTCAGCGGCTCGAGCGCGGCGACTGGGCCACGCTCATTCTCGCGAAGGCCTAGACCGATCCCGCGATCACCGGGCCCGACGACCGGTTCGCCTGCCCGCTGAGGAACGGCCTGATGTTCTCGGCAAACCACGGCGCTGCGACATTGGACGAGACGTGCTGCGCGGTCTCCGGATCGTCATAGACCCCCACGAAGATCGCCTCGGTATCGCTGGCCCTTACCAGCACCGCCGTATTCATCGCCGCGAATTTGGCGCGGACATCCTTGGCGAACGCCTCGAACCGCTCCGCGATGACGGCCCAGTCCGCGTCGGCCCTGATCGGAAGGTGGTTGACGACAGCGTGCATGTGCTCCCCCATCTGCTGGCTGACGGCGGGAAATTACTGCCTGTGCTGGAAAAACAAAATCCCCGGACCTTGCCGGGGATTTTCGCGTTCTTGCTCGGTGCGGCTAGTTCGGCCGCTTGGTGAGCGAGCCGATGAGCTGGTGCTCGTGGCGGCGGCTGATCTGCCGCGGAGCCTCGCGCGTGCTCGCGCCGATGACCCCTTCCACAGCCTTGCGAAAATCGATGTTGCCCGTGTTCATAGTCTCGTCCGTCTATTATCTTCGCCGCTCCTGCGGCATCCGCTATCTAGGCGGCAAATGCGACAACTCAACGTTTTGCGCCCTCAGAGCAGCCATGCCCCGCGCGCAGAACGTGTTAACGAGAGATGAATCATGGACGCGAACGGCTTCACCCCGGCGGTTTTCCAGCACTTCGATGTAAAGACCACGCCCCGGACCGTGCGCGCGCGGCTCACCGAATTGCGCAAGGCTATCGCCGATGCCGGGCTCGACGGCTTCCTTATCCCGCGCGCCGATGCCCATCGCGGAGAATCGGTGCCCGCCAGCGAGGCGCGCCTCGCTTATGTCACGAGCTTCACCGGATCGGCTGGCATCGCCGTCGTGGCGCAGAAGAAAGCCGCCCTCTTCGTGGACTCCCGTTACACTCTGCAGGCCCCTGCCGAGACCGACACCAAACTGGTCACCGTCGTCGAGACGCTGCAGGGCGGCATGGATGCCCGCATCGGCGACTATGTCCCCAAGGGCGGCAAGCTTGGCTACGACCCTTGGCTCCATACGCCCGGTGAAATCCGCGACCTCGCCGCCAAGCTCGATGGCAAGGCAACCCTCGTGCCCACCGCCAATCTCGTCGATCGCATCTGGAGCGACCGTCCGGCGCCGCCCAGCGGCATGGTCGAGTTCCTCGGCCACAACCGCGCCGGCCGCACACCGAAGGATAAGATCGCCGAGGTGCAGAAGGCGCTGGCGGCAGAGAATGCCGATGTGGTGGTACTGAGCGTTCCGGAGTCGATCAACTGGCTGCTCAATATGCGCGGCCGCGACGTGCCCAACGTCCCCGTGGTGCTTGGCTTCGCCACGGTGCCGAAGCGCGGCCTGCCCACGCTCTATGTCCACAGGAGCAAGATCAATGCCGAGCTGCGCCATGGCCTCAGGGGCATCGCCAAGATCGCCGACACCGCAATGTTCATGGCCGATCTGCGCAAGCTCGGCGCCGCCGACAGCCGCGTCTGGCTCGATCCGGCAAGCATCCCGGTCGCGGTCGTCGATGCCATAGCCGGGGTCAGCGAGGCGACCATCATCGAAAAGCGCGACCCGGTCGTCCTGCCCAAAGCGATCAAGAACGGTGCCGAGATCGGCGGCATGCGTGAGGCCCACAAGCTCGACGGCATCGCGCTGGCAAAGTTCCTCCACTGGTTCGATGGCGAAGCCCCCAAGGGCAGGCTCACCGAGATCGGCATCGTCGGCGCGCTCGAGCACTTCCGCCGCCTCGAGGAAACTTGCGTCGATGCGAGCTTCGACACCATCTCTGGCGCCGGCCCCAATGGCGCGATTGTCCACTACCATGTCGACGAAAAATCCAACCGTACGCTGAAGGCCGGCGAGCTGATGCTGCTCGATTCAGGCGCGCAATATCTGAGCGGCACCACCGACATCACCCGCACGCTCTATACTGGCAAGGCCACGCCCGAGCAGAAGGACCGCTACACCCGCGTCCTCAAGGGCATGATCGCGATCTCGATGGCGCGCTTCCCCAAGGGGACGAATGGCGCGCAGATCGACGTGCTGGCGCGGCAATTCCTCTGGCAGGATGGCGTCACCTACAATCATGGCACCGGCCACGGCGTCGGCGCTTTCCTCTCCGTGCATGAAGGCCCGGTCGGCATCTCACCGCGCTACACGACGCCTTTCGAGCCGGGGATGATCATCTCCAACGAGCCCGGCTACTACAAGACCGGCGCCTATGGCATCCGCACCGAGAATCTCGTTCTGGTGACCGAGAGCAAGGTCGGCGGCGGCAAGTTCCTCGAATTCGAGACGCTGACTCTTGCGCCGATCGAGCTCCGGCTGATCGACGAGACGCTGCTCGTCCCGGCCGAGCGCGACTGGCTCAATGCCTATCATCGCCGCGTCTTCCGCGAGATCGGCCCGTCGCTCAAGGGTGAAGTGAAGGCCTGGCTGAAAGACGCCACGCGCGCGATCTAGCCGCGTCAGTTCACCTGGAACGGATCGTACTGCAGCAGCCAGCTCAGCAGCCAGTTCTCGCCCTCGCCGAGCGAGGCCACGTCGTCCACCTTCCAGCCGTCGGGGTCCTTCACCAGAGCCAACGAGAGCAAGGTCGCAGTGTCGAAATTGTGGAACGCCACGGTGACCATCGCCCGCTCGCCCAGCACGACCGGCGTGCCGATGCTCAGATCCATCAGCAGCGAGTGCTGTGCATCGATGAACGGATTGAACGACAGCGCCGGCGCAACCGGACCGACGTCATCGACCGAGTCGACGCTGTCGGCATCGAGCATCGTGTTCACCGCTTCCGCCGCATGTGCTGCAACAATGCCCCTGAGCCGCTCCGAATAGAACTGCATCGGGTCCTGTTCGCCCGCCTTGCCGGCGATCTGGTAGGGCGCATAGATCGCATCGACCAGCGCCTTGGGATCGTCATAGGCCCAGGCCGGCGCCGACAGCCCCGCAACCGCCATAACGGCCAATATCAACCGCATCGCTTCACCTCGTCTGTTGAGGGCAGAACTAGGAGCATCCTGCGGCTGAAAAGCGGCAATCAGTTGAACCAGAAGGCGTAGCCTAGCCAGTTGCTGCCAAACGCCTGCTGCGCCTCCCGGAAATCCTGTGGCGAGGCGATGGGGCCGTCCTTGAGGAAGGGCACGGCGCCGTAACCGGTGAGGATCATCACCAAATCCGTCCGCTTGGCCGTCTCGAAATAGGCCTTGAGATCGAAGCCCTGCGCAAAGCGCCAGTGCGGCACCAGCAGCTCGCCATCGAGGATGCGGTCCGCCTGGTCGAGCGTCGCCCGCCATGCCGCGACTTTCGCATCGTCGATCTTGGCTTCGGGTACCGGCGGCGTCTGCTTTGGCGATGGCAGAAGTTCATGGTTGTCGTCCGTCTCGGCGAGGATCGCGTCCCAGTTCTGCCGCGAATACCCGATCACCGCCTTCATGCGTTCGCGCACGCCGGCGAGACGCGTCGCATCGGTCACCGGCCAGCTGATGGTGTGGATCGCCGCCACCGCATCCGAAATGCCCGCATCCGTTTCCGGGTCTAGCATCAGCTGCCCGCCCTTCGAATATTCCTGCATGGGAAATCCGGCCTTCGGAAAGAACCGGTGGAAGAGCACATTGACGAAATCGGAAAAATCATGCGCGAGCAGGAAATCGGCCTGCGCCACGATGACGTCCGAATAGCCCGCCAGCCAATAGGCGTCGGCGCGGTCGAACCCAATCTCGTGCTTCAGCGTCTCGTTCGTCTGGTTGTCCGGCCCGCCGAACCGCGACCCCGTCATCAGCCCCACCATCCCCTCGATGCTCTCCGCGGGATCGACCTTGCCATCGGCGTTGAGGTCGAACCGGATCTGCAGCGGATCGATCACGATGACATAGTCGCCCTCGGCCGCAGCCGTCTCGAACGCACCGCGCGCCGTATCGAAATCGGCGACCAGTGCTTCGAACATCTGGCGCACACCCTCATAGTTCCACGGCTCGGGATTTGGATTCGGCGGCACCGGCAGCGTCACGTTAGGCGTCATCGGCCCCGCATTGGGCGGCGTCAGCCCGTGGCGATAGAGCGTCTGCGCGAAGCGCTCGACACCGATCGCAAGGTCCAGCATCCCCACCCCGAACCGTGCCTCGGGATCGGACTCCGCCAGCGGCGTCAGCGTGGCGAGCCCCTTCTGCAGATCGCCCGCATAGAGGCTGTCCCGCAACACATCACCCGACGGGCCAGCAAACGCGGGCGCGGCCGAAAGCATCAGCACGGCAAGTGCGGCACCCAGCATACGCATGACGTCACTCCTATCGCTTGGCCAGTTCGAGCCATTGATCTTCGTCCAGCACAGTGAGACCCAGCTCCTGCGCGGTCTTCAGCTTGCTCCCTGCGCCGGGACCGGCCACGACGATGTCCGTGTTCTTCGACACCGATCCGGCAACCTTGGCGCCCAGCCGCTCGGCCATCGCCTTGGCCTCGCCCCGCGTCATCTTTTCTAGGCTGCCCGTGAAGACCACGGTCTTACCGGCCACCTCTGAATTTGCTGAAACGGTTACAATGTAGGGTTTCGGCGTCACATGTGCGAGCAGCGCATCCAGTGCATCGTCATTGCGGCTGTTGCCGAAGAAATCCGCGAGCGCCTCGATCACCGTGCCGCCAATGCCGTCGACCGAAGGAAACGCCGACCGGTCTGCGGCCGTCTCCTTACCAACTCGGATGAACTCCTCGACCGTCGAGAAAGTCTTGGCGAGCACCGCCGCGGTCGTCTCGCCGATATGGCGGATGCCCAATGCGAAGATGAAGCGGTCGAGCTCCGGCGCGCGCCGCGCGTCTATGTTGCCGAACAGCTTGTCGAGCCCCTCATAGGTCCGCTCTTCGGCGCTCAGCACCTTCTTGCGCGCCTGCCCCTTGAGTTTCTCGCGCTCCGCCGCCTGCGCTTCGCGCCGCTCGAACAATGCCTTTTGCACGGCAGCGCGCCTGTCCTTGAGCGTGAAGATGTCCGCCGGCGTCTTGATCAGCCCCGCCGAGAAGAAGAGGTCGATGTTCTCGGCCCCCAGCCCCTCGATATCCATCGCTCCGCGCGACACGAAATGCCTCAGCTTCTCCACAGCCTGCGCCGGACAGATCAGCTCGCCCGTGCAGCGGTGCCGCGCATCGGCCTTGCCCGTCTTCTCATTGAACTCGCGCACGGCCGGCGAACCACAGACCGGACAAATGTCGGGAAACACATATGGCTTCGCCGTCTTGGGACGCTTGTCCAGCACCACCTCGACGATCTGCGGGATCACGTCGCCCGCGCGCTGGATCACCACCGTATCGCCGATGCGGATGTCCGTGCCGCCCCGGATCGGCTGGCCGAACGAGTCGATACCCTTGATGTAGTCCTCATTGTGCAGCGTCACATTGACCACCGTGACGCCGCCGACCGAAACCGGATCGAGCCGCCCCACCGGCGCCAGCGTACCGGTCCGTCCGACCTGGATATCGATCCCGCGCAGGACAGTCGTCGCACGCTCCGCTGGGAACTTATGCGCCACCGCCCAGCGCGGCTCGCCGCTCGCCGCCCCCCAGCGACGTTGTAGGTCCAGCCGGTCGACCTTGTAGACCACGCCGTCGATGTCGTAGCCCAGCGATGAGCGCTGCGCTTCGATCGAACGATACTGCGCAATCAATTCATCCGAGCTTTGCGCCCTCACCATCAGCGGGCTGACCTTGAAGCCCCACTGCGCGAATTTCTGCACCGCCTCGTACTGCGTCGGCGCAGGGTCCGCGCTCGCAGCACCCCAGGCATAGGCGAAGAAATTGAGGTTGCGGCTCGCGGTGATCGAGGCATCCTTCTGCCGCAGCGAGCCGGCGGCCGTATTGCGCGGGTTCACGTACTCCTGCCCGCCCGCAGCAGCAGATCGGGCCTTCAGCTTCTCGAATTCGGCATAGGTCATGTAGACCTCGCCGCGGATCTCGATGAGCTCCGGCCAGCCCTTGCCTTTGAGCTTCTGCGGGATGTCGGCGATCGTCCTGAGATTGGCGGTGATATCCTCGCCCACCGCGCCATCGCCGCGCGTCGCCCCCTTCACGAACACGCCGTTCTCGTAGCGCAATGATGCCGACAGCCCGTCGATCTTGGGCTCCGCCGTGAACATCAGTTCGAGTCCCTTGTCGCGCTCGAAGAAGCGGCGGCCCCGCTCGATGAAATCGAGCACATCCTCGTCCGTATAGGCCTTGGCCAGCGACAGCATCGGCACCTCGTGCCGCACCTTGGCAAAGCCCTCGACGGGCGCGCCGGCGACCTTGCCGGTCAGGCTGTCGGGCCGCCTCAGCTCCGGGAACGCGATCTCGATCGACTGGTAGCGCCGCTTCAGCGCGTCATAAGCCGCGTCGGTAATCTCCGGCGCATCCTGCTCGAAATAGGCGCGGTCGGCCGCGACCAGTGCTTCGTGCAGCTTGTCGAGCTCGGCCTTGGCCTCCGCTTCCGAGTAACTTTCGATTTCGCGCGCCTCGGCCATCACGCGACCTCGGAAAGCAGCCGCCCCGCTGCCGCACGCGCCTCGTCGGTCACTTTCGCGCCCGCCAGCATGCGCGCCACCTCTTCCTTGCGCGCCGCGCCATCGAGACGGCGGACATGCGTGCGCATGAACGCCCCCTCCTCGATCGCCTGTTTCTCGATCAGCAGATGCGCCTCCGCCCGAGCCGCCACCTGCGGCGCATGTGTCACCGTGAGCACCTGCACCTTGTCCGAGAGCCTCTTCAACCGCCGCCCGATCGCATCGGCCACCGCTCCCCCCACGCCGGTATCGATCTCGTCGAAAATCAGCACAGGCGCGGAACCGCGGTCGGCCAGTACTACCTTGAGCGCCAGCAAAAACCGGCTGAGCTCGCCGCCCGAGGCCACCTTCATCAGCGGACCGGGCAGCGTACCTGGATTTGTCTGCACCGCGAAACTCACCTGGTCGAACCCTGCCGCCGCGACGCGCTTGTCGTCGGTCTCGATCTCGACAATGAACTTCGCGGTGCCGAGCTTGAGATCGGGCAGTTCGCCCTCCACCGCCTTGCTGAGCGCCTTGCCGGTCTTGGCGCGGCCAGCGCTGAGCGCCTTTGCCGCCTTCACATAGCCCTCGCGCGCTGCCGCAGCCCCCGCCTCGAGCTTGCGCAACGCGCCCTCGCCGCTTTCGAGCAGCCGCAAATCCTCACGGTATTTCTGCAGCACTGCGGGCAATTCATCGACCGTCACGTGATGCTTCCGCGCCATGCCGCGCAGGGCGAACAGCCGTGCCTCGACCTTCTCGAGTTCGCCGGGATCGAAGGCCATCTCGCGCTTCAGCGTCTCGATCGCCTCGCCCGTCCGGTCCAGTGCATTCAGCGCGTTGTCGAGAGACTCGATCAGCGGCATGAACACGGCCATGCCCGTGTCGGCCTTGCGCGACAGCCGCCGCATCAGGCCTGCAAGCGCCGGCCCCGGCGCCATCGGCCCGCCAAGGATCTCGTCGGCGTCACGCACTTCCTCGGCAGCCCTTTCGAGCTGCATCAGCCGCTGCCGGCGCTCGGCCAGCACCTCTTCCTCGCCCGCCTCGGGCGAAAGCTCGGCAAGCTCCTCGACCACATGCCGCGCAAAGGCCTCGCGCGACTGCGCTTCCGCGATGACTGCACGTTGCGCCGCAACGGCCGCATCCGCTTCGCTCAATGTCGCGCAAGTCTTGCGCACAGCCTCGACCTGCGCATCGAGCCCGCCAAAGGCATCGAGCAGGGTCCGGTGCGTCGCGCTGTCGACAAGAGCCCGGTCGTCATGCTGCCCGTGGATTTCGACCAGCAAGCGGCCAATGCTCTGGAGCAGCCCCGCCCCGACCGGCTGGTCGTTGATGAACGCGCGCGTGCGCCCATCCGTGAACTGTACGCGGCGCAGGATCAGCTCCGCATCGTCGGCAATCGCATTGTCCCGCAACGCCATCCGTGCCGGATGGCTTTCGGGCAGTTGCAACACGGCCACCACCTGCCCGCTTTCCGCGCCGTTCCGTACCAGCGCAGCGTCGCCCCGCCCGCCCAGCGCCAGGGTAAGCGCATCGAGCAGGATAGACTTGCCGGCGCCGGTTTCACCCGTAAGCGCCGTCAGCCCGCCTTCAAGGGCGAGGTCGAGTTGGTCGATGAGTACGATATTGCGGACCGATATGGTGCTCAGCACGCTCGGTGAGTCTCCCGCGTCTCTCGCCCGATAGCATCAAAAAGGCCTCGGCCGCACAAGCGAAGCGGCCAAGAACAAAATAGCAACAAATGTGATAAAAGGCTAGCCCTGCAATGCCTTCGCGAGGGTGCTGCCCTTGTTGATCTGCGGCTCGAGCCCGGCCTTCTGCAACAGGCTGTAGGCATCCTTGTACCAGTCGCTGGACGGATAGTTGTGCCCGAGCACGGCCGCAGCCGTCTGGGCCTCGGTCGTCAGGCCCAGTGCGAGATTCGCCTCGGTCAGCCGGAACAACGCTTCCTCGATATGCGAGGACGTCTGGAACTTGTCTACCACCACCCGGAAGCGGTTGATCGCCGCTGCGTACTGGCCGTTGCCCTCATAGTACCGGCCGACGGACATCTCCTTGCCGGCAAGCTGGTCGACGGCAATGACCATCTTCTCCTTGGCGTCCTTGGCGTACTTGCTCTCCGGATAGTTGGAGATCAGCAGCGTATAGACGTCGATGGCGTTGCGGGCGATCTGCTGGTCGCGGGTAATGTCGGTGATCTGGGCGAAATAGGCCGTGCCTTTGAGGAACATCACATAGGGAATCTCTTCCGAGCCCGGATAGACCGCGATGTAGCGGTCTGCCGCGTCGATCGCCGAGTCGAAACGCCCGATGTGATAGTTGGCATAAACCTCCATCAGCTTCGCCTTCTCGTTGAATTCCGAGTAGGGATGCTGGCGCTGCAGCTTCTTGAGCGTGTCGAGCGCGGTGACGTAGCGCTGTGCGTCCATCTCCGAAAGCGCCTGCGAATACAGCGTTTCGGGCGGGATGATTTCCTCGTCGGTCAACTTGGTCGGCCCGAACAGGCTGCACGCCGTCAGCACGAGGGCGAAAGCGATTACCGTCAGGATGCGGCCCGCATGGCCTGCCGTTGCCCCGAAATCCTTGATTGTCACGAAAGGCCCCGTCCCTGAACGCGCCGAACCATAGCACTTTGGTGCGGCCTAGATACAAAATCCATCAAAACTGTGACGTGCGACTAGCCCACGGAACGCAGGTAGGGCTTGACTTCCATGCCCTGCGGCGCGTCGTCCAGCGCGTCGAAGGCGAGCGGCAGATCCCCGGCCGAAACCACCTCGTAATTGGCCTCGCTCGAGAACAGGCCCTGCAGCACCAGCGCATTGAGCGCATGGCCGCCCTTGTAGGACCGGAACCGGCCATAGATGGGCAGGCCGCACAGCGCCAGGTCGCCCATGGCATCCAGCAGCTTGTGGCGCACGAATTCGTCTTCGTAGCGCAGCCCGCCTGGGTTGAGGATCTTGTCCTCTTGCACCGTGATCGAATTGTCGAGCGACGACCCCAGGGCGTAACCCGCCTGGCGCAGTATCTTGGCGTCGCGAACAAAGCCGAACGTCCGCGCCCGCGCGACGTCGCGATAATATTTGCCGGGGGTCCAGTCGAAGATCATCCGCTGGCGCCCGATGACCCGGCTGTCGAACTCGATCTCGAGATCGAGGAGCCTGCCATTATAGGGCTCAAGCGCCGCCGAAGCGTCATTGTTGCGGACCAGCACCTGTCGCATGATTTTGATATAGCGCCGGTCCCTCGCCTGGATTTCCAGCCCCACGCTCATGATCGCGTCGGCGAACGGCGCCGCGCTGCCGTCGAGGATCGGGCATTCCGGCCCATCCACCGTGATCAGCGCATTGTCGACTCCGAGGCCGCTCAGCGCCGAAATGACATGTTCGACCGTCGCCACCGAAACGCTGTCGCCGAGGTCGAGCGTCGTGCAAAGCGTCGTTCGGGTCACCCGGGAGAAATGCAGCGGCACCGGGCCGGCGACTGCCCCGTTGGGCAGCTTTCGCTGAATTCGGAACCCGCTATCCGCGGGAGCGGGCTCCATCAGCATTGTGACGGGCAGGCCTGAATGGACGCCGAAGCCGCTGAACTCCAGCGCACCGCCAAGGGTGCGCTGCCGCGCCGAAAGTTTCCGCATTAACAAAGACCCTGCCCCTTCAGACACCTGAAAGACTTAGCCAAAAAAAATCCGGCGCGGAAGGCGCGCCGGATATTGCTCCACCGCCACGAGCGCGGCCTCTAGCCGTGCTTCCTGAGGAACGACGGAATCTCGATATGTTCTTTCTGCGGAAGCGGGCGGCCGGTTGCATCGAGCTTGCCGGCGGCACCCTCTGCACCTGACGAGACGCCCGAATTCCGGGGCGAACCGGCCTCAATAGCGCTCCGCGCCGCCGCATCCTCGGCGGCGGAATCTCGGGACCGGACCGGTGCCGGCTGGGCCTGCGGACGCAGCCCAATTCCAACATTCGAGGCCAGCCGCTTGAACAGCGCGCGAGCGTTTCGGGGTTCGGGGTCGTGGCGTTCTTCCGCTGCAAGTGTCCTTCTGGCAACAGCCGGAAGTTCCTCGGTGCGGGGCATGCGGCGTTGACCCTCGGGACGTTCCGCATGGGAAGGTACGTAGACACTCGGGATCGGCGCTTCCGGAGCCCGAATCGGCTCGTCGATTGGCGCATGGAGCCCCGACGGAACATAGGGTTCGACCGTCACGCCCTCATCGTAGGACGCGTAAGTCGGCTGCGGGTTGTGGATGGCTTCGGCCACCGCCTGCTGCACCTGCGCTTCGAATTGCGGCTGCGGCTCCGGCTGCTGCTGGACGATTTGAGTCTCGATCTGTCGCGGACGTACCGAAAGCGGCGCGCGCGAGCTGTTGGCCTTCATCGGTTCCAGCGCCTGGACCATCGTCGCATCGGTGCCCGTCGCAACCACCGCCACGCGGATATTGCCGTTCATATCCGGATCGTAGGTCGCACCGAGGATGATATTGGCATCCGGGTCGACTTCCTCGCGGATGCGGCTTGCCGCCTCGTCGACTTCATAAAGCGTGAGGTCCGGCCCGCCTGTGATCGAGATCAGCAGTCCGCGCGCCCCGCTCATCGACACATCGTCGAGCAGTGGATTGGCGATTGCGGCCTCCGCGGCATGACGCGCCCGATCCTCACCCGAGGCCTCGCCGGTGCCCATCATCGCCTTGCCCATGCCGCGCATCACGGCGCGCACGTCGGCGAAGTCGAGATTGATCAGGCCTTCCTTGACCATCAGATCGGTGATGCAGGAGACGCCGGAATAGAGCACTTGGTCGGCCATCTTGAAGGCGTCCGCGAAGGTCGTCTTCTCATTGGCAACCCGGAACAGGTTCTGGTTCGGGATGACGATCAGCGTATCGACATGCCGATGGAGCTCGTCGATGCCATCCTCGGCCAGCCGCGCCCGGCGGTTACCCTCGAAGGTAAACGGCTTGGTCACAACGCCGACCGTGAGGATGCCCTGCTCGCGCGCCGCCCGCGCGATGACCGGCGCCGCGCCGGTGCCCGTACCGCCCCCCATGCCCGCGGTGATGAACACCATATGCGAGCCGCTGAGATGATCGTTGATTTCGTCGAAGCTTTCCTCCGCCGCCGCGCGCCCGACTTCCGGATGCGACCCGGCGCCCAGCCCTTCGGTCACCGAGACGCCGAGCTGGATGATCCTTTGCGCCTTGGCGAGCGCGAGGGCCTGTGCATCCGTATTGGCGCAGACGAAGTCCACGCCGTCGAGCCCCTGTCCGATCATGTTATTGACGGCATTGCCGCCGGCGCCGCCGACGCCGAAAACCGTAATGCGCGGCTTGAGTTCCTGGATGTCGGGGATGGTGAGGTTGATCGTCATGGAGGGACCCACAAATGGCGGTATGGGTCCATTGTTAGTCGCCAATTCGTTAACCGCACCCTAACGATTGACGCCAATCCGTTAACGCGGCTCTCATTTTGAGAGCAGCGCGGGCGCTGCGTTTACCGGCGGGTAACCATGATGGCTGCCTAGAAGCTGGTGCGGAGCCAGTTGCCCACACGGGCGAAATAGCCGTCGGTGCCCGTAAGCTTTACCGCCTGGCGCGGCTCGGCGAATTCCTGCGCACAGATCTGCGGGTAGATCAGCATGCCCGCCACGGTCGCGAAGGCTGGACCCTTGGCCATGTCGGGCAGGCCCGAGATTCCCATCGGCCGTCCAGTGCGGACATTGCGCGCCAGCACGCGCCGCCCGACTTCCGGCAGGCCTGTCAATTCGCTGGCACCGCCCGTCAGTACGAACCGGCGCCCGCAGACATCCATCATGCCGGTAGCCTGCATCCGGTCGCGGATCGCGGTGAGAATCTCTTCTACCCGTGGCCGCAGGATGCGCGTGATGTGCGATCGCGGAATCTGTCCCGGCACCTCGTCCGCGGAGGCGCCGACCGGCACGACCGAGATCATTTCGCGCTCGTCCTGGCCCGGTAGGACCGAACCGTGGAACGTCTTGAGCCGCTCCGCATCCGCCACCGACACCGAAAGCTGGCGGGCGATGTCGAGCGTCAGATGGTGGCCGCCGATCGCGATCGCATCGCAATGGACCAACTGGCCCTCGGCGAATACCGCAACCGTCGTGGTCGCGCCGCCGAAATCAATCACTGCCGCGCCGATCTGCGACTCGTCATCCACCAATGTCGAGGTGCCCGACGCGTAAGGCGTCGCCATCATCGCCTCGATCTGCAGGTGGCATCGGTTCAGCACCAGCTCGACGTTGCGCATGGCGAGCGTCTCGGCGCTGACCACCGACACATCGACCGACAGGCTTTCGCCCACCAGCCCGCGCGGATCGCGCACGCCCTTCTGCCCGTCGATGGCATAGCCGATCGGCAGCGCGTGGATGATCGAGCGCTCGGGCCGCACGCTGCGCCCGTTGACCGCGCGCAGCACGCGCTGGATGTCGGCGTTCTCGACTTCCTGCCCGCCCAGATTGACCGTCGCCGAGAATGTCTCCGATCCAAGCCGGCCCGCCGTTACATTGACGATGACCGATTGCAGCGTGAGCCCCGCGGCCCGTTCCGCCATGCCGACCACCGTGCGGATCGCCTGTTCGGCCTTGCCGAGATCGGTGATGACGCCGCTCTTGATGCCCGACGACGCGCCATAGCCGAAGCCGATCACCTCGATGTCGTGCGTCCGGCCCTTGAGTGATTTGCCCTCCGGTCTCGGCGTCAGCCGCCCGATCACGCAGCAGATCTTGGTCGAGCCGATATCGAGCACCGAGACGAGACTGGCGCGGCCCGGCTGCACCGGCTTGAGACGTGCGGTCATCATGTCGGTGATCATTGTTGCTTCTCCGCCGCGCGCTCGGCGGGGGTTTCGTATTCGGCGTCGCCCTTGACGACGTGCTTGTTCTTCTTGGCCTCGTCGGCGCGCGCCTTGAGCGCGAGGTCGCCGAGCTTCAGCGACACCATGCCGGCGACACGCATGTCGATCACATTCACGTCGCGATCGAGAAGCTGCTGCGTCTCCTGATACATCTCGAGCTGGTCAAGCGCCTGCGCCACACCGAGTTCCGGAAGCTGCACGCGAAGCCCGGTGTAATAGATGAGATCCCAGCGCCGATCCCCCACCCGGCTCAGCGCGGCGACGTTCTCGCGCACCGCCGGATGCCGGTCGAGCGCCTTGATCATCACCATCGCATCGTCTGCAGCGCCCTCGCCCACCACCAGCGGCAGATCGCGGAAGCTGCCATCGTCGGGAGCCACGGGGCTGCCTTCGGCATCGACCAGATAGGTCGCGTCCCCGATGCGCCAGCGCGCCATCGGCAGCTTCTCTTCGAGCAGCACCTGAAGTTCGCCGGGATAGACCTTGCGGATTGTCACCGACTTGATCGACGGAATCTTGAGAATGCGGTCGCGGGCGGCATCCGCGTCGTAGTTGAGCGTCGACCCGTTCGGCGGCACGGCCAGCGCCTTGACCACCTCGGCCTCGCTGGTCAGCACCTGACCGGTGATGTTGATCTTGGCGATCCCAAATCCGGCCTTGGCGAATTCGCCCTGCGCCATGTCGCTGACCCGGGCTGCCCCCGCAGCGACAAGGTCGCGCGCTTCATAAAGGCCGACTGCCGCAACAAGGACGATCGCCGCCGCCGCGCCGCGAACGATCAGCTTGCGGTGAAGAATCCAGGCCTGGCGGAAATTGGTGCGGGCACGGCGCGAAAGGCTGGGGACGGGAACGGGAAGCTGGCGTGGATCGACGAGTTGGGCGTCGGCGAAATCCCTGGCCGCTACCTGTTGCAACTCGCATCCTCCACCATCCAGGCGACCAGTTCCTCGAACGAATGGCCGGCCGCAGCCGCCTGTTCGGGAACCAGCGACGTCTCGGTCATGCCCGGCTGGGTGTTGATTTCGAGGCAGACAAGCTCGCCGTCCTCGCCTGCCCTGTCGTTGAAGCGGAAATCGCTCCGAGAGACGCCCCGGCATCCCAGCGCCGCATGCGCCTTGAGCGCCATCTTCTGCACTCTGTCGTAAATTTTCGGTTGAATTTGCGCCGGAACGACGTGCCGCGACCCGCCGGCGGCATATTTCGCCTCGTAATTGTAGAAGGTGAGATCGGTGATGATCTCGGTCACGCCCAGCGCCACATCGCCCATCACCGCGCAGGTCAACTCCCGGCCCGGGATATAACGCTCGACCATAACCTCCTCGCCCATCGTCCAGTCCTCGCGCGTCAGCTCCTGCGGGGGGTGGGACTGGTCGGCCTTGACGATGAACACGCCAAAGCTCGACCCGTCGGCGATGGGCTTCACCACATAAGGCGGCGCCATGATGTGGCTGCGCGCCACTTCCGCCCGGTCGGCGATGATGTGGTCCGTTACCGGTATCCCGACCGATTTGAAGATGATCTTGGACTGGTGCTTGTTCATCGCCAGCGCCGACGCCAGCACACCCGAATGCGTGTACGGAATCTGCAGCAGCTCGAGCAGCCCCTGGATCATGCCGCTCTCACCGAACGGCCCGTGCAGGGCGTTGAACACGGTGTCCGGCTTCATCCGCGCCAACACCTCGGCGATATCGCGCCCGACATCCACCTCGGTCACGTCGTAACCGGCGTTGCGCAGCGCCTGCGAACAGGCCGCACCCGACTTCAGCGACACCGGCCGCTCATTCGACCAGCCGCCCATGAGGACAGCGACGCGCTTGGCCATCACACCGCTCCCGTGAATGGCGCGCCGTCCATGAATTCGCGCACTTCACGGCCGGGCACGAAGTGGCCCATGCGCCGCACCTCCCAGCGCAGCTCGACGCCATGCTTGTCCCGCACCTTCTGGCGAATGGACTCGCCAACGGTTTCGACCTCGAAGGCGTCCGCCTCGCCCATATTGATGAGGAAGTTGGAATGCATCTCGCTCATCTGCGCGCGTCCGAAGGTGAAGCCGCGGCCCCCCGCTTCGTCGATGAGCTTCCAGCTCGAACGCCCCTCGGGATTCTTGAACGTCGAACCCGCGGTCTTGGCACGCGTCGGCTGCGTGCTCTCGCGCCGCTCCGTCACTGTCCGCATCTCGGTGAGGATCGTCTCGGGATCGCCCGGAAAGCCCTGATAGGTCCCCGACACGAACACCGCCCCGCGCGGCCCGTTCGACTTGCGATAGAGATAGCCCATATCCGCGTTGGAGAGCGTCACGATCTCGCCCTCGCGCGTCACCGCGCGCAACTCGACCATCCGGTCGCGCGTCTCGGTCTTGTAGCAGCCCGCATTCATATAGAGCGCACCGCCGATGCCGCCTGGAATGCCGCGATAGAACCAGAGTCCATCGATGCCCGCTTCCGCCGCAGCCGTCGCGACCTTCACGTCGGGGACTGCCGCGCCGGCTCGCACCCGATGTCCGTCGAGAATGTCGATCGCCCCGAACCCCTTGGCCGGCAACCGGATCACGACGCCGTCGAGCCCGCCATCGCGGATCAGCAAATTCGATCCCAGCCCGATGACCGTGACCTTGATCTCGCGCGGCAAGTTCTTGAGGAAGAACGCGAGATCGTCCTCGTCGACGGGCCGGAAGAACAGCTGCGCCGGACCGCCCACGCGCAGCGTCGTCATCTCGCCGAGCAGCTGGTTGGGAACGAGTTGTCCCCTCACCTCGCTCGTCCACGCGCCGAGCGTTGGTAGCAGGTCCGGCCACTCGCTCATGGCAGCTCCGGCTCCTTGCCGAGTATCTTGCCGAGCTCACCCGGCAGGGCCGCTGCCCATTGCGTGATATTGCCCGCCCCCAGCAGCACGACATAGTCGCCATCCTGCGCGCGCCCCGCGATCAGCGACGCCAGCCCGTCCGGTCCCCCGATCGCGCGCGCATCGCGATGCCCCCGCGCCCGAATGCGCGTCACCAGCTCCTCATGCGTCACGCCCTCGATCGGCGCTTCGCCCGCCGCATAGACCGGCGCCACCATCACCGTATCGGCATCGTTGAAGCAGGTGGCAAAATCGTTGAACAGATCATGCAGCCGCGAGTATCGGTGCGGCTGCACCACCGCAATCACGTCGCGCTTGGTCGATTGCCGCGCCGCCTTCAGCACGGCGGAAATCTCCACCGGATGGTGCCCGTAATCGTCGATAACGGTGATCCCACCTACCGTCCCCGTACGCGTAAAGCGCCGCTTCACACCCGAGAACGACATCAGGCCCTTGCGGATCGCGTCCGCAGGAACCTTGAGCTGGTCCGCCACCGCAATCGCCGCACAGGCATTGAGCGCATTGTGCTCACCCGGCATCGGCAGCGTCAGCCCTTCGATCCGCAGATGCGTCATGCGGATGCGGTCGCGGATCTCGACGGCGAAATGGCTCTGCCCGTCGATCACCTCGAGATCCATCAGCCGCACATCGGCCTGTGGGTTGCGCCCATAAGTGATGACGCGCCGGTCGCGCACCAGCCCCACCATCTCCTGCACCACCGGATGGTCCGTGCACATCACCGCAAAGCCATAGAAGGGCACATTCTCGACGAAGGTGAGAAACGCCTGCTTGACGTGATCGAAGTCCTTGTAGTGGTCGAGATGCTCGGCATCGATATTGGTGACGACCGCAACATCCGCTGGCAGCTTGACGAATGTGCCATCGCTCTCGTCCGCCTCCACCACCATCCACTCGCCGTCGCCGAGCCGCGCATTGGTGCCGTAGGCGTTGATGATGCCGCCATTGATGACGGTGGGATCGTAATTCGCCGCATCGAGCAGCGTCGCGACCAGCGTGGTCGTCGTTGTCTTGCCATGCGTGCCGGCAATCGCGATCGAGTTCTTGAACCGCATGATCTCGGCCAGCATCTCGGCCCGGCGTACCACGGGCAGTCCCTTGGCCCGCGCCGCCGCGAGCTCCGGATTGCCCTTCTTGATCGCCGACGAGATCACCACCACGGCGGCGTCGCCGAGATTCTCCGCCTTCTGCCCCACCGCGACGTCGATGCCCATGGCGCGCAGGCGCTGCACATTGGCGCCCTCGGCGCTGTCCGAGCCGTGGACCTTATAGCCCTGGTTGTGCAGGATCTCGGCAATGCCGCTCATGCCGATGCCGCCGATGCCGACGAAATGCACCGGTCCGATATTGCGCGGCATCTTCATACGTTCTTCCCCCTGCCCGCCAGCCCCTCCGCGAGGTCGGCGAGATGTTCGACAGCCCGAGGCTGCCCCAGCGATCTGGCCGCTGCCGCCGCGGCCTCAAGCCTTGTCGGGTCGCCGAACAGTTCGGTCAAGCGCTTGGCGAGCGAAAGCGGCGAAATCTGGGCTTGCTCCATGATCCAGCCGCCCCCCGCCGCCTCCATCACCTGCGCATTGTTGCGCTGGTCGGCGTCGAGCGCACCCGGCAGCGGAACCAGGATCGCCGGCCGGCCCAGCACGGTCAGCTCCGCAACGGTCGATGCCCCGGCCCGCGAAATCACCAGATGGCTCTGCGCCATCCGCTCCGGCAGATCGGCGAAGAACGACTGCAGCTCGCAGTTCACATGCGCCGACCGGTAGGCCGCCGCCACGAGTTCGAGATCCTCCGGCCGGCACTGCTGCACGATGCGCAGCCGCGATCGCAGGTCGGTATGCAGCTCCGCGATTGCGGGTGGCACGATCTCGGCAAAGGCATGCGCGCCCTGGCTGCCGCCGAACACGACCAGCCGGATCGGCCCATTTGCCGGAAGCTCCGGATAGGGCGTCCCCGCGACGGCGCGCACCTTGTCGCGCACCGGGTTGCCTGTCAGCGTCGACTTCGCTGCGAACGCATCCGCATATTTCGTCTGCGCAAAGCTCAGTGCAATGCCGCTGGCCCAGCGTGCCAGCGCGCGGTTGGCGCGCCCCATTACCGCATTCTGCTCATGCAGAAGTCCGGGCGTGCCGCGCAGCCGCGCCGCGAGGAACGGCGGAAAGATCGGATAGCCGCCGAAGCCGATCACTGCATCGGGCTTGGCGCGCCGGAGCTTCCACCACGCCGTCCCCACGCCCTGCCCGATCTTCAGCGAGGCCACGACAAAGCGCAGCGGACTGCGCACCGACGGCGTCGCCGATGGAATGATGTCGATCTCGCGCGCCGGGAACGTGCCGTAGTCGCCGACGCGATGATCCGTCATCAGCTGCACGATATGCCCGCGCCGCCGCAGTTCCTCGGCAAGCGCCTGCGCCGGAAACAGATGCCCTCCGGTTCCTCCCGCCATGAGCACGAAGGTGCTCATTCGGCGGGCGCCACCATCGCCGGCCGGTACGGAGGCAGGCCCGTCGCCATCCGCTCCTCGGGCCGCTTGCGGGTCAGTGCCAGCATCAGGCCCATGCCGAAGGCGATAGCGATCATCGACGTGCCACCATAGGACACGAAGGGCAGCGTCATGCCCTTGGGCGGGATCAGATTGAGGTTCACCGCGAGATTGATCGCGCATTGCAGGCCGAACTGGATCGCCAGCGTCGATGCCGCAAGCCGCGTGAACAGGCTCGTCTGCCGCTGCGCCCCGATCAGCGCCCGCAGCACGATGAACCCGATCAGCGCCACAAGGCAGAGGCAGAACAGGATTCCAAACTCCCCCGCCGCCGCCGAGAACACATAGTCGGCATGTGCGTCGGGGATGATCTTCTTGGCCAGCGACTCCCCCGGTCCCCGCCCGAACCAGCCGCCTTCGAGCAGCGAATTGAGCGCCTTGTCCACCTGATAAGTGTTGCCGCCTTCCGGATTGAGGAAGCTGTCGATGCGCTTGGCAAAATGCGGGAATAGGAAATACGCGCCGAACAGCAGCCCGACGCCGGACCCCATCAACCCCGCGATGATGAACCACGAGATGCCAGACATGAACAGCAGTCCGCCCATAGTCGCGAGGATCAGCGCAGTCTGGCCGATATCCGGCTGCAGCAGCAGGCCCGCGACAATGCAGAGCATGATGCCGAACGCCATCCATCGCGCCGGCACGCCCTTCTGCTGCATGCTCTCCGAGAACAGCCACGCACCGATCACGGCAAACGCCGGTTTGACGAATTCGGACGGTTGGATCGTGTTGCCCAAGGCGCTCACCCAGCGCCTCGCGCCCTTGACTTCGACCCCGAACTTCAGCGTCGCCCAGAGCAATACGATCGAGACGATCAGGACCGCCAGCGCCGCGAACCGCGCCTGCCGATGCGAAAGGAACGACGTCGCGATCAGCACCGGCAATGCGACCAGGCCGAAAAGCGCATGGCGGATGATGAAGTGCCACGGCCCCAGCCCCAGCCGCTCCGCCACCGGCGGGCTCGCGGCAAAGCTCAGCACCATGCCCACCAGCATCAGGAGGATGAGCGCCGCCAGCAATTGCCGGTCGACCGTCCACCACCATTCGGCGAGTGGCGTCTTCCTGTCGCGTGAGAACATGGCTTCAGCCGCCCGGCCCGGCGGCTCCCCGA